>DATIFQ010000290.1:0-22686 GCA_035455185.1 Bryobacteraceae bacterium | reverse complement strand
GGTACTTGCGGGTCAGCAGGGCGTTGGCCTCGGCGTCGCCCGGGAAGGTCTCGGCCGCCGGATCGAAGGTCAGCTTCCGCCCCGTTCGGAATGCGATGTTCGCCAGATGACACAGCGATGTGGACATGTGTCCCTCGATCATCTCACAGTGCAGATCCTCCCGTTTCCGCGACCGCACGCAGTCGATGAAGTTCTGGAAGTGGCTCACTTCCGTCTCCGTGGACTCCGGGATCACCGGCCCCGGTTTGTAGGCGATGTTCGGGAAGCTGATGTTCCCCATGCGTTCGTCGACGCCACTGGGAGGATTCGGGCGGTTCCGCACCGTAAACTCGCCAACCACCGTCGACCACTTGTTCGCCGACGTCACATAACCCTGCGGCGTGTAGAAAAATTCGCCCATGTGAACGCCACCGAATGTCGGGCTCGGAAGGGTTGTGACCTCGAGTTCCAGCAGCGTGCCGTCCGCGTACTCGTAGGACGCATTCTGCACGTTCGGCGTCTCCTGCTCGGAGTTGTCCGCGAAAAGCCCTCCCGCGCAATGGATCTTGACCGGATGCACGTTCCTGTTCGTCGCCCATCGCACCACGTCGATGGCGTGGACGCCGTTGTTTCCGACCTCGGTCGTGGCCGTATCCCAGTAATAGTGCCAACCGTAGTGAAAACGGTTCAGCGTGAAGGCGCGGTACGGCGCCGGCCCGAGAAACAGGTCCCAGTGCACGCCGTTGGGAATCGATGACTCCTGCACCCGGCCGATGCTCGTGCGGCCCCGATACACAACCGCCTTGGCGCGGTATGCCGACCCGAACTTCGCTTCCTGTACGAAGCGCACACCGGTGCGGGTACGAGCTTCGCTGCGCCGGTTCAGCCCGCATTGGACGATGCGGTTGTATTTGCGCGCGGCCTCCACCATCTTGCGGCCTTCGCGCAGATTGTGGCAGACGGGCTTCTCGACGTACACGTCTTTGCCCGCCTGGCAAGCCCAGATCATCTGAAGGGCGTGCCAGTGGTCCGGAGTGGCGATCGAAATCGCGTCGAGGTCCTTCTTCTCGAGCATCTTCCGCAGATCGACGAAGGTTTCCGGTTTGTTCCCCGCCATCTTCTCGATCTCCGCGACGGCGCCTGGATAAAGCCGCTCGTCGATGTCGCAAAGGTAAGCGACCTTCACATTGGGCATCCGGGCAAACTCGCGATAGTGATCCCGGCCACGGCCGTGAAATCCGACGACGCCAATATTGATGCGGTTATTCGGGCTGCTTTGGCCCCACGCGGGGCGGACCGCCGGTGCGGCGGCGAGGGCGGCTGTCTTTACGAAGTCCCGACGACTGGATGACAAGATTAAGATCCTCCTCCGGCGTTTATAGCACAGCGCGCCTGCTGTCATCGGAACGCAGCCTGTCCGTAATGGCATTACAATGAAAGTGTGGCCCGAGGTTGGGAAAGCAAATCTGTGGAATCACAAATCGATTCACACCTAGACGGCCGCCAGCATGGCGGCGAACGAAAACTGACTCCGGAACAATTTGAGCACCGACGTGAGAAGGCGAACCTGCTGCTATCACGCACGCGGGTTCTGCACGACCTCGAAGAATGCCGGAATCCCCGATACCGGAAGATTCTTCAGGATTCTCTCGCCTTCCTCGATGTGAAATTGGCGGAGCTGAAGTAGGCGTTCAACTCGCGGAGGTCACCCGGAAAGCGGAGGAAGCCCGACCTACGGTGACCGATGCCTCGTAGTCGTCTGGCAGGTCCCCGGTGTCGCGGCGAAGGTGTACCCAGTGCTCCCGTTTGACCGTAGCGAGCAGCTCCTTTCGGCTCTTGATCGCTATAGGTTTGCCGATGTAGATCTTGCCCATGCGCTCCATTACCCGCTCGGGAACTGCGCTGGCAAACATTAGCAAGGGCCAGGTGAAGTTCGGCCCGTTTACGCGGCGAAGCTTGTACAGCCAGAGACCAATCGCACCCAATCGCCAGGCCGTCGGTCCCCACCAACTGTATTGCCCGGGCCGGAGGTTCATCTTCCAGCATTTCATCATCAGTTGCCACTGCAAGGGACTGAGGTTTCGGGTTTCCGTGACCCCCTTCTTCTTCTCCATGCGCGTGTCGTGCAGCGGTGTGAATATGGAGGGAACGAGGAATGCAAACAGCCCTCTCCGCTCGATCTCATAGACCAGATCGAGCGTTGCCTTAACGTCTTCGTCCGTCTCGCCCGGGTTTCCGATCATCAACGTCATCACCGGAAACCAGTTGTTGCGGTTCAGGACGGTCAGCCCCTGCACCACGACGCTCGGCCAGTCGTCGATCGAAAAGGGAACGGCCTTGCCGGGCATGATCGCCCGGGCGAGTCGGACCGATCCGGTCTCCAGCCCGATCAGCGGACTCAGGATTTTCTTTCGCGGGTGAGAGCTGTGCGTCGGCAGGTGGATCGGGCTCTTGTCGAGGAGAACGTCCGACAGCTTCTCGATCAGGAGGGGATCCACAACGGAGGGCGCTATGGTGGCGTGGCTGAGAAGATGTTTCTCCACGCCGGGAGTGCCAACGATCTCGGAGTAAAGATCGAGCAGCGCTTCGCGATTGGGAAAGTAAAACGGCACTCCAGTGCGCACTTGGCCCCAGATAAACATGTCCTCCGTGGCGAGTGAGATTTGCGTGTTCCCTTGGCGGACGTTTGTCAATACGCCCCGCATGATCTTCTCTTTCGCTACGTCGAGTTGGGGATTGAGGTCGGGCACGCAGAAGTTGCAGCGGCGTCCGCATCCTGTCGTCATTTCAACGACGCCGAAGGTCGTCCGGTTTTCCGGAACCAGAATGCTGTCGCGGTCTTTCGGATGGGCGACCTCCAGCTTGCGGGGAAGCGGCTCCCCGCGGATCGCCCGCCGGATGAGCTCCATCGTATCTTCGGATTCGCTGCGCCCCTCGACTACGCAATCGACGCCCAACTCGTCCCAAGTATCCGTCTGAATGATCTGCCATCCTCCCGAGCCTCCAACGATCACTTTGAAGTTCGCCCGGTTGGGATTCGCCTTGATCGTGGCAAAGAGTTGCTTGGCGTAGTGCGAATTGATGGGTTCCCGTGAGGAACCGAAGACGGAGGTGTAGACGCCCGCCGCAAACGTGACCCCGAGAGGGTTGTGGGTCGAAACGGCGACCAGCTTTGTCTTGGGCCCGATAAACCGCTCCAGGTCATCCGGGTAACAGGCGACCAGTTCCTCCCGCGGATATTGCCGGAGCAGCGCCGCTTCAAGCAGCCGGACGCCCGCCGGCATCCACCGTGCGGAACCATCGCTGTTGCGCTCGAGGTCCCTCCATCGCGGGTATCTCGAGTTGATGATGCCCTCAAGCCGCGCGGGAAGCGACGCGAGAGCCATCTGAATGAAGTACCCTGCGTGGTCGACCGTCTCCGTGAGCGGCGCGCTCAGCACGATTCGCTTGCCGCCGTTCGGCTCCTGAAGCGGCGTCCCCACGATGTCAGACTGTGCATCGGGCAAAGAATTCCCCGGATTTCCCATGTACCCCCCAACTTGATCCATTGCGCCCGGCCTTTTGGGCCAATAACACAATTATGCACATTTTGGGCCGCGATCCGGGAAGCAAGTGGACTTTCCCCCAGCCGGAACGCCAAAATGGAAGTCAAAGCGAGTCCGGAAAGGGGTCTGACAACATGGAACGTCGGCAGTTCATCAATCGAGCCTTGATGGCCACAGGTCTCCCGGTCGCCCGCGGCCTCGCGGAGAGATCGCCGAAAAAGAAACTGGGGATTCCCGGGCCGTACCCCGGCCGCGTCGTTGCGGTGCGACACCCGGCTAGTGTGATTTCCGGGACCTACCAGCGCGAACCGGTCCGCGCGATGATGCGCCGGGGGATGATGGAACTGACCGGTGCGCCCGCCTGGATGGATGCCTGGCGTCTATTCTTCGAACCCGGCGATGTCGTCATCATCAAGGTAAACCCCGTCGGCCAGCCCTATCTGATTTCCGCGCCGGAGGTGTTCCAGGAGATCGTCGCGGGGCTCGAGGAAGCCGGAGTCAAGCGGAACGACATCATCGCCTACGACCGCTACTACGATCAGTTCCTGGGCGGCGGCTTCGACAAGTGGCTGCCCGAAGGCGTTCGCTGGAGCTATGCGACCAAGAAGGTCGCTCCGTTCCAGTTGGACATGGAAGGATACGACCCGGATCACTACATGGAGATGGCGCTGGTGGAGGCCAAGGCGAATCCCACGAATCCCCATCACCGGCGGTCCTACGTGGCCCGCCTGCTGACGAAGGAAGCGAATAAACTGATCAATCTCGGCGTGGTGAAGCATCACCAGTCGGCGGGAGTGACGATCGCTCTCAAGAACCTGTCGCACGGTCTCGTGAATAATGTCGCCCGCAGCCACGTGAGCAGCTCGAACAACTCTTGCGGGATGTTTATCCCGACCGTCATCGACATTCCGGTGATCAAGCAGAAGACCGTGCTCAATATCATCGACGGTGTCAAGGCGGCCTACCACGGAGGGCCAGGCAGCAGGGTGGGCAAGTACCTTTGGGAGCACAAGACGTTATACTTCGCTACCGATCCCGTCGCGGTGGATACGATCGGTCTGGGCGTTATTGACGACAAGCGCGTGCAGGCCGGCATGCAGACGATCGCGCTCGCTCCCGCCGACGAGGACAGCGTGTTCGTTCGGATGCAACCGGAGCACATCGAGCTCGCCGGCCTGCTCGGCCTCGGCGTGAGCGACCCCGACAAGATCGACCTGAAGACCGTCTCGCTGGGCTGAGGGGAATCGGCGGAACCGACCGAGCGTTGTGGCTCCCTAACGGTGCCGATCAGAGGCGCCGTAAGGCGTCGTCTGGATCGGGGGTTCGGCGATGCTCATGTGGTGGCGTACACATTGATTCGACGGAACGTCTCAAAGCACCGTCCGTCGTCCTGCTGTGTCTCCTCGATCATCCTTCTGACTACGTATTCCCGAAATGCGCCCTTTTTCCTGTCGGAGACGCGAACGAGGAACGGCACAAGACTGGGTTGGTCGATCCAGTTCGTCATCTGTTCTGCGTTCTGAAAGAACCTGTCGGCGTTCTCGCCCCAGACTCGCGCACCGCCCAGTCCGCTTGCTTTCACCACGGCGGAATACTCATCGACGGATGGCATGTACCACGGACATACGAACTCGCTGAAGTAATCCGCGAACGCCTCCAGCAACATCGCTTCCCGAATAACCTTATAGAAATGGGGGCAGTTTCCCTCTCCAGCGAAGTTGAAGCGAAGCCTCCCGCCGACGCACAGGGCGCGGTTGACGTTACGGAGCAGGATGCCGTGATCTTTGACCCAGTGGAGTGTGGCATTTGAGAACACGACATCGAACTGTTCGACGAAATCCATATCGTTGATGTCCGTCACGAGGAATGTCAGGTTCCTTCTGCTTTTCCGTTGCGCTGCGTCAATCATGCCATGGGAGGCGTCGATGCCGATCACTTCGCCACTGGGAACAAGATCCGCAAGCTGTGCGGTGAGAGTGCCATCGCCGCAGCCAAGATCAAGAACCCGCTCGGTTCCCTGCAGGGAGAGTTCCACAATGAGCTTCGCTCCCCATTCCTTTTGGTGAGTGGATGCCCTCTCGTATTTCTTGCCGTCGAACTCGTGCGTCATCGGCTTTCCTGCCGAACTTATTCTTAGGCCGACCTGGATGAAACCGATCCTGCCGGCCAGGCGTTGACTACAAGACAGCGGAACAGAACGGGGCGCACATTCCACGCTCGCCCCGTTCCGTCGGTCAAGAAAGGACTACCAGGTTAAACGTGCCCCGAGTTGCATTTCTCTCGGGTAGAAGTTTGCATAACCAGGAGCGGACGACAACGTCGAGATGATGCCGTCGCTGCAAGTCGCACATCCGCGGAAGAAGTTGTTGGGAGCGTTGAACACGTTGAAGGCATCGACCTTGATCTGGAGCGCGACGCGCTCCGTGATCGGGATGCGCTTGGAAAGCTGCGCATCCATGCTCCACTGGCGCACGCTCGGGAAGTACTGGTTGCGCCAGGGGTGAAGGTTGTCGTTGTAGTCGGTCTGAAGGCGGGAACCGTCGTTGAGCGTGACCCAGACGCGGTTCGTTCCGTACGAGTCGTACATCGGATCGGCTGGATCCGGATTGGCCGGCCACGGATTGAGCGGCTGTCCAGCGGGCCGGTAGCTCTCGGGGACACCCATCACGCCGTTGGGTTGTCCGTTGGCGTCGTAGCTGTTGATCTTGTGTGGCGGGATGTAACCATTCCACCAGAGGTAGCCAGAGCGGCAGGTTCCACTACGGCAGTCCTGGATCGGATACTTGTAGCCGTAGATCTCGACCGGATTGCCGGTGGTTGGATAGAGGTTTGTGGGCAGCTCGAAATACGTGCTGCGCAGATAGCCCATGCCGGAGATCTGCCATCCGCCGATTAACTTCTCGAGAGCGCCGCTGGCATTGCCCCCGAATGGCTTACCCTTACCGAAAGGCAGTTCGGCGACCCAGTTCCATCGAACACTATGCTTTGGGTAGTCGCGCTCGCGCCGGTAGTTGAGAAACCGGGCGCGGTCGTGCATATCTTCCGGCACTGCGCCGGGGAGGAACTGGGTGGGATCGAGGATGTAGACTCCATAACCACCACCGCCGGCGCCCAGGACGTTGTGAATGTTGTAGAAGACCTGGAAGCCGTAGCCTTTGTTGAAGCGGCGCTCAAGCTCGAACTGCACGCCGCTGTAGTTGGACCAGCCGCTCTTTTGGAACTCTTCGATGGTCCCGAGGACTTGCTGATCGTGGGGCCGCATAGCGACATTGCCGAACTCGCCTGATGGTCTGGGCAATCCGGTTCGCGCGTACCAAACGTAGGCGGGCGGATTTTCGTTGTAACGATAGTACTGCTCGAGATTGGAGGTGTGGTTTCCGACTGCCGCGACGCGTGCGACCGTATCCGGCAGGACCTCTTTCTCGAGTGTCAGGTTCCAGTCCTGAACGCGCGTGTCGGGCTGTTCCTTGGCAAAATAGCTGAGCGATCCCTGACCGCGGGCGATGAAGCTGGCGTCATTGGTAGGGATCGCGTCGATGCTATTCTTGCCGGCAATGATGGTGGGCGCCGAGCGGAGGCTGTAGTTGGAGATCCCATCCGGCGATTCCCAGGAGTCGATAGCCGAATAGTTCGTGAAGCGGGCGTGGCTGGGCACGTTCATGCGCTGCCGCTGGCCCCAGGTCGACATCGGGATCGGGAAGTAGGAGACACGGTAGCCGCCACGAAGGACGGCGGCGCGGTCCCCATTGGTGAGCCGATAGGCGAAGCCCAGCCGGGGACCGAAATTCTTCCGAGTGCTATCCATCAGTCTTTCAGGCCAGCCGGCCTCTTGATACGACAGGAACTGGAGACCGAGCTGTTGGTAGCGATCAACGATCGAGGGAAGCGCGGCCTGGACGCGGTACATGGATTCGAGATCCGAGCCGAGCACGGCCGCTTTGCGGTCAGGGTCATAGGCGACCAGCATGTTGTACTTCTCGCGGTAGGGCGGCCAGTACTCCCAGCGGAGGCCGAGACTGAGCGTCAGTCGAGGCGTTACTCGGAACCTGTCCTGCAAGTAGAACGCATACTCTTTCGAGCGTGCGTAAAAGTATCCGCGGTCGAAGTTCGCCGAGTAGTTCGTCGAGCCGATGAACATGTTGGCGAGGTATTGGCCGGTGTTCTGCACCTCGTAGGGCTCGGAGCGTGGAGAGCTCGGGTCATACAGCGCCGTTGACAGGGTGTCGAACTGGTGCTCGCCCTGCGTGTACTGCTGCTCATACATGTAGTTGAGCTGGTCGAAACGGTAGTGCCCTCCGAGCTGCAACTCGTGCCGGCCGATCACCTTGGTGACGTTATCGTCGATCAGCGCATACGTGAAAGGAGTTCTCTTGGTATTCTCCGTCTCGAAGTAGTAGTTGCTGAGGCCAGTTTCGTAAATGGCTGGCCAGCCTTCCCTGTTAAATGGGTTCGGCAAGCCGAGCTCTGCGGCGTACCTGACGCCAGGCTCGCCGGTGCCGGAGAAAGCATTCTCACGATTGAAGGAAACGAGCAGCTCGTTGAACCAAGTCGGCGAAAGGGTTCGGACCCAGGAAACGGCGGCGCTCCGGTTCGGGGCGGTGACGTTCCTCAGGCCGGCGACGTTGTTGAGCATCGGCTGACCATAGAATTGCGACAGTTGGTGGTGCGAGCCTTGCGTATATCGAACATAGACCTGGTCATTGTCGGAGAAACGATGATCAAGGCGAGTTGTGAGTGTCCACTGTCGGGTCGTGTCGGGCACGGGGCCAATCCAGTTTGAATCGACGAGTGGATTCACCTCCGGATGGGTTGGCGCCGGCGTGATGTCGAATAACTTTTTGGCGAGCGGGCTCATCAAGGCCGGATCGATGACATTGGCCCGTCCCTGGTAGGAGAACTGCTCGCGCGACCAGGTATTCGGGTCGGTTGTCCAGGGATTGTAGATCTTAATGAACCGTCCCGCATCATCGTAGAGTTGGCTGAAATCGCCGTTGCGCATGGCTTCGGTCGGAACCTCGAATTCCGCAGAGTAGGGCGCGATGTTGCGGTGAGCCTCGTGGGAGAAGAACCAGAAGGTGCGGTTGCGGCCATCGTAAAGCTTTGGCAGCCACACGGGCCCGCCGGCCGTGCCGCCGAATTCGTTTCTGTTCAGGAACGAGGGCTTGTTGCCTTCTTCGCGGCGCCGCGCCTTACCGTAACCGTTGTTGCGGTTGAACTCAAACAGCGAGCCGTGGAAATCGTTGGTTCCACTTCGGGTGGAGTAGAGAATCGGGGTTGGGCGGCTGAACTTCGCCGAGGCGCCGCTGTCTTCGGCGTTGAACTCCTGGATGGAATCCAGGCCTGGCTGGCGCCTTGGATTGCCGCCCCAGTTGCGGTCGGTCAGGGTGGCGCCGTCAAGGATCATGTCCTGCGAGCCTTCCCGCAGGCCGTAGGCGCGGTTGCCTTCCATGCCGGGCACAGTGTTGAGCAGTGTGGTGATGGTGCGCCCGTTGAGTGGCAACTGCTCGATCCTCTGGCGCTCGAGCACGTGTCCGAGGGTCGGGCTGTCGAGTTTTACGATCGGCGTGACGTCGCGAACCTCGACCGTGGTTGCGGTCTGCCCCGGTTTGAGTAGCGGATCGACAGCGAGGTTCTCGCCCACGTGCACGGTGAGGGCGACTTCGAATCTCTCGAAACCCTCATGTGCGATGCTGAGCCGGTACGGTCCCGGCACGACACCAGGAAACGTATAAAGACCGACTTCATTGGTAACAGTTCGGGACGCGCCTCCGGTCGCCGTGTTGACGAGTGTGACCGTCACACTCGGGACCACGGCTTCCGTCAGGTCGCGGACCGTTCCGCTCACGGCCCCGGTGCTGGCTTGCGGCCAAGCCGGCAGTCCAAGGAGCGCTATGAGCAGCAAAGCGAGTACGCAGTGTTTCGACATTGGTATTGGACTCCTGAATCAGTAGGTAAAAAGGAATCTACCGCCTTAACTTTGGCCGAATTCCGTTTACGGTTCGATGCATTGCCACTCGTGCGTATGTCCCAAGATAAGCAATTGAAAAATAAGGATCTTATTGTCCTAGATCCCATTTCTGGCACATGATATCCTCTGAGTGGATCCGGTGCCATCTGTCAAATTCGGTGTTTTCGAGCTCGACTTGTGTGCGCGGGAGCTGCGGAAAAGAGGTATCCGGCTTCGCGTCCCCTATCAGTCCCTCGAAGTGTTGGCGCTGCTTGTGCAGCGTCCCGGTCAACTGATCAGCCGGGAAGAGATCCGCCAGCAACTCTGGCCCGACGGGACCGTCGTGGAGTTCGAGCACGGCGTGAACAACGCCGTGATGCGACTGCGGGACGCCCTCTCGGATTCGGCCGACACCCCGCGTTTCGTTGAAACCCTGCCTCGTCGTGGATATCGCTTCGTCGCGCCTGTCGAAGCGATCCAACCTGAAGCGCCGCTGTCGAGCCAGCGGATTCCCACCGAAGCCGCGCGCGGAGCTATTGCCGATGTCACCCCGTCCGAGCAACCAAAGGAAGAGGCCCCCCCGACTGCGCAGCTCCCGCCTGCGCGTCATCACAGAACCGTTTGGATCATACGGGCGCTCGGTGTTGCCGTCGTCGTGCTCGCCATACTTTCGGTCGTCTTGTACTCGACGCGGTCCGAACCGGTCGAGATTTCGAATATCAGGTTCACTCCGTTCGCCACCGACCCTGAGTTGGAAGTGATGGGAGCCTGGTCGCCAGACGGCAAGAGCGTGGCGTACCTGAAAGAAATCAATGGCCGTGTGCAGGTCATGGTGCGTGGTTTGGACGCGGCAACTCCCGCTCAACTGACAAGTCTTCCTGAGGGCGTAGCAGCGACAAACGTAATATCGCCGGTGTTCTGGTCACCCGAGGGCGATCGAATCTATTTCATGAGTGGCAACGCTTTGTGGTCGATCGCTCTCGCCGGAGGGCAGCCTCAGCGCATCCTTGAGGAGGAAGTGCGGGCCGCCGCGATCTCACCAGACGGAAAAACGCTGGCGATCTGGAGACGTATTGAAGAAGGAGGAAGAGTTTACACTTCGGTTTGGATTTCGAAGCCGCCGGGCGCCCGTCCGCGCAAGTACACGCCCGCGCCCTTCCAGATGGTGGGCGCCTTCATGCCGGTATTCCTGCGTTTTTCGCCGGACGGAACTCGAATTGCGCTAAGCGGCTGGCGGACCGGAATTGGCGATTCCGCAACCTGGATTCTGCCCTGGCCCGACGGAACCGACGCGACACCGAGGCAGCTCTCGCCGCAACGCCGGATGAGAGTGCCGCAGTTCGATTGGATGCCCGATTCACGGCATCTGGTTTCGACAGGTGTAACCACCCCTTCGGCTGCGCTGTACTTCTGGGACGTCGAGAGGGACCGCATGCACCAGTTGACCACACCGGCATTCACCGGCTCGATCCAGTACCCGTCTGTCTCGCCTGACGGGCGTCGCGTCATGTTCTCCGCCGTTCGGACCGACTTCGACATCGTGCGCGTGCCGCTGGACGGCTCGCCGTTCCGTCCCGCGCTCAGCACTTCGATGGACGAGTACTCTCCATCCTCGTCCGGCGACAAGATGGCGTTCGTTACCGATCGCTCCGGCCAATCCGAGATCTGGTTGCGCAGCATGACGGCCGGTTGGGAACGCCCGCTGGTGAGACAGAGCGACTTCCCGCCGGGTAGTCCGGTTCCGTTCTCAGACGTAGCCCTGTCGCCCGACGGCAGCCGCGTCGCGTACCGGCGTGGAGCAAGGCTCTGGATTTCGCCGGCAGCCGGCGGCGCGCCGTCGCTCGCGATCCCCGTTGGCGACCCTCAGTACACCGCGGCCTCGTGGTCACCCGACAGTTCGTCGCTGGTATGCCAGGTCAGCCCCAGCGGAGGCAAAGTCGTAGCGGTAGCGCGGGTGGGAAGCCGGGAGCCGCCCCGAATTCTTGCGGAAACGTTGATGGTGTGCAACACGTCTCCACTCTGGTCGCCCGATGGCCGCTGGATCGCGTGCGGTCATCGCGATGGCATGTTGCTGCTCGTGTCACCCGATGGAAGCCATCGCCGGACCATACCGTCTCCCGAGTGGCCTACCTCGCGAGGGTTTGTGCTTGTCTGGTCACATGATGGCTCGACGCTTTACGAAGCGTCCTCCCGGTCGGGGCAAAAGGCGTGGTTGGATGCCATAGATGTCGAAACCGGGAAATCGCACAGGGTCGCCGAATACGATGAGTTCGTCCGCTTCGATAGCCCCGTGAATTACTCGCTATCCGGCAGCCTGGCTCCCGATGGGAAGAGTTTCTTCACTACGGCGGCATCCTTCAAATCTGACCTCTGGATTCTGGACGGTTTTCCGCAACCCCAGCGCAAGTGGTTCTGGTGGTAGTGTTCCGGTTCAGCTGAAAATGGAGAAGGCGCTTCGCCGTAACACCAGTACAGGAGCCGTTAATCTGCAATCAGGTACGTCGTGTTTCCAGAACGTGGGATCTGAAGCAAGCCTTTGTGCGCGAGCCAGTCAGTCGTGGCCGAATAGAAGAAGTGATACCACCAGATGAAAAACTCGTTGAAGGTCACCTCTTCCCTGTACGGCGAGCGCCCGTGCGCGCTCTGCAATCCGGCCCGCCGGCGTTTGAGCAAGCCCAGCAAAGAAGGGGTCAATAGTGCGGCCACGTCCCCCAATTCCTTCTCCTCGGCGCCACTGAACACCGTAACCCGCAGTTCGCCGTTTTCGAAAAGCCCTAACTTGCCCAGCCCCGCCTTCTGCGTTGCGCTCAGGTGGTCTTCTCCCGTCCGCGCAAACGCAACCATGTGCTCCAGCAGGGCGCCCGCTTCGGCCTTGACATCCGCCTGCGCCGGCAACTCGAACAGCCGTGCGAACTCTTCCTTTGACGGGAAAAGCAATGTGCTGCCGTCGTATCTCCGCTTCCCGTAGACACCTAGACGAACCTTGCCCATAGTGCCTCCCCCGTTTCCGTATATGCCGAACGCTTCGCTCCGTTGATTGGCTGGCTTCTCGAAGATTGCGTAGTAGTACCTGCTTCCGTTACGCAATGGCCGTTCCGCTTTCAGAAACTCCGTTTCCACGTTCTCAATCTGCCAGTTATCGAGGAGAACGTTGCTCAAAATGAGGAAAGCATTTTGGGAGAACCCGGCCCGGCGGATTGTCGGGATCGACTCGGCCCGCGCCCGGATATCGGGGAGCCTGTCAGCGATGAGACGGCCGGTCGCTTGCACCATGTCCTCCGGCGGCGCCATCCATTTGGCGTCCTCAAGCGTGACGACCATGAACGTCGGAAGAAACTGGCCGGAAGGCGATCTTTTGACCAGCCCCGCCGTGACCAGAGAATCGATCCTGTTGCGAAGCTCTGCGGGCGAGATCCCGAGATCGCGCTCGATCGATGCCACTGCCTTCCGGCGGTGTAAAGCCACACAGATCTCAGTGAGCTGGTTCGCTCTAATGTTGAGAGAAGGGTAGTTGTTGCCAGATGAGATCATCTTGTTTTCGAAGATGGTCTCCTGCTTTGCACAGAACCCACTGCGGGCGCAGATGGCACTCGCCCCAACGCGGGTCAAAAAAGACGCGAAGACGTCCCGGCGTGTCCACATACTCGTTTATACGGTCCGCCCACGTCCCCAGTTCGATAGTTTTTCGACACCCGTTGTGGCAACGGCACTATTCGGCGTGGATTACGGAACGCCCGGCGCCCTGCGGCCGAAAGCAGTTTTCGTAATGCCGGACGGTGATCGACTCACGAATTCAGAATTTGAAGGTGCGGTGGGCAACCAGCTCGATCTTCGGAGTGTTCCAGGTCATGTAGTCGACTTTGAGCAGAACCTCGAAATAGGGAAACCGCGCATTCCGGTCTAGTCCCAGTGATGAACACAGCGTCTGGATCCAGTGCTCACTGCTGATGAATTGCCCGCCTGCTTCGCTGGACGCCATGTCAGTGCCCGAGATCAGCAGAGCATTACCGCTTCGGCCAGGGCTTGGCAGAAAGGCCACCCGGCAGTACCCCTGCTTCGTCCATTGGACCGCATAAATCGCGCTCTCGCCCGGGCGGGGCGACCGATTCTGAAAGTAGGACAACATCGGCGGCGTTTCTCGAAATACACTACGAAAGTTCAACTGATCCTCGAACATGTCCACCCAGGGATTCGTCCGCCGGGTGCCCACCAGAATGAGGTTGTGCGACTGAAGGTAGCTCACCGCAAAGTCCCCTGCGAAGACGATCTCCGTGGACAGGTTTCGCGCCGCGTTGAGCACCGAGAACTTCGCCGCCGACCGGGCGTCGGAAATGTGCGTGAAGTACGCCCCAACCTGCTCCCTCCACCTGGCTTTCTCCGCCGGGTCCTTCAGTCGCTCGTCGCTCAGACGGCTGAAAACTTTGTCCCGGTATTCGTTCAGCGAGAGTTGACGCTGGATCGCGTCCTCGAACAATCCGAGCATCGCGTCAGAGATAACGATGCAGGTTGGGCGCCCGTTGTCGAAGATCTGGTACCACAGACGATCTACAGTTGCCCCGGGACCGGCATTGCGGGCCCAGCGTGCCGAACTGCCTAGGTGCCAGGGCCCAAACACGAGTCCCGCTACCACCAGAACCCCAGCCGCGGCCAAAACCGAGAGCACTACAATCCACCGCTTCCCCAGGCGTGGCACGTGCGCTCGAAGCAACTCTGAGGGCCGATCCGGCGAGGAATCTGGCTCGCGGCTGCGGAAGACCGGCGTGTAGCCCCCCTTGGGAATCTCGATCACCACCGGCTCGTCCCGGCCCTCGGAGGCGAAATACTGCTCTAGCCTCTTGCGGAGCTGGGAAACCTGCACACGAACAATGGCGTCTTGCGACGTGTCGTAGTCCGGCCGGCGACCGAAAACCTGGATTCCGATCTCCTGCTCCCGGACCGCGCCTCCTGGATCGGTCGATTTCCGATTGCAGAGGAATAGAAACAACTCACGCAGACGGTTCGATTTTCCAAACGCGGAACCAGCCGCCACGCGTTCCACGAGAAGGTCGCGCGCGTCAGGCTGGGGGCCGGTCACAAGGCCTGGCCGTTCACTTGGATCAGCCTCTTTCATGACTCCGGCCTGTTTTGCGCCTCCAAACGACGAATGCCGCAAATTCTGTGGAAGGGACCCCCTTGTCCGCGGCCGATCTCTGGCCACCCGCCGGGGGCCGAAAAGAGCCGGGCCAAAGCCCCGGCTCGGTCCAGGGCGCCAGCGCACCCTACTCGGTCCTGGTTCACTACCAAGATTGGGACAAGTCTAACACATGATAAACAGGCCGTAAACGCCGTTAACGAACGTTGTTAACGAACGGAGAAGACACGGCGAATTCGCCGCGAATTGACTTGCGCACGGGGCCTCCCCCCTTTGAGTATGGGCTAGGTTCATTTTCCACAGGAGGTCTCGGCTCAGATGAGACACTTGGCAAGAATCGTGCTCGCGGGAGTGTCGCTGCTTGCGCTTCCCGGTCTGACACCCAACGCGGCTCACGCACAGGAGTCCCGCGCCACTATAACCGGCACCGTGACCGACCCCAGCGCTGCTGTGATCCCTGGGGCGACAATCGAAGTCACCAATATTGCGACCGGCGTCGTCGCCAGGACCGTCGCCAATGAGTCCGGCGCCTTCCGAATCCCCTATCTGATCCCCGGCCGCTATAACGTGACCGCCAGTAATGCGGGGTTCAAAACCTACGCCCGCTCCGACCTTGAACTGCGTGTGGCGGAAACGGTCGAGCTGAACATCCGGCTTCAGTTGGGCGGGACAAATGAAACGATCCAGGTCAGCGCTTCGGCGGAGGTGTTGCAGGCGACCGAAGCGAGCCAGAGCGCGACCATCAGTAAAGCCGAATTGGACGAAATTCCCATCCAAGGCGGCTCGGCTCTGGAGCTTCTCACCTTCGCGCCGGGCATGTCGAAGCAGGGAGAGTTGCGCACGCCCTACCCGGCCTGGAATAACGGCCTGACGATGGTGAGCTCCAACGGCGCCGGCCTGGCCCACAACAGCATCACGTTAGATGGTGTTGCGAACGAGAGCGTGGGCGGGCCCGGGCAAAACGGAGCGGCGAATGGATACACGCGGCCGGCCATCAGCCTTTCCAGCTATGCAGTCGAAGAAATGAAGATCCAGACCAACGTATACGACGCGACCCAGGGTCACACCTCCGGCGCGGTCTTCAACATGGTCAGCCGCTCGGGCACCAACGCCCTCCACGGCGAGGCGCACTACCAGTTCTACCCGTCGTCCATCGCGGCGCAGAATCCTTTCAACCGCTCCTACGTGTATTACAACAGCGCCGAACAGTATCGGTACGGCTTCTCGCTGGGCGGCCCGGTTGTCCTGCCGAAGCTCTATGACGGCCACAACAAGACTTTCTGGTTCTTCACCATGGAGAGGCACCCCTTCAGGACGCCTTCGTCGAGCCAGGATTCCGTGCCGACCGAGGCGCAAAGAAACGGCGATTTCTCTGCTCTATTGGCCTTGGGCGGCCAATACCAGATCTACGATCCTTCCTCGATCAGGGAGCACGCCGATCTGAGCCGTTCTCCATTTCCCGATAACAAGATCCCTGCCAGCAGGATCAGCCCGGTGGCCACGAACATCTTGAAGTACATAAGCTCCCCGAACAACTCGGCCGGAGTCAGCCCCGACGGTCAAGGCAACTACATCTGGGTCGATCCGCAGGTCGACACCTACGACACGTACAGCAGCCGCGTGGATCACAGCTTTTCCGACAGGCACCGCCTGATGGGGCGTTTCAGTTGGGATAAGTGGTTCGAGGGGTGGGGAGACACCTACGGCAACGGAACAGCCGGAGAAAGGCAGTTCCGAAGCTCGTATGTGGGCGCGATCGATGATGTCTTCACCTTTTCTCCCAGCCTGGTTCTCGATGTGAAGCTGGGCCTGACCTACCAGAAATACGACGATGGCCCCAAGACCAGCGGGGTTGACTACGCGGCTCTGGGCTTTGCGCCGCAAATGACCGGCCTGATCACGAAATCCAGCGCCATTTTTCCGAACATCGGTTTCGGCGATGTTTTTGACAATATTGGAGGGACTGCGGGTTACTACGACAACAACACCAACGAGACCCTCAACGCCACCCTGGGCTGGCAAAAGGGCAAGCACAGCGTGCGCTTTGGATCCGAGATCCGGAATTGGATGCAGAACCACCTGAGCACTTCGGGCGTGAATGCCCCCATTATTTCGTTCAGCAGCGAGTACACAAGCGGTCCGCTGCCATCCTCCAATTCCGCTCCTGTCGGCCAGGGTTTCGCCGCGTTCCTCCTGGGAGTGCCGAGTAACGCCACGATGAGGGTTGCCAGCCCCTTTTCGGCCAATTACAAATGGGGCGCTCTGTTCATCCAGGATGATTGGAGGGTAACTCCCAAGCTGACCTTGAATCTCGGGTTCCGTTGGGAATTGGAGCTGCCGACCACGGAGCGCTACAACCGCATGGAAATCGGCTTCGATCCCAGCTCCGCACAGAGCTTTGGCGCCTCGGCCCAAGCGGCCTATGCCGCGGCCGGCTATGCGGCGAATGCGGCCAATATCGCGGCGGCGGCGAACCTGAGCCCGGCCCAGACGGCCACGCTTACGGACTGGCTGGCGGCCTTCCCCTCCGCGTACAACGTGAGGGGCGGATATATCTATGCCAGCCCCGGCAACCGCGGCACCTGGAAGACCTACTGGAAGGAATTCCTGCCTCGTGCCGGCCTGGCCTACCAGCTTGACAATAAGACCGTGATCCGCGGCGGCGCCGGCATCTTCTATGACTCGCTCGGAGTCGGCCGCAACTTCCTGCCCATCCAGGACGGGTTCACCCGGGACACCAGTATTGCCTCTTCTGTGGACGGTGGCGCTACTTACGCGAACAGCTTGGTCAATCCGTTCCCCAACGGCCTGCTGCCGGCAGTTGGAAGCTCGCTTGGCGCGGACCTAAGCGCCGGCAACACCATCTTCGTTGGCTATCTCAACCCGAAGGAGCCGTATTCGGTGCACTGGTCATTCGGCATCCAGCGCGAGTTGCCCGGCAAGGTTCTTCTCGATGCCAGCTATGTCGGGGCCAAGGGCGTGAATCTGCCGGTCACCAACGGATGTTACATCTCGGGTGTCCCATGTACGAACCTCAACCTGGTTCCACAACGATACCTGTCCAATTCCCCCGTGTACGATGGAGACAACCTGGCGGTGCTCAATGCCCGAGTGCCCAATCCCTATGCCGGGATGACCGAGAAACTGCCCAACCTGAGCGGCGCCACCACCACCGTTCGACAACTGCTTCAGCCCTACACGCAGTTCGGAGCGATTCAGGCCACTGCGACGACCGGCTCGAGCATGTTCCATTCCTTGCAGGCGCGCGTCGAGCGCCGTTTCCACCGGGGGTTCAGCTTCTCGGGCAACTTTACCTGGCAGAGACAGATGGACTCCACCAATTACCTGAACGGGGGTGACGCGCACCCGGCGAAAATGATCAACGGCGCCGACCCCGGGCTGGTATTCAACGCCATCACCGTCTACGAGTTGCCCTTCGGAAAAGGCCGGCTGCTGGGCGGTTCCTGGCACGGCTTGCTCAACTACATTTTCGGCGAGTGGCAGGTCTCGGGAACCCTCAAGGCCCAGCAGGGCTATCCGGCCTCGCTTACCGACCTGCTCCTGTTGCCGGGCAAGACTTTGCGCGACCTCAACGGCGAGCGCGACGCAAACAATTTCTTCAACGTCTCCGCACTAAACACGGATACCGCCTTGCAACCAGGCTCGAACCACCTCCGGACGCTTTCACAGCAAGTCAGCTTCCTCCGCGGGCCCGCCATGTGGGTAACGGACGGGGCGATCAGCAAGAAGGTCACGATCCGAGAGAGAGTCAAAGGGGAGTTCCGTTTTGAATCGTATAACGCAACGAACCACCCCAACCTTTGGCCTTGGATGACGATCAATTCCGCCAACAGTTACGGTGCGCAGTACAACCGCAGATATAACGGACTGCCGCGCACTTTCGAATTCAGTCTTAGGGTCATGTTCTAACCCCACCCTCCAGTCCCCCGAGAGTGGGGCTGCGCAGAGCTCAAGCCGGCTGCGAGGCCGGCTTGAGCAGCCGTCCGAGATCCCTGACGGGTGAGGTTCAGGAAATCGTCGTGTTGACAGTCAAGGTGTTAGTGAACCGCGAGCGTAAGCAAGCGGTGCCGAACGGAAAGGAGCAATCATGAATTCACGCCGCACATTTGTCAAGAAGATGACCACCGTCGCCGGAGGGATGGCGCTCTCTGCTTCGCGAGTTCTCGGCGCCAACGACCGCATCCGCCTGGGCATGATCGGCCCCGGTTTCCGGGGACTCCAGTTGATCTGGTCGATGCGGGATCCCAATGCCGAGTTTGTGGCATTTGCAGACGCCTGGTCCGGCCGGCTGGAGCCGGCAAAGGAAATGGCCAAGTCTCCGCAAGCGAAGGCCTACATGGACTACCGCCTTCTGCTGGAAGACCGGTCCATCGACGCCGTCATCATCGCTACGCCCCAGCACCTGCACTGCGAGCAATTCGTGGCTTCGCTCCAGGCCGGCAAGCATGTCTATCAGGAAAAGACCATGGCCTTCAGCGTGGCCCACGCCAAGCGAATGCGCGCCGCCCATCGCAATGCCCCCAAGTTGACCGTCCAGATCGGCCACCAGGACTGCTCCTCGGGCCAGGTCGCCGATGCCCTGAATATCCTGCGGACGGGTGGCGCCGGCAAGATCACCGAAATCCATTCGCACATGTACCGCAATACGCCGCATGGCAAGCCGCAGTGGACTCGCCCCATTCCTCCGGACATGACGCCCGAGCACGTCGCCTGGAAGGCTTTCCTCGGGGAAAACCCGGACCGCCCCTTTGACGCCAATCGTTTCCTGAACTGGAGGTTTTTCTGGGACTACTCCGGGGGTAACTTCTACGAGAACATGTCACACCAGTTGTGTTTCTGGTACAAGGTGCTGAATCTCGAAACTCCTTCCAAGGTCTGCGCGAATGGCGGAGTGTTCCTCTGGAAGGACGGACGGGAAGTGCCGGACACCATGAACGCGGCGATGGTTCACCCGGGAGATCTCATGTTCACCTGGGATTCGGGTTTCGGAAACGACGAACTGCGTGTGTCCGAAGACGTGCTGGGCACCGACGGAACCATCTTCCGCGGCGAACAGGTTCGATACCGGCCGCAGAGGGTCAACCGGCCCGAGGGAACCCCGATCCTGGGACAGGCGATCGATAAGGGACAGCAGCATCTCGACATTGCGCACGTACAGAACTTCCTGGATTGCATCCGTTCCGGCAAGGAGCCGAGCTGTCCGCTTGACCTGGCCTTCCGGGTCTCGATGGCCTGCCGCATGGCGGTGGACAGTTACCGTTTCGGACGCGTGCTGCGCTGGGATCCTGTGAAAGAAGAGATCGTCGCCTGAGCGATTTACACGGTAGTGGCTCGACCGTCCATCGGCCTCATTGCCGGCTAAGCGCCACGATCGGGTCCACCCGCATGGCCCGGTGCGCGGGCAGGTAGCTGGCGATCGCGGCGGTGAGCAGGAGCGCGGCGGCGACGATTGCGTATGTGGCGGGGTCGGTCGGCTTGACGCCGAATAGA
This sequence comes from Bryobacteraceae bacterium, assembly GCA_035455185.1. Taxonomy (GTDB): domain Bacteria; phylum Acidobacteriota; class Terriglobia; order Bryobacterales; family Bryobacteraceae; genus JAEHDI01. The sequence continues at coordinate 2,573 of DATIFQ010000290.1, read as the reverse complement.
AGCGTGGTGAGCAGGCGCGAGACCGCCAAGGCTCCTGCGACTCCGAACGCGAGGCCGATGGCGGTAAGCCTGAGGCCATGCACGACGACGCCGAAAGCGACATCGGAGGGAGTGGCGCCCAAAGCCATGCGGAGGCCGATCTCCGAAGTCTGCTGGCCGACAAGGTGCGCCAGCACACCATAGACTCCGATGGCAGCGAGAAGGAGAGCCAGGCCGGCGAAGAAGGCAAGGAGCATGGTTTGGACGCGACGCTGGAAGACCTCTTTGTCCAGGATGTCTTGCATGCTGGCCAGTTCTGTAATGGGCTGATTCGGGTCTACCGACCAGATGGTCCGCCGGACCTGCGCGGCCAGGGTGGCGGGTTCGACGCTGCTGTGAATTGCGAGCGAGCCCACGGGAAAACCGGCCTGCAGCGCGGAGACGTAAAATTCCGGCTGAGGCGGCACATCCAGGCCGGCCTGGCGAATGTCGCCGGTCACGCCAATCACTGACGCGGACACCTCGGAGGTGAAGTGGATTCGCCGGCCGATTGGGTCCTGGTTGGGCCAGAGGGTGCGGGCGAGGGTCTGGTTGATCAGAACGACCAGGGGCGCGCCCTCGATGTCGCGCTCGTCGATGTCGCGGCCGCGGTGCAGCGGGATGCCCATCGTTCGGAGGTACCCCGGGCCGGCCACGCGAGTGCGGCACTGAAACCTCTCCTTTGCGCCGCGCCCTTCGGCGCCGATGCCGCTGATGTCTCCCTTGACGACAAGCGGGATGTGGTTAGTGAAGCCCGCGGAGATCACTCCGGGGATCGCTGTGATCCGGCGGAGGATTTCCCCCTGGTAGGCAATCCTGCGGCCGGGATCACGGTACGCCGCCGACGGCGGGATTTGCAGCGTGAGGATGTTATTCGTCCGGCAGCCGAGGTCCACGCTCCGCAGCCGCATGAAAGTCTGGATCAGCAGGCCTGCGCCGATCAGCAGCATGAAGGCGAGTGCCACCTCGGAGCAGACGAGCAGTCCTCGCAGACCGCGCGATCCGGAGCCCGCTGCCAGGCTGCGGGCGCTATCTTTGAGTGACTGGTTGAGATCCAGGCGGCGGACCTGATGCAGCGGAACCAGTCCGAAGACCACCAGGGTCGCAGCGGAGATCGCGAGGGCGAAGACGAGGACGCGCCAGTCGATGGAGAGCGCGTTAAGACCCGCGATATCGCTCGGGGTGAAGTGCGCGAGAAAGCGGAACGTTGCGGTTGCGACGGCAAGGCCGATTGCGGTCGCGGCGGCGCAGAGCAGCAGGCTCTCGCACAGGAACTGGCGTATAAGCTGCCACGCTCCGGCGCCCAGCGCGGCGCGTACGGCGACTTCCTTCGTCCGCGCCGTCGCTCTCGCGAGCAGCAGGTTCGCGACGTTCGCGCAGGCGATCAGGAGAACGAATGCCACGGTACCCAGCAGCAAGAGGAGCACGCGGCGTCGCGAGCTGACGAAGTGGTCGCGCATCGGAGCCACGAACGCGCCGACTTTCTCGTTCGTCGCGGGATACTCGCGGGCCAGACCCACGCCGATCGTCTTCATCTCCGCGTCAGCTTCCGCGAGGGAGACTCCGGATCGCAGCCGCGCGACAACCATCCAGTTGTGCCGGCCGCGGTTCGCAAGTTCCTGTGCGGAGTATCCGCTGCCGAGCGGGGTCCAGATCTCGCCCATCGTGCCGCTGTACTCCGAGGGCGGTTCCTTGCCGGACGGCAGGACACCGACGATCACGTGCTTCTCGTCATTGAGGGTGAGGGTACTGCCGGTAATCCTGGGGTCCGCATCAAAGCGGCGGCGCCAAAAACCCTCGCTGATGAGGGCGACCTTCGGGGCGCCGGGCCGGTCCTCGTCGTCGCGGAACAAACGGCCGCGCACGGGATGGACGCGCAGCGCCCGTAGCAGGCTGGCTGTTACCTGGCTGCCCTGTACGATCTCCGGCGTACCCTCGCCGACGAGGCGGTACGAGTGGTCTTCCAGCGCTCCCATTTCCTCGAACGACCGGCTGCGAGCTTTCCAGTCCGCGTAGTTCGCGGGGGCAACGGGGCTGTCGCTCAGGCCGAAAAACGGTGCGCTTTCCCAGACCAGAACGAGCCGGCCGGGGTCGAAATACGGCATTGGCCGCAGCAGGACGGCGTTGACGAGGCTGAAGACAGCCGTGTTGCATCCGACGCCGAGAGCGAGGGTCAGAACGGCGACTGCGGCGAATCCGGGCGACTTCCTGATCGAGCGGAAGGCAAAGCGGAGATCTGGCAGGACATTGAGCATCGAATATATAGACGCGCAGGTATTAAATTTGTTCGCTCCGAGTCGCCGGGGCGATCTCAAGCCACGTGGGCCACGAAGTGGCACGTCGGGCCGCCCCGCCGCAGGGACTCCACGATCTCGACCCGGATGGGCCGGCCCAGGGCCGTCTCGAAGATCGTCTGGTGGGTGGCTCGGGTGCATTCGCAGTGGATGTCGCGGGGCTTTACCGGATGGTACCGGGCAGCCGGGCAGTAGCACTGCTTGGTAACTGCGCCGTAGCGGACGTGAACCACGTCCCCTTCGCGCCAGACCTCGAAGTTC
>DATIFQ010000289.1:0-8340 GCA_035455185.1 Bryobacteraceae bacterium | reverse complement strand
CTCCTACGTGGGCTACACCTCGGCAGGCTACGTGGATGAGAGTTGTGGCGGTCTTGACAGTCCGTGTGCGGGTGGTGCCACGCCGCCGAGTGATTCGCCACAGCTCCAGATTTGGGCCACTCCATTCGCCAAATTCAAGGGATTGATCTACCAGCCGAGGGGTGCATGGACCGTTGTGCAAGCTGCCGGAGACTACGACGGACCACTACGAATTGTGAGTGGTGCTTTGGAACTCCAGGGTACCGGGAGATTGACCCTGAATGGCGAGTCGCCACCGATCATCAACTACGTCACCGCCCTGGTCGAGTGAAACTTCGGAACATCGGTGTTGATTCGCGGCTCTCGCTACCAGTGTTATAGTCGTGGTTTCCATGCGCCTGACAATCTGGTCGTTACTTCTGTTTCTTGCCGCTTCTCCCGTGTGCCCGCAGTCATCCTCTTCGGTGCAGCCGAAGGAGATCGTCAGTTTTGACCTCGACGCAATCGACCGCGGCGTCAATGCCTGCACTGATTTCTATGAATTCGCTTGCGGCAACTGGCGAAAGAACAACCCCATTCCTCCCGACAAGGCCCGCTGGGGCCGCTTCGACGAGCTCGCCGACCGCAACCTATCGCTGCTTCGCGAGATTCTCGAGAAGGCCGCGGACGCCGGGGCGCCGGGTCCCGAACGCCAGATCGGCGATTTCTATGCTGCCTGCATGGATGAGCCGCGAATCGAGTCTCTCGGCGCGCGTCCCATCCAGGCGGACCTCGACGCCGTCGCAAAAATCCGCAATCGCCGCGACCTGATGCGCGCAGTGGCGCGGTTGCACACCGTGGGCGTTCCCGCCTTGCTCGGCTGGGGATCCACCGCCGACTTGCACGACGCCACCCGCATGGTCGCCGTTGTGGACCAGGGCGGTATCAGTCTTCCAGACCGCGACTACTACATCAAGGACGACGTCCGATCGAAGGAAACACGCGAGAAATTCCTCGAACACGTGAGCAGGATGTTCGGCCTGCTCGGCCGTTCGCAGGAAGACTCGGCCGCAGCCGCAAAAACGGTCCTCGCCGTCGAAACCGCACTCGCTCGCGCCTCCATGGACCGCACCCTCCGCCGCGACCCGAAGAACCGCGACCACTTCATGAAGCTCTCCGAGCTGGCGAAACTCGCGCCGAACTTCGACTTCCCGCGTTTCTTCGAAGCCTCCCGTGCGCCGAAATTCGACTCCCTAAACGTTGCCAACCCTGAGTTCTTCAAACAGGTATCCGCGCAACTTGAGTCCGTGCCTGTCGCGGATTGGAAGACTTATCTGAGCTGGCAGGTGCTAAGCAGCCGAGCGGACTATCTGTCCTCACTGTTCGTGAACGAGTCGTTTCGCTTCAACAACCAGTACCTCGTCGGGCAGAAAGAGATCGCTCCCCGCTGGAAACGCTGCGTCCGTCTCGCGGATGTATCGCTCGGTGAAGCGCTCGGCCGCATTTACGTAGAGAAGCACTTCGGCGCCGACGGCAAGGAGCGCACCCTCCGCATGGTGAAGGCAATCGAAAGCGCCATGGAGAAAGACATCGCGCAGATCGACTGGATGAGCGCCGCCACGAAAGAAAAGGCCCGGCAGAAGCTCGCCGCCATCGTCAACAACATCGGCTATCCCGACAGGTGGCGCGATTACAGCTCCATCCGCATCGCTCGCGACGACCTCGCAGGCAACGTCGTGCGCGCCGCGGCCTTCGAAGAGCGCCGGCAGGTCGCCAAAATCGGTGGGCCCGTCGACCGTACCGAGTGGAGTATGACCCCACAAACGGTTAATGCCTACTACCGCGGTTCGCGTAACGACATCAACTTTCCCGCAGGTATCCTTCAGCCTCCCTTCTTCAGCCGGACCATCGACGACCCGGTGAACTTCGGTGCCATCGGCCTCGTCATCGGCCATGAGCTCACCCATGGCTTCGACGACCAGGGCCGCAAATTCGACGCGTCCGGCAATCTCACCGACTGGTGGACGGAACAGGACGCGACGGAATTCGACAAGCGCGCCGCCTGTGTCGATGAGCAGTATTCTCAATACGTCGCCGTCAAGGACGACAAGGGCGAAGTCCGTCTCAACGGAAAGCTGACCCTCGGAGAAAACGTCGCGGACAACGGCGGCCTGCGACTCGCGCATTCGGCGCTCATGGACACGCTTACCGATGAGGGAGGCAAGAAGACCATCGACGGCTTCACGTCCGAACAGCGCTTCTTCATCGGCTACGCGCAGGTGTGGTGTCAGAACGCAACGGATCAGATCTCGCGCCTGCGCGCGCTGACGGACCCGCATTCGCCTGGCCGCTATCGCGTCATCGGCGTGGTGGCGAACTCGCCCGAGTTCCGCGACGCCTTCGGCTGCAAGCCCGGCGACCCCATGGTGCGGGAGAATGCCTGCCGGGTCTGGTGACCTGGTGTTTCTCGTCGCCGCGTTCACACTTTCGATCTGGTTCTACCTTCTGCTCGCCCGCGGAGGCTTCTGGCGCATGCGTGAGGAGCGCCTCGGCGCCTGTCCGTCCAATTCCCCGCCCCGCGTCGCCGTCATTATCCCCGCGCGCAATGAAGCCGTCTCCGTTGCCGCCGCGGTCACCTCGGTGCTGCTGCAGGACTATCCGGGGCTCTTCCAGGTTTTTCTCGTGGACGACCACAGCACCGACGACACTGCCCATGTCGCCCGAGGCGCCGCTCGTGACGCCGGCAAGTCCGGCCTGTTGGAGGTCGTCCCCGCCCCGCCGCTTCCTCCCGGCTGGACCGGAAAACTCTGGGCGCTCTCCGAGGGGATCCGCCGCGCCGAATCCTTCCAGCCCGACTCGTACTGGTTCACCGACGCCGACGTCGTCCACTCGCCCTGCACGCTCGCGAAACTGGTCGCCAAGGCGGAGTCCGGTTGGGACCTTGTCTCCCTGATGGTCAAGCTTCGCTGTGAGACGTTCGCCGAAAAGGCCGCCGTTCCGGCGTTCCTGTTCTTCTTCTTCAAACTCTACCCGCCGGTCTGGATTAGCGACCGCGGTCGCACCGCTGCCGGCGCCGCGGGCGGATGTCTCCTGGCGCGCCGGGAAGCGCTCGAGCGAGCCGGTGGCATAGAGGCGATTCGTAGCGAAGTAATCGACGATTGCGCGCTCGCCCGCGAGGTGAAGCGCTCGGGAGGAAAGATCTGGCTTGGCCTTACCTCGGCCTCGCACAGCATTAGAGGTTACGGGACCTTCACGGCCGTCGCAGGAATGATCTCGCGGACCGCTTACACACAACTCAGCTACTCGTCGCTGCTGTTGGCCGGGACGGTTGCAGGGATGTTCGTCACATACCTTCTGCCGCCGCTGCTTGCCCTCACTGCCAAGCCCCCGGCGGCTATTCTCGGCGGACTCGCGTGGCTGCTGATGTCCGTCACGTATGCGCCGTCACTGCGGTTTTACGGGCGCTTCGTTCTTTGGGCGCCCGTGCTCCCTTTGGTAGCGCTCTTCTACACCGGTGCGACGGTTGCCTCGGCCGTGCGTTATTGGAGCGGCCGTGGCGCCGCCTGGAAAGAACGCTTCCAGGCGACACCGTAACTACTGGCCCGCTCTCCGCTTGTACATCTCCCCGCTAAGCGTTCTCGACGCCTCGATCATCTCCGTGTGTAGGCCGTCTACGACGTTGACGAACCCGATTGCGTAGTTCTCACCGTCGCCCGGCCGCCCGGTCAACGGTTCGTCAACGTACTTGAAGTAGTGGCAGCCCACGAACATCGGATTGTCGATCACGTCGCGCACGTACGCGGAGAACAGCGCCGCCCTCGCAGCTTGGTCTTCGGTCCGCACCAGCCCCGGATGAAACATCCCCCGGTCCACCGCCCCCATGTGAAACTCGCCGATGATCACGGGCTTGCCGAGTTTCTCCAATGAGACCCACTGGCTCCGCTCCACCCGCGGGCGGTAGATGTTGAAACTCATCACATCGCAGATCTCGGCGCATGCCTCGATACTCTCCTGGCTGGACCACGCAAACCGCGTTCCGAGATACAGGTGGTTCGGGTCGTGCTTCTTCAGGGAGTCGCGGATGGTCCGGAAGTACTTGCGAGCGAACTCCTTCACAAACGCGCGGAGATCGTCCTTCATGCCCGCGCTGAGTTCCCCCTGCGGCTGATACGGCTCGCCGAGCACCGCGTCCCAAGAAGCGAAAGTCGTTCCCCAAGCGCGGTTCAGCGTCCCGATAGCGCTCCGCCGTTTCCGCAGTTGCTCCACGAACGCCTGCTTCGCCGGCGACGAGGCGTCGAGCGCAAGCGCTCCCAGCGCCAGCCCGTAGCGGCCCCGATCGTCCCGCATCGATCCCCAGGACAGCTCGTTGTCCACAAAATAGCCGACGCACCACGGATCGTCTCTGCGCTTCTCTGTGCCGGCCCTGAGGCTTGCCTCCACCGCAGCCGCGAACGCCGGATCGAACGGATCCATCATTCGCCGCCAATAGTCGTTGCCGCTTGAAACCTCCGCGATCTTTGCGTCGATGTCAATCGTCACCACGTAAGGGATTCGCCGCGCTTCGTACACTCTTGGGTCGGACCAGTTTGCAATCGTGTTGAAACCCCACGAGGGCAGCCGTTTCAGTGTGATCTCACGCCAGCGTTCATACCAGTCCTTGCCGTACTTCCGTTCGAGGTTGGCGCGGTAGTAGTGGTAGGTTCGGCCCGTGGCGAGTTTGATCTTTAATCCGACCGGCATCCACATCGAATTCTTGCCGTAATGCTCCGAGAGTGGCTCTCCGGGCTTCGGAAGCCACTCGAACATGTGCTCCCGGCCCTCAACCACCGTGTCGCCTTCCTCGGAATTGACGGAGTTGAAGCCGAAAGAGAAGAAAAGGTGGCCGCTTGGCGTTACCAGCCACCACTTGCCGTCCCGCTTCGCCGTCCGGAAATATCCAGCCGCTGCAAGTTGCGGTCCGGCCGACCAGCCGCCGTACTCGTCCCGGTCCGGCAGTACAGGCCGCGCTGCCAGTTCCGCTTCCTCCTCGGAGCGGCGCTTGGAGAGCTCCTGCTCGCTTTTCAGCTTTCCCGGCCAGTCTTCGAGACCAAATTGGCCAAAGCGGTCCACGATCTTCTCGTATTTGACACCACGTCCTAGGCGGATGTTGTCGATCACCAGCGTGCGGCTCTTTTCCAGCTTCGCCGCAAAGATTCTGAACTTCGCGATTCGGCTCACATCGACGGTCTGGTGGTCTCCATTCAACAGCCGGAAACCCGGGATCGCCGGCTCGCCGCGCATGCCCATGTCGAGCGGCGATGGCGAGTTCAACGGGAGCGCGAAGCTCGCAGACTCGCCGGCCCGCAACGGCAGGAACGTCTTTGCGACCGTTTTCGCGCCGGCTGCGTCCGTGACCTCCACGGAGAACGCGGCCGGCTCTTCGGCCGCGTTGGTGACGTCGAGGATAAGCGAGCCCTTCGCCTTCCAATCCCACAGCTTCTCGCCGGCGGCGAACTCGATCTGCGGCTCATCGCCGGGCTGGAACTCTACCAAGAGCGCGAACTTCCCGTCAGTTGCGCCGCGATCCACCCGCGACACCGTGGCCCCAGATGCCTTGGCGGCCTGGGCCTCGGATTCGGCCTCAAATGAATACAGCGGAGCCGATTTCCGTCCGCAGCCGGCCAGAAGTACAGCACACAGGAATAACGACAACCGTGTCGCTCTCATCTCCTTCTCCCTACGCACCGAGCTCCCACTTCCGGTCCCACTCCACCCGCGACTTCGTGCGGTAAGCCATGGCGCCCATGAAGCAGGCTATCGACGAGTAGTAACCCGCCTCCTCGTCCGCGACCGGCTTCTGGCGGGTGCGGATGCAGTCAAGCCAGTTCTTCAGTAGTTCATCTGCGTCCGGCGGTCCGCCAGGGGCTTTGTCCGCCGGCAGTGTGCTGTTCTTCGGATTGGGAGTGTATTGCCAGCCGAGGTTCTCGTAGCGGTGAACGGCAAGAATGCCGCCAGTTCCCCGTACTTCGATTCCCGCCTGAGAGGACTTCAGGCCGGACGTCATGATCTCGGCCTCGAACGTGACGTTCAGTTTTTCCGGGTATTCGAGGATCAGGTTGATCACGTCCGGCGTATCGCGTCCGTCGTTGTAGTGATAGACTCCGCCGCCGGCGACGGCCGCCGCTGGCCTGGTCAGCTTCATGTACTGGTGCGCGGAGTCGATCACATGGATGCCGATGCCCATGATCATCCCGCCGTCGTAGTGCAGCCACTTGTACGGGCTGAAGAAAATCCCCGGGTTCCACGGCACCTGCGGCCCTGGGCCGCACCATCGCTTCCAGTCAAGCCCCTCAGGCTGCTTCTCCATTCCAGGGGGAGCCACCAGGGTATAGCCGCCGTTGGCGTCGTACCATGTCCGAACGAGGCCCACCTTACCCATCGCGCCACTCTCGACATATTTCTGCCGCGCCTCTTGGTAGTGAGGCATCGCACGGGCCTGCATGCCGACCTGGCAGATGCGCTTGTGCTGCCGTACGGCTTTGACCAGCGCCTGCCCATCCTTCGGCGTGTGGACCATCGGCTTCTCGACGTACACGTCCTTGCCGGCCTTGCACGCATCTACTGTGACCGCCGAGTGCCAGTGGTCGGGAGTCGCCACGATCACGGCATCGATGTCCTTGAGGTCGAGCAGTTCTCGGTGATCGCTGAATGTCTTCACCGAACCACCGGCGATTGTGGCCGCTTCGTCCCGCCGGACGCTGTAGACGTCGCAGACCGCTGCCCACGACACTCCACCAATGCTGTTGAGGTGACGCATCAGGTACTTCCCACGTCCACCGTTCCCGATGCAGCCGAGCCGGATCGCGTCATTCGCCCCGAGGATGCGGCCGTACGACGCTGCCGTTGTGACCGCCGCCGTCGCTTTCAGAAACTCTCTTCTGGAGGATGGTTCCATAGCCATTGGTTGTTTCTCCGCAGCCCTATATCCTATACCGGCTCCAACGATGGTTGTGCGGGCCATGTTGAAAGACCTGAGCCAGAGGCTGAAGCCTACTGTCACTGATTCACTTTGGTGGCACAGCCTTCAGGCTGTGCAAGAGAACTTGCCAGCATGCACAGGGTACGGGTAGATTTGGTAGCGAGGTACATCCACATGACGAGTACGCGAAGGCAGTTTCTGAGGTCAGGTTCGGCTTTGGCTGGTGGTCTGGCCTGCGGGGCTGCTCATGGCTTTGGGCAATCGCAGCGGGGTCAGAATCAAATTGCTTCTATTCCTGACTCGGAGATCAGGATCCCGAAGGTCAAGTTTGGCAAGGCTGAGATCAGCCGGCTCATCTTGGGGGTCAACCCGTTCTACGGGTTCTCGCACTACAACAGCAATTTCAGTCTCGCCATGCGGGATTGGTACACGCAGGCCAAGGTTTTGGAGGTGCTCCAGAGGTCTGAGGCTTTGGGAATCAACGCCTTCAACTATGTCCACATGAGTCGGGGAGAGGAGGATTGGAAGCGCTACCTGGATGCGGGCGGCAAGATGCAACTGGTTGCTCAGGCGACGACGAAAGAACCGGCGGAGGTGGTGAATGCGGTGAAGCCCATGGCTGCTTGGGTTCAGGGGGAGATCACGGACCGGGCATATCGCAGCGGGAGCCTGGAAACTGTCCGGGACTACGCAAAGAAGATGCGCGACTTGGGCGTGGCCATGGTGGGCATCGGCAGTCACATTCCGGAGGTTCTCATGAAGATTGAGGATCTGGGCTGGGATGTGGACTTCTATGCGGGATGTGCCTACAACATCCGCAGGACTCCGCAGGAGTTTCGCCAGTTGTTAGGGGGCGAGATCCCCGAAATGCAGGGTGACATTTATCTCCAGGACGATCCGCCGAGGATGTACAACTTCATGCGCCAAACCAAGAAGCCTTGCGTCGCATACAAGATTCTGGCCGCGGGCAGGGTTTCGAACCCAGAGCAGGCTTTTCGGCGGGCATTGGAGAGCATTAAGCCGGCGGATCTCGTGTGTGTGGGCGTGTTCCCGCGCACTAAGGACGAGATCAAAGAGGACGCCTACTACACCAGCGAGTACGGTGCGACGGCTTCCTGACGAGGCTCTTAATTCGAATTCGGGGACACGCAATCACTCGATAACCGCAAATGCAAACGGGGACTGGCCGCCATGCCGCCGCCTTCGCGAAATGGCTGCCGGTCCCCGAGGTGCCGGCCGAACTCAATAAGCCCTACTTGCTCAGTTTGTAGTTCACCTCGATGTCGGTCACAATCTCCACTGGATTGCCGTTCAGCAGTGTCGGCTGGTACTCCCACTGGCTCACCGCCTCTACAGCCGACTTCGCCAGATCCGGATCGACCTGGCTGTTCATCACCCGCAGGGAAGACAACTTGCCGTCCTTG
>DATIFQ010000288.1:0-2260 GCA_035455185.1 Bryobacteraceae bacterium | reverse complement strand
ACGACCTGGCGGCCGACGCTGTGGGCGAAGGCATAGCCGACAGCGCGGTTCAGCGCGACGCCGCCTTGCAGGAATACTTTCTTCCCCACGTAGCGCGGCCCTTTCACTCGATTCAGATAGTTGCTGGCGATGGCATAGACGAGTCCGGCGATGATGTTGTCGCGGGGATGGCCCTGTTGCTGGGCAAGCCGGATGTCGGAATTGATGAAGGCGGCACAGGTCGCCTTGAAGTGCACCGGGGACGCAGCGGCCAGCGCCTGGTCGGCGATGTCCGATACGGTAATCCCGAGGTCGCTGCGGGCGCTCTCCTCCAGGAAGGAGCCGGTGCCGGCCGAACAGGCGTTATTCATCGCGTAGTCGATGGGCACGCCGTTGCGCAAATAGATGTACTTCGAGTCCTGCCCGCCGATTTCGAAGATCGTGTCCACCTCCGGATCGAAATGGGTCGCGCCCGCCGCATGGGCCGAGATCTCGTTATAGACGTGCTCGGTGCCGAGGTAGGCGCCGGCGAGTTCTCTGGCCGATCCGGTCGTGCCGATCAGTCCGACCGGGCGATTGCCCACCTGCTCGATGAGCGCTTGAAGGCACTCGCGGGTGGCCGCCACGGGATTCCCCTTGGTGCGTCCGTAGTAAGAGGCCACGACGGCTTGCGTCGAGGGGTCGAGTAAAATGGCTTTGGTCGTGGTCGATCCCGCATCGACTCCCAGGATCAGCGGTCCGTCGGGAGGAGCCTGCCGGGGCGGGGCGGCAATCACTTGTACCCGGTCGCCATATAAATGGAGTGGCGGGAGGCGGCCGAGGCCCGGTTGCTCGGCAATCTTCGGGGTGGTCTCGACGGGTGAGTCCCGTACAAGCAGGGCGGTGCCCCAGGCTTCGAACCAGGGACTTTCCGGCAGCACCACAAACTCCGTGGCCGGCAGCTTGGCGCGCAAGGCCGCCAGCATCGCGTCGTTGCGCGTCACGCCGCCGATCAGGAGGACCCGCTTCACGTCGCGTGCGCCTTTTTCCAGCAACGCGATCACTTTGTTGGACATGCTGTCGTGCAGCGTATGGAGAATATCCTCGGGCGTGGCTTCGTTGCGGTTCAGCTTGTGGGTGATGTCTGATTTGCAATGGACCGAGCAGCGTGACGCCAGCGGCACGACCTTCCCGCTGAAGGAGCGCTGGATCGCTTCCTCCATGCCCAGCCCCATCCGGCCGATCTGCTGCACGAAAAACTCGCCGCTGCCGGCCGCGCATTTATTGTGGGACACCACATTGCCGATCCTCCCGTCCATGAGGAGGTAGACGAGAAAGGATTCCCCCCCGAGGGAGGCGACTGCGTCGAACGTGTCGTCCACCTCGCGGAGCGCCCGCTGGACCGCAGCCACTTCTGAAATATGACCGAGCTGGCCGGATACACCGAAGTACTCTGCGTCCGCGAAGTCCGGCCTGGCCAGAATCTCGTCGAGTATCTCCAGCGGGCGGCCTTGATGGGCCAGCACGGTGGAGTTTCGGGCATCGCCTCGGAGGGCTGCCACCTTCACCGTGAGGGCGCCGATGTTTACGCCGACGTAGGACATGCCAACTCCTCCATAAGCCGGCGTCGTGCCGATCGCTGCTCTTACCCAACCGCCTGTTCAAGCAGGAGCTGAACAAAACCACTCACCGCCCGGTGAGTCTGTCGGACACTCGTAGTACGTTGGGCGGCCCTGTCAGACCGGCGGGATCTGGCTGAGAATCTCGCGCTCCGCTTCCAGCCAATCATCGAGCGCATACCCATGCCGATAGCCCCGCTCACTGTAGAGCTCATAGGCCCGCTTCGCGATCAGTATATGCGGGTCATCGCAGGGCGGCAGCGGCTGACGCGTGCGCGCGGCGCTGGGAGCTGCTGCTGGAGTCGGCGTACTCGCCGGCGTCCGGGGCTTGGTCTTCTTTGTCTGGCGTGAAGGTTCTACGTTCATGGCGGTGTGATCCTCCTTTGCGAAGGGTTCGCGTGTAGGCTGGTCCATTCATCGATAACAAGAAAAGGCGAGAAGGGATCTTCGAGACCGTCCAAGCAAAAGACAGATATTTGTTCCATGTTCAAGACCTGATAGGCGGTAAAGGCTATCGAAGTGGTCATTAGGACGGACCCTCGTCGTGCCCTGATCAGCAAGGGGATGAGCAACGACCGTGCCTTCGTGTCGATGATCGGGCAGGCGGGGAAGAATCGCGAAATGTTGAGGGTTTCATCATCGCGTGATGAAGAAGCCGGGATGGCACTGTAGCTTTGTTCCTC
>DATIFQ010000287.1:0-13775 GCA_035455185.1 Bryobacteraceae bacterium | reverse complement strand
ATGGAAGGGCCATCGCTCAACGGATAAAAGGTACGCCGGGGATAACAGGCTGATCGGAGTCAAGAGTTCACATCGACGCTCCGGTTTGGCACCTCGATGTCGGCTCATCGCATCCTGGGGGTGTAGAAGCTCCCAAGGGTTGGGCTGTTCGCCCATTAAAGCGGTACGTGAGCTGGGTTCAGAACGTCGCGAGACAGTTCGGTCCCTATCTGTGGTGGGCGCAGGAGATTTGAGGGGGCTTGTCTTTAGTACGAGAGGACCGGGATGAACGAACCTCTTGTGATCCAGTTGTCACTCCAGTGGCATCGCTGGGTAGCGAAGTTCGGTCAGGATAAACGCTGAATGCATATAAGCGTGAAACCTTCCCCGAGATGAGATCTCCCAAGCCGCAAGGCTAAGAAGGGCCGTGGAAGACTACCACGTTGATAGGACGGATGTGGAAGCCCGGCAACGGGTGAAGCTTACCGTTACTAATAGCCCGTTCGGCTTGACCATAAAATTTGCCCTTGGCACAGGGTGAGACCTTGGCGCCCGTCGATATTCGGATGGCTCTTGGGAGCCGTCAATCGGTCTTTTGGGTGGCTGTAGCGAGGGGGTTCACCCGTTCCCATCCCGAACACGGCAGTTAAGCCCCTCAGCCCCGATGGTACTGCGCGCGCGAGTGTGTGGGAGAGTAGGACGTCGCCCAAATTAAACTAAGAAGCCCCCGGGTTTTCCGGGGGCTTTTTTTCTGCCTCGCCGGTTAGAAATCTGTGGGTGCTTTGGCACGAGGCGGTTGGCTGAAGAAACGGTAGAGCCTCCGATTATGCGGAATATGATCGACAGCCCCTGTTTTCCTTTTGAAACTGGTTGCTGCATGGGGTTTCGACCACACTGAACCGACTCGGGGCGGCCGGCCGCTACTTCCTCGTCAGCACGGCCGCCAGAAACCGGAGTTCGGACTCCACTTCGACTGGATCGGCCACAGTATCCGCGATTTCCTGTCGAAAGAGTTCGCGATACCTCTTGCGAAGCCTGTGAATCGCAACTTTGAGCGCTCCCTCTGAGGTGTTCATCTCGCGCGCCAGCGCGGCATACGGCGCGTCGGACTGGCCGAGAAGGAACACCTTCAATCGCTGGAAATGCTCCGGGCGGCCGTGTTGCACGAACTCGTTCCGCAACCTCTCCACGACCCGGTCAAGCACCGCAAGCGCCCAGCGTCGTTCGAAGATCCGCTCGGGGGTCTCATCGTGCGCAGGCTCGCGTTGGTAGCGCTTTTCGCCGGATGAGAATTCAAGCGGCAGAACTGCCCCGCCGCCACGTTTGTGCGCGCGATGGCGGTCTTCTTCGTCGGCGACAAAGAACTTCAACGAAGTCAACAGAAACGACCGGAACCGACCCTTTTCCGGGTCAGCGCGATCGAGATATCGCCCTTCCAACACCCGGACGAAGAAGTCCTGCGTGAGATCCTGCGCGTGATCCGCCGGATAACCTCGCCGGCGCAGGTAGGCGTACAACGGATACCAGTAGTTCTCACACAGAGATACCAGAGCGGACCGAGCCTCCTTCCGATGCGGATCGCCGGCGGCGACCACGAGGGTCCATCGCGTTATCGGAAACCGGGATGATCCAAGCAACGTGTTCATGGTTGGGCCGTTCGTCATGGTCTTATCCTCACGGGCAACATGAATAAGGAATCGGAAGCCAAAGGTTACAGCGCAATCATTACAGCCTGGCATACTCTGCTTTGGCACTTTTCAGGATCGGGATCGCGAGATCTGCCTCTTTCCAAAATCGGATGAAAGCCAGGTAAGCAGCTTTCGCCTTGGCCTTGTCTCCTGATGACGCGTACGCTCTCCCGAGTTGCAAGTGCGCCAGCGCGCCGATGGGATCCAGGCCCACAATACCGCGATGATCGACAATCTTCTGAAACTCGGCCGTCGCGTCCGTATACCGGTGCGCGGCAAGGAAGGCCTCTCCGCGGACATAGGCCGAGTGCAAACCGCCAAGATAATAATGACTGAAGTTCAGGCCATTCACCGCCAGCTCGTACGGACGAGCGATTTCCAGCCGCTCCACGGCGCCTGCGGACTTGCCCCGCCCCAGTGCGGCTAACGCGCGGAGAACCGGTACGTAGGTAAATTTGGCGAAGGTATCTTCCGGGAAGCGCTTTTCCAGATCATCGGCAAGCAGTTGCGATCGAGAGGAGTCCCCCGAAAGACCCAGGGCAAGGCCGGCGGCGTATTCGACATCCCGGCCCTTGGAAAGTTCAAGCGCCGCCACGGCGTTCCTCCTGCCTTCGGCAGCATTCCCGCAAACGGCTTCCCACACCGCTCGTGCGGCCCGGTAGCTCGCTGCCGACTCGCTATCCCCCTCTTGCAGGGCCAGATCCACGGCGCGGCTGGATGACCGACGGGCGGCCCGTAAGCGGCCGGAACGAACCAGGGCCAGAGCCTCTGCGTGAGCCAGCGGGTGTTCCGATCCACGCTTGCCTCTGGCCAGAGCCATTACCCGGCCCACCTTGTCATTGTCACCCTCTAATACCGCGATCATGTATCGATACACCAGAAACATAGAGTTCTCCAGCTTGTGTTCGGAGGCTTGCTGAAGAGTGCTCTCGGCCTCGGGGAAGCGGTCGAGGAAATAGTAGCTCGACGCAAGACCGCCGTATCCAGGGTAAGAGTAGGGTTCGTCCGCGATTTCTTTTTTGGATGCCTCGATCGCCCTTTCAAATCGGCCTGTCCCATGGGTCGAAAGACCCCCTAACAAACCCTGCGGCCTTGGCTGTCCCCCGCGAGGATAAGTCTGAAGCCACAACTCGAGCGTTTGATAGGCCTTTTCCAGATTTCCCGTCACCTGCCGGTCATAGCTAAAGTCGATAAAAAACTTCTCCCGATCGCTGACACGATCCCGCAGTTGCCGGGCTTTTGTGGTGCTCTCCGCCGACAACACCGACTCTCCAATAGTGCTGTACAAGAGCCCCAAATAGGCGTGCGCCATGGCAAACTTAGGATCAATTTCGACCGCTCGCCGGAAGAAGGGTATCGCCGCGGCACTCCCGGAGGATAAGTTTACCTTGTTGGCCATGCTGTAAGCTTTCAGTGCTTCGAGTGACGGTGTCGTGGCCTCAGCAAGCGGTGTCGAGTGCTTTTCCACCGTTGCCAGCGATTCGCCCACCCTGATTCGGAATTTACGGGCGATCTGACTGAGAGAGTTGAGGACGTCTTCTCGCCTTGCCGCCTGGATCTGCTCATGATCCAGAACACTGCCTGTATTGCAGTTCCTGGCGCGCAAGCCGAGCACATATTGGCTTCCAACACGTGCGATCGAGCCCTCCAAGACAGCCGCGCTGCCGGTTCGCTCGCAGACCTGCTGAGCGATTTCCGGCGTCAGCTTGGCTATTTTGGGCTGTCCCATCAGAGTCAGCGTCTGCTGGACCGTTCTGTCCGACATCAGGGCGAGGTACGGCGACTGTTGAAGCTCCACAGACAGTCCCTGGCGGAGCGTGTCATCAAACACCGGATCGCCGGTCTTGTTGTCGAAATCTGCGAGGACAATGGTGTCCTTGTCGGTCAGCTTGGGTCTCCGCGCAGATTCGCGCGCAAGCGACCAGACCGTCACTCCGCTCATCACGAGGAATACGATACCCGCGGCTGTGCCGAGGGCGGCCAGCCTGTGCCTGCGGAGAAATTTCCGCGTTCGGTACAGGGTTCCCGGTGGTGAGGCCAGCACCGGCCGATGCTCCAGGTGCCTCTGGATATCGCCCGCGAGATCTGACACCGAAGCATAGCGCCGCTCCCGCGCCTTCTCCAGCGCCTTCATGGCGATCGAGTTCAGGTCGCCGTCGACCAGGCGGCGCAGAGAAATTGGGTTGGTTTGGCGACGCGCGGCAATGTCGGTCGCCGCCGCGCCCATCAAGGTCAGCTTTCGCGGCAATGATGGCGCTTCGTCTTCGCGGATTATTCGCAGCATTTCCGCTAAACCGGCATTGCGCAGCGCGGCCGTGTCGAACGGCACCACTCCGATCAGCAGTTCGTATAACAGCACGCCGAGCGAATACACATCCGAGGCCTCGTCGATCTCTCCCGTCATCGTGTCCGCCTGCTCCGGGCTGGCATACTCCGGGGTCCCGACGATCTGGCCGAACTGCGTGAGCAGCGTGTTCTCGACGGCCCACTTGTCGGTGGCCCTCGCGATGCCGAAGTCGATTACCTTGGGGACCGGCGCGCCGTCCTGCTCGGTCACCAGCACGTTCGACGGCTTCAGGTCGCGGTGTATCACACCCTTCTGGTGCGCATGTTGGACCGCACGGCAGACCGCGAGGAATAACGCGAGCCGCTCCCCGGTGGTCATCCGCTTGCGATCACAATACCCCGTGATCGGCGCACCATCGATGTACTCCATCACGAAGTACGGGCGCCCTTTGGTGGTGGCACCTGCGTCGAAGATCCGAGCGATATTCGGGTGGTCCATCATCGCGAGCGCCTGCCGCTCGTTGGCGAAGCGGGCAAGCACCTGGCCGGTGTCCATCCCGAGCTTCACTACTTTGAGGGCGACAAGACGACGAATGGGGTCGCGCTGCTCAGCCAGGTACACGGTGCCCATGCCGCCTTCGCCTATCGGCCGAACGATCCGATAACGGCCGAAGTCGTCATCGTAGGCTTCCGCTGGCGCGGTACCGGTGGTCTGAGTGCTGGATTCTTCCGCGCCAGTCCAACTCTCGAAAGCGCCCAGGATCAGACACTTCGGGCACAGTCCGGCGGGATCACCGGAACCCAATTGCTCTCCGCACCCAGGGCAGTTTGGCATCGGGACCAGAGTCCCAGGTCCTATTCTAACGCCCTTCGCGCCGAGCGCTGTAACCTTCAGCGCCGCGATTCCTTATCCGTGGCAGGCGAGACGGATTCGAACCGGCGCCTGGTCGAAAAACCTGAACGGAGATGAACGGACATATGAAAACCATCACGAGAACCAAGATCTACCTGCCGATGGCGGCGCTCATTGTGACGGCGGCGCTTGCCCTCCCGGCGTCGGCACAGCAACAAGTACCCTTCAAGGGTACGTTCCAAGGGAGTGACGCAACCACAGGGGTCAACATCCATGAAACCGCGACGGGAATGGCCACCCTAATGGGGCAATTCTCATTGACCATGGACGTAACAATAAACCCCGCTGACCTCACCGACACAGGGTCGGCTCAGTGGATCGCGGCCAATGGAGACAGCATCCATACGACGGTTGCCGGGTTCGCTATACCCGGTGATGTTGTCTTTACGGTCTGGGAAACTCACACCGTTACTGGCGGAACGGGTCGATTCTCGGGCGTCCAGGGGAGCTTTGTCGTGCACCGCACGCACGTCGTGGCACTCAGTCCCGACGGCACGCACGTCACCTTCGGCTCGTTCGAGGGGACCATGACTCCCCCGGGCGCAACTCACTGAGGGCAGTCAATGATTGCGCGGAGAAGCGATGCCGAGTAGAGGCGTCTGACGCCATTTCTCCAAGCACCTAGGTCCTCGACCGCTTGAAAGATTTCTTTAGAAATTTTTCAGGCGGTCACAGATCTAGGCGGGATCGCGCCCGGGTTCGGGAACCTCGCCTATGACGTCAACAAAATGGGGTGACGGTGGCATCCATCCGATGCATGCGCGCGTTCGAGATTTCGCAATCTCTGTCGCTTCTCTAATGATCAGGAAAGGAAGATGATAACGGCCGCGACAATAGCCGCCATCAGACCCATCATCAGCGCCATCGCGGGGAGTCCCTCTTGTTGAGGGGCAAGAAGAACAGATCCGCCAGCGTCATCATCACACCCATCGGCGGGGCAACCTCTCTCCGTTTAAGTGACTGAAGGCCGGATTGTCCGAAGCTATCGGCCCGGTGCTCGGGGGAAACCGAGCAGACCGACGGCTCAACGCTTCACTTACTTGAAACGATAATTTTCCTGGGACAATGGTTCCTGTGGTCAACCCGCGACGAATCACGCCACAGAAAACGCCGATCGTGACGCTTGTGCGGCCCTTTCAGGAGTTTGCCGGCCGGGAAACCTCCGGCGGTATTCTGCTGTTGGCTTGTACGGTAGTGGCTCTTGTCTGGGCCAACTCACCGTGGGCGCACCACTACACGGCTTTGTGGCATACGACGTTCACGGTGGGGTTGGGCAGTTTCAATTTGAGCAACGAGCTTCACTTCTGGGTGAACGACGCGCTCATGGCCGTGTTCTTCTTCGTTGTGGGTTTGGAAATCAAGCGGGAGCTGCTGGCAGGGGAGCTGGCCTCTCCGCGTCAGGCGGCGCTTCCCATTTTGGCGGCGTTGGGTGGCGCAGTGGTTCCGGCCCTTCTGTACACTTTCCTCAACGCAAACGGGCCGGGCGCTCGCGGCTGGGGCATCCCGATGGCTACCGATATTGCATTTGCCATTGGAGTGATGGCCCTCCTCGGTGATCGCATACCGCTTGGACTCAAGGTGTTTTTGACGGCGCTGGCGATTGTCGATGACATTGCCGCCGTGCTTGTCATCGCCGTGTTCTACACGTCTAATCTGGCATGGGGAGCGCTCGGAGTCGCGGCTTTCTGTCTCCTGTTGGCGCTGGCGGCAAATCGTCTCGGGGTGCGGCATCCGCTTCCCTACGCATTGATTGGCGCGGTGCTGTGGATGACCGTGTTGCAGTCCGGAGTTCACGCGACCATTGCCGGTGTACTCCTTGCCTTCATGATCCCGAGCCGCACCACTATCAACCAGCGTGAGTTTCTAGGGCATGGCCGCACGGTACTTGACCACTTTGAAAGAGCCGCGGAAACCGAACCTTTCGACATTCTTAGCGACATTGAACAGCAAACCGCCGTAGAAGCACTGGAGGACGCTTGCGAGAAAGTGCAACCGCCGCTTCACAGGTTGGAATATGCCCTTCATCCGTGGGTTACGTTTCTGATTATGCCCCTCTTTGCGTTGGCTAACGCAGGAGTGTCACTCTCCGGCGATCTGGGAAAGGTTGTGGCCCAACCCATCACGCTCGGTGTCGTGCTCGGGCTGGTGCTTGGGAAACCGATCGGCGTAACACTTGCCTCATGGCTGGCGGTGCGATTGGGTCTGGCGTCTCTTCCCGAGAACGTCTCATGGAAGCGTATTCTCGGCGCGGGTTGGCTAGCCGGGATCGGGTTCACGATGTCGCTTTTCATGACGGGTTTGGCTTTCACCGATGACGCGCACCTCACGGCGGCAAAACTCGGCATCCTGATTGCCTCCCTTTGCGCTGGAATCGTCGGTTCGGTGATTCTCGTGCGCCGCGGTTGACCTCGACACACAGATGCTGCTTTCGGAGGTCTCCAAGGTTTACTCGCGTGTCGCCACCGATCCAGAACGCCGATTTCCATTTCCACCGCGGCCCTCCACTGCGATCGCCCGTGTAAGATTCCATGGGTAGGACTCCGTCCCGCCGCGCCCGAGCATGGTGAGCGGGTTTGCCGACCAGGTGGCCGAGGCTGCTTTGCCGGATGCAGCGGCATTGCCACCGAGTGGGCCGTCAACCGTTCACGATCGGTGGCGACGGCAAGACGCCTCATCTACGTGTGGGCGACAAACCATCAACGTGGGCCGTGCGGAGACCAAATGCCCGATGGCTCCAGGTGAAGTCGTCGTCTCTTTTTGGGATAGGATTTCGCGACAGGGCCGCAGGCAACGCCAACGCTGTGACAACCGCTGCTTGGCGAACATTCCGAGACCGACTTCTGAGACGCTGAGGACCTTGATTTCAGGGCCTTCCGCCGGCGTCTCAAAACCTACCCTTTGCTATGGAAGCACCCGTTGGCTGTGGAAGGACGAGGATGTCAGGCATGCTCTTCAGTACGTAATCGACGAGCAGGGCGAGCCCATGGCACTGTTCGACGCGGAAGGCCTTTGACGTGACGCAGCTAACCGCTCCCTTGCGGTCGCGGCTCGGTATCAGACGTTCGCTCGTCTCCACTTCTGTGTCGCGCACCCCCCGCTGAGCAGCAAGGCCCGCACGGTTTTCGTGATAGACTCATTCGTTTCGTGAAAGAAGTAATTCGAGGTGCCGATTGACCCTCACCGGTGTTGACTACATCATCATCCTTGTCTATTTCGCCTTCGTTATCGGGATCGGCTGGCTGCTGCACAAGCGCGTTTCGACGAGCGAGGACTTTCTCACCTCCGCCCGTTCCGTTCCCGTCTGGATCACCAGTCTTGCGTTCGTGGCGACTAACCTCGGCGCGCAGGAACTGATCGGGATGTGCGCTTCGGGCGCAAAATACGGCATCATGACTTCCCACTTCTACTGGGTGGGCGCAATCCCCGCGATGATCTTCGTGGGGCTGTTCATGATGCCCTTCTATTACGGGAGCCGCGCGCGCTCGGTGCCCGAGTACCTGAAGCTGCGCTACGACGAGAAAACCCGCGGATTCAACGCGCTGACCTTTGCGGTGATGACGATTTTCTCCTCGGGCATCTCGATGTACGCGCTGGGTCTGCTGTTCCAGCTCGTGCTGGGATGGAGCTTCACGGCGTCGGTGATGCTGTCTGCGCTGATCGTGCTGATCTATACGTTCCTCGGGGGCCTCACCAGCGCCATTTATAACGAAGTGCTTCAGTTCTTTCTCATCGTTCTCGGCTTTGCCCCGCTGGCAATCCTGTCCGTCTGGAAGGCCGGGGGGTGGGAGGGCATGGCCGCGCGTCTGCCCGCGGTGATGACGTCGTCGTGGAAATACATGTCCCATCCCTCCCAGAACCCGATGGGCGTCGATTTGTTCGGGATGATCATGGGCCTGGGATTCGTGCTCTCGTTCGGTTACTGGTGTACGAACTTCCTGGTGGTCCAGCGGGCGATGGCGGCGGACTCGATGGCGGGCGCGCGACTCACTCCGCTGATCGGCACCTTCCCGAAGATGATCCTGCCGTTCATCGTGATCGTGCCCGGCATCGCCGCCGTGGCCCTGATGAAAATGGACGTCGGTTACGCGATCCCGATGAAGGGCGATACGTACAACTACGACCTTGCCCTCACGACACTGATGGCCAAGTTCTATCCGGCGGGCATGCTGGGCGTTGGCCTGACCGGGCTGATGGCCTCGTTCATGTCGGGCATGGCCGGCAACGTGACCGCGTTCAATACGGTCTGGACGTATGACATCTATCAGAGCTACATCCGGCGCGGTGCGCCCGATTCGCACTATCTTTGGGTCGGACGCCTGAGCACGATCTTCGGCGTGATTCTCTCGATCGGCACCGCGTACCTGGCGCAGCTTTACAACAACATCATGGACTTGCTCCAGTTGGTGTTCGGGTTCGTGAACGCGCCTCTGTTCGCCACATTCCTGCTCGGGATGTTCTGGCGGCGGGCCACCGGCCACGGCGCCTTCTGCGGGCTGGTCGCCGGCACGAGCGCGGCGGCGCTGACCCACGGACTCACGGTCGCCGAAGGAAAAGGCGGCTGGCTCGGCGCCATCCACGAGTTCCCGTCAACGATGGCGCAGAATTTCTGGGTGGCCATCTTCGCCTGGTCGTCCTGCTTTGTCGTTACGATCCTGGTAAGCCTGTTCACCCGCCCGAGACCCGAAGCCGAGTTGCGAAACCTTGTGTACGGGCTCACCGAGCTTCCGCGCGAGGGCGGCGTCGTCTGGTATCGCAGGCCGACCTTGATCGCAATCGCCGCGGGGATTGTCTGCCTGCTGCTGAACTTCCTGTTCTGGTAAATGGTATGTGGGATCTTCGAACACCGTCCGGTTGGTTCTTCGTAATTCTCGGCGTAATCCTCTGTGCTGTCGGAATCGTCTCTCCGGGCGCCCGCGCGCCGCTTACCGACGTGAACGTCAACCTCTACGCCGGTATCTCGATGCTTCTTTTTGGAGGAATCCTGTTATGGATGGCGCGGCGCGCATCGTAGCCGAGACCTTTGAACAAAGGTACGGCGCGGCCGTAAAGCCTAGAGTTTACCGGGCGCCGGGGCGCGTCAACCTGATCGGCGAGCATACCGACTACAACCTCGGGTTTGTCCTGCCGGTGGCGCTCGACCTGGCGTCTTTTACAGCCTGCGCTCCGAACGGCGACGGCTGTTTCCGCGTCTTTTCGAGGAACCTGGATCAGGAGCGCTCGTGGCCGGTGCAAAGCATCGCGGAGGCCCAACCCGCCAAGGAATGGAGCGACTATCCGCTTGGCGTGGCGCGCGAGCTGGTCCGCGCGGGTTTTCCGATACAGCCGTACAATCTCGTGATCTGGAGCACCGTACCGACGGGTTCCGGGCTCAGTTCCTCGGCCGCGCTCGAGGTGTCGACCGCGCTGGCGCTTCTCGGTGGGCGGGCGATGGAGCCGCTCGAACTTGCGAAGCTCTGCCGCCGCGCCGAGAACGATTTCGTCGGCATGCCATGCGGCATCATGGACCAGTACATCTCGGTGTTCGGCCGCGAGCACTCCGCGATCCGGATCGACTGCCGGAACCTTGAAAACGAGGTGGTCCCTCTGCCGGAAGACGTCGAGTTCGTCGCCGTCAATACGATGGTGAAGCACGAGCTTGGCTCGTCGGCGTATCGCCAGCGCGTGGCCGAGTGCCGGCAGGCGGTCGATGTCATCCGCGAGCGACTACCGGAAGTCGCGAGCCTGCGCGACGTTTCAAGCTACGTGCTCTCGGGCTTCGAGGCGGAGATGCCGATCGTGCCGATGCGGCGGGCGCTCCATGTCGTCACGG
The DNA here is from genome assembly GCA_035455185.1 of Bryobacteraceae bacterium. Classification (GTDB taxonomy): domain Bacteria; phylum Acidobacteriota; class Terriglobia; order Bryobacterales; family Bryobacteraceae; genus JAEHDI01. Next base: position 3,100 of record DATIFQ010000287.1, on the reverse strand, counting down.
AGAACGAGCGCGTCGAGGCGTTCGTCAGAGCCAGCCACGAGGGGGACGCCCGCACCATGGGCGACCTGTTCGTCGGCTCCCACCGCAGTCTCCAGAAAGACTACGAGGTGAGCTGCGAGGAATTGGATTTCCTGGTGGACACCGCGCTGGCGATTCCCGGCGTGCTGGGGGCCCGCATGACAGGCGGCGGTTTCGGAGGCTGCACCGTCAACATGATCCGGCCGGACGTCGTCGAACTGTTCAAATCGGCGATTACCCACTCCTACAAGGCGCGATACGGGCTGACGCCGGAGTTCTATCCCTGCCGGCCGTCGGCAGGGGCCGCGGAAATCGCCGGCGTCTGACAGGGCGCTGAAAAAGCCTGGAGACCACCACCGGCGGAAGCCTGTGCCACCTTAGGGCTTCTTGAGATAGCGGTCAATGTCGGGGAAGAGGAGCGCACGGACGTCGGGCAGGTCCAGGTCGGAGGCGCGGACGAGCGTGACGCCGGAATCGACCAGAGCCGGCGGCTTGCGGCCGGCGAGGTGATCGATAACCGCCCGGGTCGATTCGTAACCCATCTTGAAAGGGTTCTGAACGACCAGCGAATCGAACCAACCGGCCTTGAGGTCGGCGATGAGCTGCTCTGAAGCGTCGAAGGCGACCAGTTTTACCTCGCGGGCGCCTCGCGACTTTAGCGCCTGCACGGCGCCGCTGGAACTCGATTCGTTGTCGGCGAACAGGCCCGCGAGATCGGGATGTGCGGTCAGAATGTTTTCGGTCGCGGCCATGGCCTTGGCCCGATCGGCCATGCCAAATTGCAGGCCGACGATACGGACCTCCGGAAAGCGCTTGCGCATTTCATCCTGAAAGCCGTCCTCGCGCTCCATCGTTGACGCGCTCCCAGGCATGAAGCCGATGATGCCGACTTTTCCCTTACCACCCAGCACCTCTCCCAGACGGCGCGCCGCGATGCGGCCGCCCTCGGTGTTGTCGGTAGCGACATACGTAATGCGCCGATCCGTATCGATACCGGAGTCGAAGATGGCCACCGGGACTCGCTCTCGGGCCGCGCGCTCGACGACGGCGATCAGGGCGCGGCGGTCGACCGGCGCAAGGACGATCCCCGCGAGGCGGCGATTCACCATCGATTCGACGATCTCGATCTGACGGCTGGAGTCGATTTCGAGAGCCGGCGCGTTCCATTCGATCTTGTAGCCGGATTCCAGGGCGGCCTTGATGGCGCCGGCGTGCACGGTCTGCCAGAAGATGTGGTTGGCGCCCTTCGGGATCACTCCAATAACGCGCTCAGGCTCGCGGCGGCATGCGGCGAGCGTTAGAAACAGCAGCATCGCGAGGGCCATGAGACGGCGCATGGTACGGTTATTGTAAGACATTGCCGGAACTTCCCGAAGTTGAAACGGTGGCGCGGACGCTTGCGCCGAGGATGGCGGGACGCCGCATTGTGGGCGCCGAGTTTCCGGGCAGGCGGGTGCTCCGCGGAGAGGTACCGGACCTGGCAGGGCGGCGGATCGTGGGAGTCCGGCGGCACGGCAAACTGGTGGCGGTCCAATGCGACGGAGGTGTGCTGGCGATCCACCTCGGGATGACGGGAAGGCTGCTCGCCGGCGGGGAGCGAGGACCGTATACCCGGGCGGTGTTGGCGCTCGAAGACGGCGTGGTGATGTTCGACGACATCCGGCAATTCGGATCCGTGCGGTGGCTGGAGAAGCCGCCGGAGGCGCTGGGGCCCGACCCGCTGGAGATCCCGGCCGCGGATCTCGCTTCGCGGCTAGGCGCGCGCCGGGGCCGGATCAAGCCGCTGCTGCTCGACCAGTCCTTTCTGCGGGGGATCGGGAACATCTATGCGGACGAGATCCTGTTTCGTGCGCGGATTCACCCGAGGGCGATCGCGAGGCGGCTGAGTGCAGGCCGGGCGCGAGCGCTGCACGCGGCGATGCGGGATGTGCTGGGCGAGGCGATTGAGCGCGGGGGTTCATCGATTTCGAATTACGTGGATTCGGAGGGTCGTAAGGGGAGCTTCCAGCTTCTGCACAGGGTGTACCGGAAGACGGGGCTGCCTTGCCCGGAGTGCGGGACGCCCATCCGGCGAATCGTGATGACGCAGCGTGGGACGCACTACTGCCCGCGGTGCCAGAGGGCGTGACGGCTCAGATGCCCTGGAGGCCGAGGTCCCCGGCGCGCGCCTGAAGGGCGCGGATGCAGAAGTCGATGTGCTCGTCGAGGGGAACGCCGAGCTCGGCGGCGCCGTTGACGATGTCCTCACGGTTGACGGCGCGGGCGAAGGCCTTATCCTTCATCTTCTTTCGGACGGACGGGACGTCCACCTCGAAGATACTCTTGCGCGGCTTGACCAGAGAGACGGCGGTGAGGAAGCCGGCCAGCTCATCGCAGGCGAACAGGGTTTTCTCCAGCAGGGACTGGCGGGGCACACCGGAGAACGAGGCGTGCGAGAGGATGGCGCGGCGAATCTCCTCGGGTACGCCGCGCTCGGCGAGGATGGGCTCGCCTTTGAGTGGGTGGTCGGGGAGCTGGGGATGGATCTCCCAGTCGAAATCGTGGAGGACGGCGGTGACAGACCAGGTGGTTTCGTCTTCGCCGAATTTTCGGGCATAAGCCACCACGCACGTTTCGACGGCGAGGGCGTGTTTGCGGAGGTTTTCGTTCTTGGTGAACTCGCAGAGGATCTGCCAGGCCTGTTCTCGGTCAACCATCTCTGTAATATAATGAAGAAGATCCCTTCCGTGGGCCTGTGGCGCAGTTGGGAGCGCGCTTCAATGGCATTGAAGAGGTCGTCGGTTCGAATCCGACCAGGTCCACCAAATTCTCACTGTTACTGATCAAGAGCCCCCAGAACGAAGCGGCGCAGCTATGTGATCGGCGTTGCCGTAAGCTCCAGTTGCATCTGGCGCTTCGTCGTCGGGTCGTCGGATGAGAAGATCAAGGTCGGTTTCTTCAGCGGCACGATCGTCAACGAACTCCACCTATTCTGACGAATCGTCGGGGCGACCATGGGTGCCGCCGCGTCGGACGGCACGCTGTTGATGTCGGCTGACACAAACAGGGAAAGCCCGCGTTCTAGCTCTTTGATGTCAGCACA
>DATIFQ010000286.1:0-3883 GCA_035455185.1 Bryobacteraceae bacterium | reverse complement strand
TCCTGCGGATGAGGCGGCGTCTCGTCCTTGTAGGTGATGCCGAGGCCACCCCCGACGTCGATGTACGCGATGTTCATGCCGGCGGCGCGGAGCTCCGTCACGAGCCCGGCTACCTTGTCGAGGGCCTCCACGAACGGCCCCACTTCGGTGATCTGCGATCCGATATGGTGGTGCACGCCGACGATCTCGACGTTCGGCAGCGACCTGGCTGTCAGGTAATGCTCGAGCGCATGCTCGATCGGGATGCCGAACTTGTTTTCCCTGAGCCCCGTGGAAATATAGGCGTGGGTCTTGGGGTCGATGTCCGGGTTGACTCTGAGCGCGATCCGCGCTTTCACGCCCATCTCTCCGGCGACCTCGTTCAAGGCCTGAAGTTCGTCCCCCGACTCGACGTTGAACATGAGGATGCCCGTATTGAGGGCGTATGCGATCTCGTCCCGGCGTTTGCCCACGCCCGCGTAGACGATCTTCCTCGGACCGATTCCGGCGAGGAGGGCGCGAAAGAGCTCGCCGCCGGAGACGATGTCGGCGCCCGCGCCTTCCCGGCCCAGGAGCCTCAACACCGCGCCGTTCGAGTTTGACTTGAGCGCGAAGCAGATGAGCCGGGGAACTCCGGCGAATGCGCGATCGAAGGCCCGGAAGTGGTTTACGAGCGTGTTGCCGCTGTAGACGTAGAAAGGCGTTCCCACGCGGCGGGCGATCGCGGCGAGCGGAACGTCCTCGCAGTAAAGTTCCCCGTTCTTATACTGGAAATCGTGCATGGTTTATTAATAAAGCTCTAAATTCTAAGCCCGAAATTCTAAACAATTTCAAAACACAAAATACGTCACTTTGAGATTTGTCCTTGTTTAGGATGTAGAAATTCGTATTCAGGATTTGTATCCTACCTCAGCTTCTCGACGGATGCCTTCTTTTCTGCCGACCGGGCGCTCTCGTTTCCGGACCGGTCCACCGCAGTGATCACATAATAATAGACTGCGCCGCCCTTGACGCTTTCGTCCGAATATGTCGTCCGGTTGAGCGGTTTTTCCGTCAACCGCTCGTACCCCCGGCCGCTCCTGGTCGAGCGGTACACGCGGTACCCGGCAAGGTCGGTCTCGTGGTTTTCGTTCCAGGTCAGGAAGACCCTGTCCACGCCGCTCACGACGGTGAGTCCCTTGGGCTTTGCGGGCGGGGTCAGGTCCATCGGTGTGGCCGACACTTCCCGGGAGTCCGGGCTTTCCCGCCCGTCGTGCGCGGGCCCATCTACGGCGCGTACGATGTAGTAATACGTGTGTTCGTTCACCGCAGTCGCGTCCTTGAACGACGTAGCGGTGAGCGGTTCCCTGTTCAGCGGTGCTTCGTCGTGAATTCCTTTATCCGTGCCTCGATAGACATTATATCCTATGAAGCCCTCGGCAGGCCCGCCGTCCAGCAAGGTCCTGACCGGATCCCAAGTGAGTCCGACGCTGCTGTCCCCCTTCGTCGCCGTCAACCCTTTCGGTGCGGCCAGGGACGCCTGCGGGACGATCAGGACCGGTTCGGACCACGGGCTGATCCCGTGTGCACTCACGGCCCTCAGCCGGTATGCGTATGTCTGGCCGTACCGGACCTGCCCGTCGGACCAGGTTGCCACGTTGTCGCGAAGAAGGGACGGCGGCATGTCAGCCACGTCGATCTCCGCGGACCGCTTGTACCGCGCTTTCTTATGGTCCTCACTGGGTTCGGCGCGGTCAATGAAAATCTTCCGGATGCCTGAAGGGTCGTAACTCTTGCCTTCGATGTTCCTCGTCGGCATCTGCCAGGTCAGGTACACAACGCCGCCCCGCGACACGGCCTTAATGACTTTTATCGCCTCGGGTCTCGGGCTGTCGGGAACAAGCGGATTTGTTTTTCTGCCGCAGGCTGAGGCGGCAGCGAGCGCAAGCAGACAGACCGCGACGCACCACCGGTAACGGGTCTTCATTTCATTTTCTTCTTGAGATATTCCAGCCGCTTGTCCAGATTTCCGGGAGCGGTGCCGCCGTAGGACCTTCTCCTGCCCACCGACGATTCGAGCGAGATGGCCTGGAACACGTCCCTGTTGATCTGCCGAGACAGCTTCCGGTATTCCGCGAGCGGCATGTCCTGGAGGCCGCAGCCCAGTTCCATAGCGCGCAGCACCGCCTTGCCCACGATCTCATGGGCCCGGCGGAAAGGCATTCCCTTCCTGACAAGGTAGTCGGCAAGGTCGGTTGCGGTGATGAAGCCGTCTCCGGCAGCCTTCCGCATGGCTTCCTTGTGAAACACGACACCCTTGAGCATTTCGGCCACCACGGCGAGGGAATGGGCGACCGTGTCCGCCGCGTCGAACAGGGGTTCCTTGTCCTCCTGCATGTCGCGGTTGTAGGCGAGCGGCAGGCCCTTCATGATGGTCAGGAGCGCCATAAGGCCGCCGTAGACCCTGCCGGTCTTTCCGCGGGCAAGCTCGGCCACGTCGGGGTTCTTTTTCTGCGGCATGATCGACGAGCCAGTCGTGAAGGCGTCCGGCAGGGTGATGAACCCGAATTCCGCCGACGACCAGATAACCAGTTCCTCGCACAGGCGGGAAAGGTGCATCATGATCTGGGCGCAGTCAGCGGCAAATTCAATTGCGAAATCGCGGTCCGAGACAGCGTCCATGCTGTTCTCGCAAAGACCGCTGAAACCCAGCTGCCGGGCCACGAACCTGCGGTCGATCGGCAGCACCGTGCCGGCCAGCGCGCCCGCTCCGAGGGGCAGGATGTTTACGCGACGGAAGCAATCCTTGAGACGGTCGCGGTCGCGCTCGAACATTTCGTAGTAGGCGAGCAGGTGGTGTCCCAGGAGCACGGGCTGGGCACGCTGCAGGTGCGTGTATCCCGGAAGCACCGCGTCGCGGTGCGCGTCGGCGAGGCCCACGAGCACCTTCTGCAGCGCGCCCGCAAGTTCGTGGAGTTCGGCGATCTCGTCGCGCAGGTACATGCGGACGTCGAGGGCCACCTGGTCGTTCCTGCTCCGGGCGGTGTGGAGCTTGCCGCCGACCGGGCCGATCATCCTGATCAACCGGTTCTCTATGTTCATGTGGATGTCTTCGAGCTCGATGCTGAACGGGAAGGAGCCGCCTGTGATCTCCTTCTGGATCTCGTCCAGGCCTCGGATGATCCGGGCCGCCTCTTTTCTCGTGATGATGCCGGTCTTCGCGAGCATTGCCGCGTGCGCCGTGCTGCCGGCGATGTCATAGGGATACAGACGCCAATCGTAGGGGATCGAAGCGGTATACTTCTCGACGAGCCGGTTCGTGGCCTCCGTGAATCGCCCGCCCCAGGGCTTGCGTCCCGGCTGCTCTTTGGAGTTCGTTTTCTTTTTCGCCGTTCTGCGTGTCATGTTTATTCGTCACCACGGAAGGTAGGAAGGCAAGAAGTTGAGAAGGCGTGAATACGACACTTTCTTACCATTTTACCTTCCCACCCTCTCACTTTCGTGTTCTTGCTTCCACCCTCAGCCGAAGCGCGTTCAGCCGGATGAAGCCTTCCGCGTCCTTCTGGTTGTATACCGCGTCCGCCTCGAAGGTGGCGAGTTCGGGGTTGTAGAGCGACACGGCGGATTTGCGGCCCACGATGTCGCAGTTTCCCTTGTACAGCCTGATGCGCGCCGTGCCCGTGACGTTCTTCTGCGATTCGTCCACCATCGCCTGGAGCATAGCGCGCTCGGGTGCGAACCAGTAGCCGTAATAGACCAGTTCCGCGTAGCGCGGCATGAGGCTGTCCCGCAGGTGCATGGCCTCGCGGTCCATGGTGATGGATTCGACGGCACGGTGCGCGGCGTGGAGGAGCGTGCCGCCCGGCGTCTCGTAAACGCCGCGGGACTTCATGCCGACGTAGCGGTTTTCGACGAGGTCGACGCG
>DATIFQ010000285.1:0-22663 GCA_035455185.1 Bryobacteraceae bacterium | reverse complement strand
CGCCACCACCTCCGGAATGTCCGTGTAGCGCAGGATTCCAAGATAATGCGGCCCCTGCCTGTGGGACGGCGGCGGTGACGTCAGTTCCACCCGCTCCACGTTTCCATCGAGCAGTGCCGCGTACAATCCGTTCACTCCGGTCTCTCCCTTGCCGGCAATCGTGATCTTCGACGCATCCACTTCCGGTTGGGACCTCAGAAACTCGAGCGACCGGAGAATCTCGTAAACCTGCATCGATTCGAGCGTCGTGCCCATCACCATCGCCTGGCGCTTCATGTGGTGCACCGGGTCGTCATCGGCGAAGCTCCGGAGGTTCTGCTCGAGGGCACGGCTTCCCCGGTCGATGGTCTCGACAATCAGCACCGCCCGGTCTCCCCAGTGGTTGCGCTCGAGCGGTTGCTCGTTGCCCCACACCGGAATCCCTCTGCGATGGTCCACGATCAGCAAGCCCGGCAGCTTACCGCTCCCAGACGCTTTCGAGGGAAGGGAATACACCGCCTTGACGCGCAGGCCGTCAAACGACGGGAACGTCACCTTCCGGATCGTCCGGCCCTGGACGGTACTCTGCTCGCTCCACGCGGGTTCGAGCGGCGTTTTCTCCGACGGGAAGTAGCGGAACACTTCATTCCGCAACCGGCCGGTGAGCTCCTTGATTCGTTTCGCTCGGGCCGCGGCCGACATCGGGGTCAGGGAGTAGGAATAGACCGGGACCAGCTCCTCGTCGATCCGGGTGAGCACGTCGTCGGTCGGAATCCCGTCCCGGAAACAGACCAGTTGTTCTTTGGGCGGCTCATCCACCGGGCCCTCGGCGGTCACCGGGCTGTCGATACCGAGGAGCTCTTTGAGGAAGAACGAGTAGACCGGTAATCGGATCACCTCCGTATCGGAGTGCCCTCCGGGGGTCACCGATGTCCGGAGCGCTCCCTCGGCGTTGTACAGCCGGTAGATCTCGTTCATCTTTCCGGCCATCTCGTTGAAGGCATCCATCGGAAAACCCCGGTCGGCATCGGCGTTGCACAGAAGCTGCGCCCTCGGCGCTGTCAGGGCGCCGATCTCGGAATAGGTGAGGCCGTAGCTGTTCACCGGGTTCTGGCAGTCGCAGTGTGCGAAGGTAAGCCGCTGCTTCACCCAGCCCAGCGTCGATAAAGTCCCGGAGACAGGCGCGGAAGCCTTCACCCTTTCGTCGATAGCCGCCAGGAAGAATGTCGTCATTCCCCCGCCCGACCTGCCGGTGGCGCCGATCCGGCGGCTGTCGATGTCGCCGCGGCTGCACAGGTAGTCGAGCGTCCGCTTCGCGTTCAGTAGTTCGACCGCCAGCGGCGAGAAGCCCCGGCTGTACCAGTGGAACCAGGCATTGGAATAGACGCCATGGTGGGTGAACTCAATCTCGCCCATCTCGATGTTGTCCATGACCATCACCGCGATGCCATGGCTGGCGAACCACGCACCGTGCCGGGTGAAGTAGTGCTTATTCGCGTGGCCGCACTGGTAGAGGATGACCGGGAACGGCTTCCGGCCCGTTCGAGGCAAGTAAAGGTTGGACGTCGAGTAGAGTTTGGGGGCGGTCTCGAGAACCAAGTTCTCGACCGTGTAGTCGCGGTATTCTTCGCGGCGGGTGAGGGTCGCGCGCGGCGGGCTTTCGGGCCACTGCCGGTCGTGCCACAGCATTCTGGTGAGGGCGCTACGGGTCTGCTGTTTGCGCTCCTCCCACTGTTTCACGCTCCCGATTCCCCGGAACAGGTTGTCGAACCGCGCGCTGATCGCGCGGTCGAAATGGCCCTGAAGAGCCTGAAACTCCTGGTTCTGCGCTCCCAAGGGCACAATCAGTAAGCTGGAAATGGCGAGTAATCTCTTCATGTCATAAACCCCAGTAACCTCAAAACCCGAAACGCAACAGAAACCGGAACGTACGGCCGTCGTTTAACGTGTTGGTGATCTGGCCGAAATTCCCCGAGGTCATTTCGAAACCCGGAGGTGCGAACTGCGGCGTGTTGAAGAAGTTGATCGACTCGGCTCCGAACAGAATCTGCTTGTCGCCGCGGAGCGGCCACGTCCGCGAAATCGCCGCGTTGACATTGGCGATGCCACCCTTCCGGAACGTATTCCGCCCCAGGTTGCCTCGCTGTTCTTCCGGCCGGATGTAAGCGAACGCCGATCGCGGCAGCAGGTCGCGTGACGTGTCCGGGTCTCCGATCGTCCTCCCCAGCACCGCCGGGTCGAGCAGGTTCGGGCGGTCTCCGCCGTTCCCGTCTACGTTGCCGAAGCCCGGCGCGTCGCTCCCTGAAGCCACCGTGAACGGGGTGCCCTTCTTCAGCAATGTCACCGCCGAGATCGTCCAGCCCCCCATCGCACCCCGCACCCTGCGCGGCCACCCGGAAGCTTTCGGGATCTCATAGGCGGCCCGCCACAGGAAGGCGTGGGGCTGGTCGAAAGGGCTGGGCCCCTTCATGTCCTCGTGCGTCAGATTCTCGGTCTGGCTGCGGGACAACCGGGAGTCTTCGTCGTACGCCGTGTTCGTGTAGCTGCTTCCCAGGTCGATCGCCTTGCTGAACCAGTAGGCCGCGTCGATCGACAGACCACGCCAGCGCGGCAGTACCAGCGACACGCGGGCGGCGTCGAAGTACCCGCGCGAGCCGTTCAGCACCCTGCGTATCTCCGCGAAGTGCGGATTCTGCCGCCGCAGGTTGATGTTGCCCGTGGTCGGCTCCATGCCGTCCACCAGCCGCGCCCGGTTCTCGTACCACATGATCAGCAGCTTGTGCGAACGGCTTCCCACGTATCCGAGCTGGAGCTTCCAATCGCCCGGCAGCACCGGCTCCCAACTGAAGTTGTACTGGTGCGAATACGGCGTCCGCAGATTGTCGTCGAGAAGGTACGTCGTCGGCACGATGTTCGGATCGCCGCCCGCGTAGTAGGGCGCAAGCGGATCCGTCAGGCTCGGGTGCGGAACCACGATCTTGTAGTTACCGGGCGGACTGAGCCGCACCTGCTGAAACGTCACCGGGAAAATCTCTCCGAAGTGCAGCCCGTAACCGGACCGCACTATACCCCACCATCGCGGCAGCCGCCACGCCAGCCCGAACTGAGGCGCCAGGTTATTACAGTCGCAGGGGTAGGGAATCGTGTTCAGGCGATTCACCTCGACCGGAGTGGTCACCGGGTTGTAGCGGAGTCCAAGCGTCAGCGTGAGATTCTTCGTCGCCCGCCAGCGGTCGCCCGCGTGGAACTGTAGATCCCAGTTCCGGAACCCCCTGTGGACGTCGCCGATCGAGCGCAAATGCTGCGTCGGGATGCCCATCCGGAAGTTCGTGATGGCGTCCCGCCCGAAGTCCGGAGTGAACGAGAAGAAGCCCCGGTGTACGTCGGTCTCGACGCCGTTGAGTTGCCTCCGCAGCACTCCGAACCCTGCCGTCCACGTATGGTTGCCGCGCACCGACATCGCGTCGCCCGCGTAGCGGAACAGGTTCTGCACGCGGTCGATCGGAATCGTCGCCAACGGCCCCAGCGTTTGGAGCCCGCTGATCGAGATCATCGGCCCCACGGCATTCGGCTCCGGCACAAGGAGCGAGTGAACGCGGTCGAACCCAGCCGAAAAGTCCGTGCTGGTCGCAGCGCTCCAGCGCCGGCTCCAGGTGGCACGGGCGGTGTGCGCGAGCGTCCGCGTATCCGGATTTTGGCCCTTCACAAGCTGGAATGCATCGACGGTCTGCGAAAGGAACACGTAGCGGATCGCCAGCCTGTCGTTCGTCGCGATCTGCTGGTCGAGTCGCGCCTCGGCGTTGTCGTTATCGATCACCTGCGGGGCGTTCGTGTTCAGTGCCCGCTCGTTGACGTCCGTGCGGTTCGGCAGTTCCGTGGGGTAGGCGGCGAGATATCGCTCGATGATGCTTCGCACCGCCGGGTCCGTCGCCAGCGGCGTCCTCTCGTCCGAGCGCGGGACCAGCACATTGCCGTTCACGCTCCCTCGCAGCTTCTGCTGGCTCCCGCCGAGAAACAGGTGCGAGCCCCGCCAGAGCGGCGCCCCGAGCTGAAGCCCATAGTCGTTCTCCCGCGCCGGCTTCACGTCGCCCGCCTGGAAGAAGGACCTCGCGCTGAACACGCTGTTCAGGTGCGAAAAGTACCCGTTTCCGTGCATCGGGGAACGTCCCGCCGCGGGCAGGTGCAGGACGGGCGTCGGCGCGTTGCCGAACTCCGACCCGAAGTAGCTTCGCGACGGCCGGAACTCGTCGATGATCGTCGCCGTCGTTCCCAATCGAACATTCAGCTCCTTCAATGCGTTGTTATCTACGAGGTTGAACTGGATGTTCTCATTGCGGCGGCTCTCGCCGGCGTCGACGTCGGTCTGGCCGAGCAGGTTGAGGTCCGTCCGCCGGGTTTTTGCGGGCTGCTCCGGCTTCTGCGCGAACGCCGGGCAGAGGGCGCACAACAAAAGAAGGGCTTTGGCGGCGTGAGGCAATGCTCATTCTACCCCGTGCGAACTATTAATTATTTAGTTGACAAGCAGCAGGAATTGCCGTATTGTTAGGTTGGAACTATTAATTCCTTAGTTGCTGAGAGCGGTATTCGCCCATGGCCAGAAAGAAATCGCCGACACTCACCGACGCCGAGCTCCGCCTGATGGACGTGCTTTGGGAGAAGGGCGCTGCCACCGTCGGCGAGGTCGCCGGGGCGCTGCCTATGCGACCCCAGCTCGCCTACAGCACAGTACTGACCACCCTCCGAATCCTCGAGGAGAAGGGCTACGTACGCCATGGCCGCCGCGGCCGCGCCTTCGTCTACCGCCCGGTCATCGACCGCACTGAAGTCCGGCGCGGGGCCGTCCGCTACATTTTGAGCCGTTTCTTTCAGGACGATCCGGCACTCCTGCTCGTCAATATCCTTGAGCACGAGAAGCTCGATCCCGAGGAGCTGCAGCGCTTGCGGGAAATGATCGAGGAAGGCGACTGAAATGTTCGATACGTTGGCCGGACTTCTGATTGAGGCAACTCTCAACGGGCTCTGGCAGGGCATTCTGCTGACGGCGCTGTTATGGCTGCTGCTCCGTTTCCTGCCGTGCAGCGCGGCGATGCGTTACGCGGCCTGGTACGCCTGTCTTGTTGCGGTCCTGTCTTTGCCGGCGGTTCATGTTGCCGTGTCGATGTGGCCCGCTCCGTCCGCACCGGCCGTTGCCATTGAGGCGCCGCCGGCGCGCATCACCCCCGAGCTGGTCTCGTCATCGTCGGCCCCGCCGGAAGGCGCATCCGCGAGCGTCTGGAGTCCTCCCGATCTTTCGCTTCCCGCTGCTGCCGCCGTGTTGCTGCTTGCCGGCTGGGTTGTCGTCGCGCTGTTGCTGGGCGTGAGGCTGCTGCGCAGCTATCTGGGCATGGCCCGCCTCAAGAACAACTCGAAGCCGCTTGACGATCCCGACACGGGACGTTGGTCGAAGTGGTTCGCCGCCTGCTTCACGCGCCGCGCCTTCGATGTCCGCGGTTCCTCCGAGGCACCCCTGCCGATGCTGGCCGGCCTGACGCGGCCAGCCATCCTGTTTCCGGAGTCTTTGGTGCCGCGCCTGACCGCGGAAGAAAAGTTTCGCATCTGCCTCCACGAGCTCGCACATATCCGGCGTTGCGATGATTGGGCCAATCTCTTCCAGCGGATCGCCGAGACGGCCTTGTTCTTCCACCCCGGTGTCCGTTGGATCGGCAACCGCCTCAACCTCGAACGCGAAATCGCCTGCGACGACTGGGTCGTCGCGGTTTCCGGCTCCGCGCGTCCTTATGCTGCGTGTCTGGTCCGGCTGGCTGAATACGCGTCGCTCACCCCCCACCCGGCTCCCGCCCTGGGTTCCGCGAGCGACCGCAAGCAAATCATCAGGAGAGTCGAAATGTTACTAAATCGAAGACACAATGCGAAGCCCGGCTGGTCGAAGGCGGTCTTCGCCGGAGTGTTGCTCATTTGTCTGGCGGCTTCCGTGGTTGCCGCGAAGATGGCGCCCGTCATCACCGTCGACGACCCGCCGGCGCCCGTCGTGGCGCCTGCCGCCCCCGCAGCCCCCGCCGCTCCGGTGGTTGCCGCCGCACCGGTCGCTCCTCGCGCGCCTCGGGCTCCCTCGGGTCAGGCGCCGCCCACGCCGCCGGCTCCCCCCGCTCCCGCGGCGGAGCCCGCCCCTGCCTCCGAGCCGCCCCTTACGCCCGAACAGGCCCGGCGCATCGCCGAGCAGGCCCAGCGCGCCTCCGAGCAGGCCCGCCAGATCGCCGAGCGCATGCGCCCGAAGCAGGAGGAGATGCAGAAGCTGGCCGAAGAGATGCGCAAGGAAGTCGAGGCGAGCATCAAGCCGAAGACGGACGAAATCCGCAAGCTGTCCGAGCAGATCAAGCAGAAGGTGGAGGCTTCGATCAAGCCGCACACCCGTGAGATCGCGGAGCTGGCGAAGAAGATGGCGGCGGAACAAGCAGCCTCGAAGCCGAATGAGGAAATGATCCGCAAGCTCGAGCAGGAAATGAAGCGCAACGAAGCCGAGATCGAACGCGTGGTGGAGAAGGAAGTGAAAGCCCTGGAGGAGCAGATCCACGCCATCGAGCTGACCATCAAGCCGTCCGAGGAACAGATGCGCAAGTTTGAGAGCAAAATGCAGGAGATGGAGAAGGAACTGGAGGAGCAGGGACGCGAGCTCGAGCGCCAGTTTGAACGTGACCGCCCCGCCACTCCGCCACCTCCAGCCGCGCCGCCGGCCCGCACAACGCCGCCGTCCGCCCCTCCGCGGGCCCCGGCAGCGCCTGCCACCCCTCCGGCCCCGCCCACTCCGCAGGCCTTCTGATTCCCAAAGACCTGGGGACACGCCTGCGTTCCGTTCCAATACGACTGAACCTACAAAATCACCCCGGAGAGTCCCCGGTTTTCTTGACGAAGCATGATTCCTCCATATAATCAACTGCGGGAGGAACCATGCTTCGTCGCGACTTCTTGTCCCTGCCGCTGTTGTCCGCCTCGCTCTACGCCCAGCGCACGCGAGGTCTTCCACCGCTTACAATCCGCTCGGTGAAGGCGATTCCCACGAGCGCCGGCGGGCGCTACCAGTGGGTGTTCCTGAAGATCGAGACCAGCGAGCCCGGGCTTTACGGCCTCGGCTCCGCCAGCAACGTGAACCAGGCGCTGACCGTGGCCACCGCCATCGAGAAACACCTCGGGCCGTTCTGGATCGGCAAGAGCGCCGACAGGATCGAGGACCTCTGGCAGAGCACCAACGTTCGCTCGTACTGGCGCAACAGCGCGATCCAGAACAACGTGCTCAGCGCGCTCGACATGGCGCTTTGGGACATCAAGGGCAAGCGCGCAGGCATGCCAGTCTACGAACTGCTCGGCGGCAAGGCGCGTGACGCGGTCGCGCTGTACGCGCACGCCGACGGCCGCGACATGAACGAAGTCACGGAGAATGTCCGCAAGTACATGGACGAGGGCTATCGTCACGTCCGCGCGCAGATGGGCGGCTATGGCGGCGGAGGGATGATCGAACCGGGGCAGGGGAGCCGCCCCGCCGGCGGCTACGCCGGGCCCGCTTTCGACGACGAGCTCTACGTCGACACGATTCCCAAACTGTTCGAGCACCTTCGCGCCAAGCTCGGCAAGGACGTGAAGCTGCTCCACGACGTCCACGAGCACCTGACCGCCATCATGGGCGTTGAGCTTGCCAAGCGGCTCGAACCGTACCGCCTCTTCTTCCTCGAAGACCTCTTCCCGCCCGAGCAGATTGCATGGTTCCGCCAGGTTCGCCAGGTCACCACAACGCCGATGGCGATGGGTGAGCTGTTCACCAGCCCACACGAGTGGGTCCCGCTGATCTCGGAGCGCCTCATCGACTTTATTCGCTGCCGCGTCTCGCAGACCGGCGGCATCACTTCGGCGAAGAAGATCGCAGCCCTCTGCGAAACCTTCGGCGTGCGCACGGCGTTTCAGGAAGGCGGCGACAACGACCCCATCAACCAGCTCGCGAGCTATCACGTCGACCTGTCGATATCCAGCTTCGGCATCCAGGAAGAGAACCACTTCCCACCGCTCGTTCATGAGATGATGCCGGGCACGGCGCAGCTCAAGGGCGGTTACCTTTACGGCAGTGATGGCCCCGGCCTCGGTATCGACATCAACGAGGCGATGGCCGCGAAGTACCCGCTCGAACCGCCTCCCGGCCGCGACAACTGGACCACAGTCCGCGGCATGGATGGCTCGCTCGTCAAGCCTTGAAAGGAGATACCGAAGATGACCGGCCTGCTGCAGGACATGTTTCAGCTCGGGCTCCCGGCCGCGGAGAAAGTGCTGCGGCCGGTAATCGTTTACCTCGTCCTCGTCGCCTTCCTTCGAATCTTCGGCAAGCGGGAACTCGCGCAGCTCAACCCGTTTGACCTCGTGGTGCTGCTCTCGCTGTCCAACACGGTGCAGAATGCGATCATCGGAAACGACAACTCGGTGAGCGGCGGCCTGCTAGGCGCCTTTGCTCTACTCGGGATCAACTATGTCGTCGTTCGCTTTCTGTTCCGGCACCGCCGCCTCGACCAGATCCTCGCGGGCAGGCCGGCCGTGCTCATCGAACATGGCAAGGTGAGAAGAGACGCACTCTCCAGGGAGCTATTGACCGAGTCCGAGTTGCTAACCGTGCTGCACCGCCAAGGCTTCTCGCGTCTGAATGAGGTGGAGCGCTGCGTGCTCGAACCCGGCGGCGCCTTTTTCATCGAGGGCAAAGCGCCGCCCCGAGAGGAGCGCCGCCACGACGAACTGCTCCGCCGCCTCGACGAGATCGGCGCACAAATCCAGGCGTTGCGTTCCCAGTGATATCGTGGAGCGAATGACCAGACGCGACTTCTTCTCCACCACCGCGGCCTTCGCCGCGCCACGAGTGCTCGCACAGGACGGCTACCCAGGCATTGCTTACCGGCGTTATTCGCGCTGTCTGCCCGACTATCTCTACGCGCTGGCCATGCGCGCTTACCAAGCACGCAACCGCGAGATCGGGAAGCTTACCACCGTCGAGGCGATCCGCCTCCGCCAACGCTGGGTTGCTGAAACGTTCTGGAAGCTCACCGGCGGCCGTCCCGAACGGACCCCGCTCAACGCCCGTGTCGTCGGGTCGTTCGACCGTCCCGGTTACCGCCTCGAGAAGATCGTTTACGAGAGCCGCCCCGGCTTCCACATCGCCGCGAATTTCTATCTGCCTACGGAGGGCAAGCCGCCGTACCCCGGTGTGCTCTTCCAGATGGGTCACACGCTCAATGGCAAGGCGGGCGATTCCTACCAGAAGGGGTGCCAGGGACTGGCGCGTCTCGGCTTCGCCGTGCTCGCTTTCGATCCGATGGGACAGGGAGAGCGGACCTACTATCCGAGAGCCGGCGGTGTGCTCACCCGCCTTTCCTCAGCCGACGAGGAACACACCAAGCCAGGCTTCCAGATGATCCTCGCCGGCGACACCTCCACTCGCCTCCAGACCTGGGACGCCGTGCGCAGCCTCGACTACCTAGCCGAGCACCCGATGGTCGATCCGAAGCGCCTCGCCTCCACCGGCCAGTCCGGCGGCGCCACACTCACCATGCTACTGGCCGCCGTGGATGACCGCCTCGCCGCCGCGGTAGTCTCGAGCGGCAACACGGAGAACCTCGCGTGCGCCGGTTTCCTCCCGCCCGGCTCCACCGACGACGCCGAGCAGAACTTCCTTGATGGCGGCCCAGCCGGCTTCGACCGCTGGGATACGTTGTACCCACTTGCTCCCAAGCCACTGCTCGTGCTCGTCAGCGCCAGGGACTACTTTGGCACTTACTCGCCCAACTACCTCTCGAGCGGCTGGGAGGAGTACAAGAAGCTGAAAAAGGTGTACGAGGTTCTCGGCCATGGTGACCGCCTCGAGTGGGGCGACACGCCGATGCCGCACAACTTCGGCTACGCATTGCGGTTGAAGACCTACAACTGGTTCCGCCGGTGGCTCCAGGACAAGCCGGAACCCGTCCGCGAAGAACCGCCGGTCAACGTCGAGAAAGACGAGACGCTCTGGGCCGGTCCGACCAGCAACGTCGTCCGCGACTTCGACAGCGAGACGCCGTTCAGCCTGAACCGGAAGCAGGCTGAGCGAATTCAGACGCCCGCCCGCCCCGCCGGCATCGACGAACTGCTGCGCGTCGAGAAGCCCGCTGCCGCCCCGCGCGCATCGGTAGTGGGGCGCGTGTCCGCCGGTCCGGTCGATGTGGAAGCGATTGAAGTGCCCTCCACCTCGCGCGTGTTCGCTCCCGCGTGGCTCTTCCTGCCGCGCAAGGCGGAAACAGGCAAGCCTGTGCTGATCATCGCCGAGCCGCAGGGCCGGAATAGCCGCTGGCGGGAGGGCGACCTGTATCCCTCCCTGGCCGAGGCCGGCCTCGTCGTCTGTGCCGCCGATGTCCGAGGTACGGGAGACCTTGTGCCGGAGGTCAGTCCCGGCGCCGCGGGCTACCAGCGATGGCACCAGGAGGAGGAGAACTACGCCTGGTCGTCGCTGATGCTCGGGCGTCCGCTGCTCGGCCAGAGAGTCACGGACCTGCTCGCCTTCGCCGCCGCTCTGCGCGCGCACAATGCCGCCCGCGGGCGCCGGATCGTGCTGGCGGCGCGGGGCACGATGACTGTTCCGGCGTTGTTCGCCGCCGCGCTCGATCCCGGCATCGCCGGCGTGTACCTTGCTGGGGGCCTCGTCTCCTGGCGCAGCGTTGTGGAGACGGAGGACTTCGAATACCCGCTGGCCAACCTAGTCTACGGAGCGCTTTCGCGGGCGGATCTTCCGCAAGTTGCGGGGTCTCTTGCCCCGCGCAAGGTCTGGCTCGCTGGTACGGTGGACGCCGCCGGCAAGCGCATGGAACCCGCCGTCGTCCGGTCAGCCTACGGCTCCGCCCCGAACGTCGAGGTCCTCCCGGACCCCTCCTGGGACATCGCCGCCCTCGCCCGTTTGTGAGCGGCGCTAAAGCGCTCTGAAAGTGCACCTACCTGCTGAGGTCGGGGGGCGGACCCTCGATGCACCCCTACGGAGAGAAACTAAGGCAGTGCTCTTTCATCCTGCCGAAAGGCTTTGAGGCTCAGAAGATGACTCTGCGCGCCGAGGTGGAGACCAAAGCCGGGATCCGTCGGCCGGTGCGGTGGGCCTGCGCCGAGCCAGTGAATCCTGACGGCTCCTACACGTTCGACGTGCCCAAGTACGCGCAACGATGAACGTGAAGAACGGGCGGACGACAAGAAAAACGAGTCGCCTCTAAAATGGGACCTCAGGTCCTCAACGGCCGCAAGTACGGCGGCGGGACGCGAAATGAGGGACTGTCTATGAGAATGAGTGCTGCCGATTGCTTTGCCGCGGTGATGCTGTTGCCGCCGCTGGTCTCCTTTGCCCAGAACTACAAGGCCGAACAGACGACGGATCACGGCGTCGACATCGTGCGCCTGACGGACGCGGCACACGGCGTGGAGGTGACGGTGGTTCCCTCGATCGGCAACCGGGTCACCGAGATGAAGGTACACGGCAAGAACATTCTGTACTTTGCATCCACCGACGTCGGCGATTTCAAGGAGCGGCCGAAACTGAGCGGCATTCCCTTCCTGGCGCCCTGGGCCGACCTACTGAACGAGCCGGGCTTCTGGGCTAATGGGAAGCACTACCACTTCAACATGGATCTGGGCAACGTACGCGGCAACTTGCCGGGCCACGGCTTGCTGATCAATTCGCCGCTCTGGCACGTCACGGAGGTGGCGTCGGACGGCCACTCGGCGCACGTCGCCAGCCGCCTGGAGTTCTGGAAGTATCCTGACCTGATGGCACAGTGGCCGTTCGCCCACGAGTACGAGATGACCTACGGCCTGGCCGATGGCGTGCTGGAAGTGAGAATCACCGTCACGAATCTGAGCACCGAGAGCATGCCGCTGGTTCTGGGGTTTCACCCGTTTTTTCAGGTGCCGGATATTCCGCGCGATGAGTGGATGGCGCGCATCCCGGCTCGCATCCACGTGATTCCGGGCGAAAACAACATTCCGACCGGAGAGATGCGGCCGATGGACGTGCCGAATCCGCTGCTGCTCAAAGGCCAGAAGCTGGACGACGGCTTCACGGACCTGGAGCGGGATGCGGACGGGCGTGCGCACTTCACCATCGAAGCGGGCGGTAAGACCGTGGAGACTCTGTTCGGGCCGAAGTTCACCGTGGCGACCGTCTGGCTGCCCTCGGGTCCCGATGGACAGCCGCGGCCGTTCATCTGTTTTGAACCGCTGGCTACGATCATCAGCGGCGTGAACCTGGCACACGAAGGCAAGTGGTCTGGCCTGCAAACCGTGCCCGCCGGCGGCAAGTGGACTGAGAGCTTCTGGATCCGATCCAGCGGCATCTGACGTACGCATAGGAGCGGCTGCTGCCGGACGCCAACGTAATCTGCGAGAACGCACGAATTGTTTCTGGCAAGTGGCTTCACCTGCCTCGCCTTACTTGCGGAACGTCCGGGAGGCCCCCGTGCGGGCATTAGTGACCGTGAAGGCGCCGTCCTTCCGCGCCGACACCTTGATCCAATTGCCGTCGGTCGAGTTCTGGAGGTTGGCGATGAACTCGTCGGGTGGGTTGTCGTTGGGCGCGTTGATCGACCAGTGCAACTGATAAGCAGCTTCCAGCCCGGGCGATGATTGGATGGTTTTCAGCACACTGGCCGTCCCCATCTTCTTGACTCCGTTGTCCATGATCGTCACCCGGGGCCTGAGCCCGTGGATCAACGCCGGCGAGTTCGCCGGGTCGCCTCCGTGGTAGCTGACCATGAACAGATCGACCGTACCGATGGGATTGTTCGGGCACATCATCTCGAGTTCCCTGTTCCAGGAGAGGTCGCCCAAGTCCACCATGCGGAACTTGCCGTAAGTGAACAGCAGGCCGAGTGAGAAGCCGTTCTCCGTCTTGTCAGTCTGCTTCTGCGGCGTGCTTGCGCAGGCCGCATTCGTGGCGCCCGCGCCCTTGAGCGGAGTCTTGAGCGCTTCTCCGTTGGACGCCACCACCAGGACATCTACGCCCTTGAACGGGACCGTGTCTCCGGGCTTGGCAATCATGCGCCTGGCCTTGGCAGTCAACTCCAAGTACGCGGCGAAGGCTTTGGCGGTAGATGCGCCCTGCTTAACGGCCTGCCCGTGATCGACAAACAACGCCACGGGAATCTTGGCCACCACCGACGGGGCGTTATACACATGGTCCATATCGTAGTGAGTGGTAACCAGGACATCGAGCTTCTTGACTCCCGCCGCCTGGGCGGCTGCCACGATGCGGTTCGTGTCACGGCCGTTATAACCGGGGTAGCCGGTGTCGATGAGCATCGATTGGCCGGAAGGCGCAATGATCAGCAGCGCCTTCCCGCCCTCGGTGTCGATCGCATACATGTCGAGGGTCTTCGCCGCACGCGAGACCGGTGGGGACAGCAAGAGAACCAGGGAGAGCAGCAGAACCTGTCGCATGATGAGATTGTACAGACGAAACCTGTAGCGGTCGCCCGCGCGCCGGCCCCGTCCGTGGGTTTTAGCCCATCACCGCCCTAGCAAGGGCGTTTGAATCTCGATGTGCGTCCATGCCCCTTAGCCTTGGGCCTTCTTGCGCGCTTCTGACAACACCTCGCGCAGGCGGCGGCCCACTAACAACTCCTCACCGGGCTGTAAGGTCAGCGACACGATCCGCAATCGGGGGGCGTCTTCGCCTCGCCGTCGGGGCGCATTGGGATCACCCTCCCGCACCACCGGAACCAAACTGGGATTGGTCGGGGTCAGCACTTCGATGCGTGGGCGGCCGTCGCGCAACTCTTTGGCGCATTCGAGTACCGTCATCTGGAAGGCGGCCTCGTCCCAACTCACCGACAGGGTGGGATACCGGTTTCCACCCGCCGGAGTGGTAATCTCAGTCTTCACGCCGGGCACCGTCTCCACCAATTGAACGATTCGCCGGACACGTGCGCCCCACTCGCGGTCCAGTTTCGCCAGGTCCCTCTTCTTCCAGGCTTCGATGGCCGCCAGGCACCCCATGATCTCTTCTTTGCCGACCTTGTGGGCGCGGCACACGGCTCCCTCCCAGGGGCAACTGTTCGCCAGCGCCGCCTCGATGAGGTCTTTGCGCCCGAGCAGCAGGCCGGTGCACTGCGGCCCGCACAACCCCTTACCGCCACTGAAGGTGTACAGGTCCGCCCCCATCTTGGCCGGAAGCGACAGGTTCTCGATGGGAGGGATGCCCGCCGCCCAGTCCACCAACATCGGCACGCCGGCCTTCTTGGTGATGACCAGCCCTTTTTCCAGGCGCTCCCCGCGAGCAGTGGTGAAGACCATCACGGTGTTCTCGTTGATCTTGGCCTGCAGCTCTTCGGGGCTATAGGCCATCACCAGCACCCCGCCGGCGGCCCGGATGGCGCTGTCGAACGAGAGGCGCCCGCCGAACATGATCACCTCGTATTTCATCCCGGTGTGGTCCGGCAGTTGCCAGATCTTGGCGGGGTCGGTCCCCGCCATGCAGGCCGCGGTGGCCGTTCCCAAGGCGGACGCGGCGCCCGCCGTAATCATCCCGGCTTCGGCGCCGGAGAGTTCCGCAAGCCGCTTGCTGACGCCCTTCTGCAACTCCCACATGTCCACGAAATGCTCGGCCGCCGCCTGTTTGGCGGCCTTGACTTCGGGAAGTTCGAGCGAGCCGCTGATGTAAGTCCACGTGCCCCGGGCGTTGATGATCGGTGTGACGCCGATGCGCGCATAGATGTCAGCGGATGACGCGCGTCCCGCGGCCTTCCGGGCCATCGCCCAAAGGTCCTGGGCGGCAAAGTATCCAAACAAAGGGAGCGCCCTGATCTGTCTGAAAAGAGCACGTCTGCTGGTGGAAGAAGTATCTGTGGCCATATTGATGTATCTCCCGCCGCGTTTCCGCGACGCAGTTGAATCTATTTCACGGCAATGAGTGAAATCTGTTCTCGCCCGGGAAAGGTATCCGGGTTCGGCGGGCGATTGGCGTTAGCGGGCGGCTGTGCAACTTCTCTTGGCGCTGTCTGCGCGACGGTAGTGCGGGTGGGCGCAACACCCGTAAAGTACTGGGCATACACCCGGTTCATCTTGGCAAATTCGTCGATGTCACCCAGGTAGACGTTGGTGGCTACGACGTTGGAGAAGTTCATCCCCGCCTCTTCGAGGCCGTCCAGCAAGTTCCGCATGGTTTGCCGCAACTGGCCCTCCACGGTGGGGCTGTAGATGCCCTCGTTCGGGCCGGGGATGAATCCGGACTTAGCCGAGCAGTAGAGCGTGTCGTCCGCCAGCACGCACGGGCTCGCGGTGGGGCTCGGCGCCATGTTCTTCGGCCTCACGGCCAGCCGTTTGGAAAGGTCAGCGATGGCCACTCCCGTGAACGCGATGGTGTTGCCCTGGGGAAGACTGGTGACCCGAATAGTCGCCCGCCCCGGCGTGTTGCCAAATTCGAAATGCGAAGCGTAGATCTTGTTCATGGCCGGCGACGACCCGGCCGCCAGGTAGGGATTGACCATCACAACGTGTCGGAAATCCAGCCCCGCGGCGTCGAGCATGCGCTTCAGATTTTCGAAAGCCACCTGGACCTGTTCGTCGGGGTTCGTGGGAACCTTGCCCGAGGCCATGTCCATCCCCAATGCAGAGGAGAAGAAGAACCTCTGCCCGGCCATCACACTTGGCGACACGCCAGGATGCGCGGGAAAACCCGCCGGGGTAAACACCTTCTTGCGTTCCAAGTCCCGGAAAGCCACCGCGTTGACCTCCACCGGCGTGCCCCCCGGCAACTTGTAGACGCCTACAACCGCGCGCGCCGGAGGCGCCTTGGGGAAGAACTCCGCCCAGACCTTGTCGGCCTGCTCGTAGGTGCTCATGTCGGTCAGGTAGAGGTGAGTATAAACGACGTGCTCCATGGTCAGCCCCGCCGCCTCTACCACCGCCTTGACGTTGTTCAACGCCTGGCGAACTTGCCCTTCCAGTGTGTCGGGCATCTTTCCATCCGGGCCAGGCGCGCCTTGCCCGGATACGTAAAGGAAGTCGCCGACCATGACGCCCGGACTGTATGGCCCGACGGGGGTGACACCCGGAGGGCTCACCGCCTTCTTGTCCGCCGCCAGCCCGATCGCTATGAACGCGAAGAAAACTGCTAACGGCCTCATTGGGCTCTCTCCTTTGGGGGTTTATCGATTAGTCGGTAGCATACACCGGCCTGCTCCCGCATTCAACCTAGCTCCTCGGGCGATCATCGAAGGCCGAAATCGAGGTGAAAGGAGAGCGCTACCGCCCCTCGCAGGAACACATCTGGAATTTCGGACTGGGTCTGGTGGCCTATACGTGGGAAGAGGGCGGCCCTTCGCTCGCGGCCCGCCGCCTGGCCACGGAGACCAACATTACTCACCATCACGATCGGGAGTAGGAGGTCTATTGCGTCGTCAGGGGGTACGGCGACATGGTGGCGGGTGGCGGCCGCTATCCGGCGCGCCCCTGTGCCTGGGGAGCCAGAATGGTATTCGAATCGGCCGTGGCCCCTTCCGAGTCCACTACCCGGACGCGGTACCAGAGCCCGCCGGGGAAGCTGCCCTTAACGCCGTCGTCTACGAACCGGAACGGCTGCTCGGTGATCTGCGGGGCGAAAGGCACCCGTGCGACCAGGTCGTGGCGGCGGAAGATCTCATATCTTACCAGTGCATTGTCAGCGGCGTATGCCGTGTCCCACGACACCTCGACCGGCCCGTTTTGCGGCCGGGCAACGCTCACGTTCTGCGGTGGCTGCAACCCGCTTCCCGGCCTCTGGTAGAAGTTCGTATGCGTGCCATGCAGGCCCGCGACCCGCTCCATGATGTCCTTTCGTTCCCGCAAGGTTAGAGCGCGCGCGGTCTGAAATGCCGCCAAGTTGGCGACGAACTGATCGCGCTGTGGATCGTTGTTCTTATCGACCTCGCCGATCCCGATGACCGCGGCGTGCACACCCGGCGACGAAAGCGTGTATCCGATGAAATCCTGATAGGATACCTTATCCGGCAGGCCGATCGTTTTAACCCACTCGCCGCCCCAATGCTCGCCCTTCCCCCAAAACACGCCGTCGGAGAAGACCTTCATTGCGATCACTCCCACGTTCTTGGCCTGGGCCACCGGCAGCGCATTGGTCTCGAAGCAGAAGTAGTTTGGATCGTTTGGGTTGATCGTACACATAAGCCCTTCGAGAACGTTTTTTTGGTCCTTCCGCATGGCGTACATGACGGAGGTCGGGTTCTCATGGCAGCTCATGGCGATATGGCGAATCCACTTCTTGTGGTCCGGATTGAGCCCGGTCAAGTTGGTGCCGTCGCGATAGTCGATCAGGAGGGCCAGCGTACCCACGCGGGGCAGCGATTTATCGCCCGGGTTGTCGATTCCCTCGAATACCGCGTCGACGGCGGCCTCGGTATTGAGGTTGTGGACGTGCATCATATCGACGTAGGCGCCCTCGGCGACAGACCCCTTTCCGTCGCCGAACATCTGCGTCATGGAGAGCTTCAGTTGGTCTAGCGCTCTGGCGCCTCCCCCGCGGGATCCCACCGCCGTTGGAGCCGAGGCGTCGCGAATGATCGCATAACGGCTCCCGAGCTTCGTGCTCACGAAGAGGCGGGACCGCAAGGCCGCCTGGTAGCCCGGCTGACCCGGGACCACGTTTAACTCCCGGAAGGCGGCGCCATAATTTAGCTGGCTGTCGCCGTAACCATTTCCGGTATCCAGGAAGGTAACACCGGCGCGGACAGCCTTCACGATGAGTCCCGTGGCGTAATCGCCGAACTTCATTAGGCACGTGACCCCACCCAGACCGAACGTACTCACCTCGCGGCCCGTGCGGCCCAGAACGCGGGTTTGCAGCTTGCCCGTTGCTGGCTGTGCAAACGCCCGATGATGGGATAAAGGCAGAAAAGTTGTTGTTAATGGAACCGCGCTAGCCCAGCACAGCGCATCACGTCGGCTAAAAGACTTTTGCATGACGACCTCGTTGTTGGGCAGTGTACTTCACGAAGTCGCCCGTATACAAGTGTCTTTGCGGAACAAAGGACATACTGGGGAACACCATGAAGCCGCGAAATGGCAGCTCCTGCTGGTCGACGAGGTCGCGGCGGAAGACCTTTCTCGGCCGCCCAATCTGTTTCCCTGCGGCCCGAGCTTGCGCGTGGCCGGCTCGTATCGCCTCCGATCTTTCGTCGTTCTCCATCTCCGCAAACCATGCCTGGATTGCCCACAACAACCTACCCATCGTGGAGTTGATGGGGCCGGTCTGGGACTTGATGGGGAGAACACTGACACCGAGGTCGGCCAACTCGTAAACCGTGGCGATGACCTCCCGCATGTCACGACCAAGATGAGACACTTTCCAGATCAAAAGACGGTCGAATTTCCGCTGGGCGGCATCGCGTTTCATCTGCTCAAACATCGGCCGCCTACCCGCTCCCCGCTTGCCGGATTTTCCCTGCTCCACGTAGACCGAGTGGGCGGCCAGTTCCGATGCTGCTTCAGGCCGTATACGGTGGACTGTCCGGCTGCCCCAACCGGGGCTGGGCGATTTCTCCTCGTAGATACATCGAGACAGAAGCTCCCCGACCCTGACCCAGTCACGGCCGAAGCCGCACCGCGCGGTCTCTCTCGTTGGAAAAGACGATTCGTGGGGTCTCGGGGTGGAGCCCCCAGTTGGTGAACCATGCACCGTCACTTCTTGCCGGTGCGCTGCCCTTGATACCAGACGTATCGGTCGAATTCCTCGCCGCGACCGTACGCTCGGGGGTCGCCGCTGGCTTTCAACTCCGCCATCAGTTGCGCGTCGAGGCCTTTCACCACTTCCGTGTAGCTTGCCTTGGCGGCTACGTTGCTCATCTGGAAAGGGTCCTCACGAAGATCATAGAGTTCGCGTTCCGGACGTTTGCCGGCGGCGAGTGCGTACAGAGGCTCGACCCCAGGATCGCTCCGGTGGGTGACCAGGTAAGCCTTCGTTGGACCGGCATCAATATCAGCCAGAGCCTTGAACGTCTGACCCGCAAGTTCGTCGAATGAGAACGGCTGAGCGCCGGGGTCTTCGAGACCGTTGGGATCCCCCGCGGGCCAGCGGCCGGGCTCGAAGTTGCGTATATAAAGAAACTCACGCGTGCGGATTGCGCGCATCGGGTATCCGCCGAGGGCTTGACCACGACAGGGAACATGCCGTTCCATGCCCGTCAATACGTGGCTGCGCTGGGGGTCCACTCTGCCAGCCCGCTTGGATGTCAGGATTGGCAGGAGACCGCGGGCGGTCATCTGCGATGGCGGCCGGATTCCCGCAGCTTCCAGGAACGTAGGCGCCAGGTCGGCCAAGCTGACGAAGTCTTCCACCTCGCGGCCGCCACTCACTCGTGACGGCCACGAGACGGCCAGCGGAACATGCGTGCCGGGGTCGTAGATGGTGGCTTTCGCACGCGGGAACGGCCAGCCGTTATCTCCAGCCATCACCACGATCGTGTTATCGAGTTCGCCGGCTCTCTCGATGATGGCGAGCAACTCACCGGTTTCGCGGTCGAAGCGCTGTACCTCCAGAAGGTAGTCGGCGATGTCGCGGCGCACAATTTCGTGGTCCGGCAGATATGGTGGGACACGTACATCCTGCCACCGGAGACCGGCGGCGGCCCCGCTGTCGCGGTCGTATGGCCGGTGCGGGTCGGCGCTGCCGAACCAAAAACAGAATGGGGCGCGTTTCGGCCGTGCCGAAAGAAACGCGGTGAAATCCCGGTAGCGCGATCCGGCTGGATTCCGCTTCCTGCCGCCGGGAGCCTCGTCGCCCGGCGCCCAACCTTTGCCGGTGAAGCCTACGTGGTAGCCTGCCGCCTCCAGGATATCGGGGTACACGGGAAACTGGACCGGTAGCGTCCCCCCTAGATTTGCTCCCTCTCCCAAACGCCAGTGCCACTGTCCGGTTAGCATCGCGGCCCGCGAGGGCGTACACGAGGGCGAGCTCACGAACGCGTTGGTGAACCGCACACCTCTGCGCGCCACCCGGTCGAACACGGGCGTTTTGACCACGGGGTCGCCGGCAATGGAGGCGGAGGGCCAGCCCCAATCGTCAGCAAGGGCAAACAGAATATTCGGCCGCTTCTCGAGGCGTCGCGCGATAGCCGGCGCCGCCGCCATGGCTGTGGCGCGCCTCAATAAATCCCGCCGCGTGCTCGACATGTGTTCTCTTCAAGGGTACAACTTGACAGCCGTGCCGAAGATATTCCTTCCGAGGCGGGCGGCTCCAGCCGATAGGACCGAAGGCGCTTTTCCGCGTGCGAGACGGGGCCGCGTAGCCACCTCCGCTCCGCGCTATTATGGATCGTCGAATGACGCGACGAGAGCTTCTGGCGGCCGGCATCGCTCTGGCGCCCTCACTGGACGCGGCCAAACCCATCGATCGTCTTCGCATCGCCGCGATCACGGACGAGATCGGCAAGACGCCGGATGACGCAATCGTCTTCGCCCGCGAGTACGGGTTGCGCTGGGTGGAGCTGCGAAGCGTGCCGGGGGCGCGCCACGAGTACGCCTTCCTCCCCGAACACGAGGTCAAGCTCACTGCGGCTGCACTAGCCGGCCACGACCTCAAGGTCTCCTTTCTCAACAGCTCGCTGTTGAAATTCGCCTGGCCGGGTACCGAACCGGTCCGCCGCCGCAACGAGAGGCCCGAGGCGCGCGCCCAACGTCTGGAAGCCGAAAAGGTCCGTTTCGATCGCCGCATGGACGATCTGCGCACCGCCATACGGAACGCGCACATCCTGGGAGTGGACAAGATCCGGGTCTTCACGGGAATGCGCGTGGCTGACCCGCGCGCGCTGTTTCCGCGCATCGCCGAGGTGATCGGTGAGATGGCGATGGTCGCCGAAAAGGAGAAGGTCTCGCTTGCAATCGAGAACGAGGCCTCCTGCAACGTCGCCAGCTCGGCTGAGCTCGCCGCCCTGCTCGAGGCCATCCCGTCCCGGCACGTGGGGCTGAACTGGGATCCGCAAAACACCCTTGGTACGCAGGAGGTCCCGTTTCCGGACGGTTACAATATCCTGCCCAAGAAGCGCATCCTCAACGTGCAGATCAAGGGCAAGGGTATCATGCCGGCCAGCTCCCAGAAGCTGGATTGGAAGGCGATCTTCCAGGCGCTGGCACGCGACGGCTACGAAGGCAAGATCGGCTTGGAGACCCACATCTTCGACGGCACCCTGATCGAGGCCTCACACATATCCATGAAGGAGATCCTTCGCATCGTGGGCGAATTGTATGGGGGCCGGATGTCGGGGTAGGCAGGAGGCAGCCAATGTTGACAGGACGAAGAGACTTTCTTTCCGCTGCGGTGATCACCGCAGGCCAGACCCGGCGGGCGCCGAACCCCGCGCCGGACAAGTTGGGCATTCCAGGACCCTTCCCGGGAAGGGTTGTCTCGGTCAGCCATCCCGGGTGCATCGATTCCGACAAATACCAGCAAGGGCCGGTGCGACAGATGATCGAGCGCGGGATGCTCGAGATGACCGGCGCTCCAACCTGGGTGGATGCCTGGCGCGTGTTCGTCGAACCCGGCGACGTTGTTGGAATCAAACTTAACCCTAACGGCGCGCCGCGCGTGATTTCCGCGCCGGAGGTCCTGCACGCGGTCATCGACGGGCTGAGGCAGGCGGGATTGAAACCACGCGACATTGTAGTATTCGACCGCAACCACTCGTTTATCGTGCGGGCGGGTTACGACAAGTGGCTCCCGGAAGGCGTGCGCTGGGCCTGGGCTTCGGAGACCTACGAGCCGATTCAGCTCGATATGGACGGCTACGACCCCGACTGTTACGCGGAGCTCCCGGTCATACAGCCCGGACAGAATCCCAACGACCGGCACTTCCGCAGATCGTACGTGGCCAAGTTCGTGACGAAGGAGATCAACAAGCTGATCAACATCCCCGTGCTGAAGCACCATCAGTCGGCCGGCGTCACTCTGGCCTTGAAGAACATGGCATACGGGATGGCCAATAACGTAGCACGCAGCCACCAGAACAGCACGCTGCACTGTACTTCGGTCTTCATTCCGGCCATCGTCGATCTTCAGCCCTTCCGGCAAAAGGCGGTTCTTCACATCGTTGATGGCGTAAAGGGCGTGTATCACGGCGGGCCGTCCGCCAGACCCCAATACATCTGGGAACACAAGACAATCTACTTCTCTACGGATCCGGTCGCGGTCGACAAAATTGGCTGGAAGGCGCTGGACAGGAAGCGAGCGGAGATGGGGATGGCGGCCATCGCGCTGTCCAAGCCGGACAAGGTCAGCACGCGCCTGAACTGCCAGACCGAGCACATCGAGATCGCAGGTGCGTTGGGGCTTGGCGAGTTCGACGACTCCAGAATCGACCTGCGGAATATCGAACTCTCCTGACGCTCGCCGCGCCGAGGCCCTTCGGGCGGCGGATCGGAAAGGAAGGTGCTGATGCCACCGATCGTAAGAAGAAGTCGAAGAGAGATGCTCGGCCTTCTGGGCCTCGGTGCGGCTCGCGGCCTATCCCAGAGCGCGGGCCTGCCGAAGCGGCCCAACATCCTGTTCATCTACACGGATGACCACTCCTACCGGACTATCAGTGCGTATCCGGAAGCGTACCCCTGGGTTCGCACTCCGGCTATCGACGGGCTGGCCAGGCAAGGCGTGCGCTTCACCGCGGCA
>DATIFQ010000284.1:0-8497 GCA_035455185.1 Bryobacteraceae bacterium | reverse complement strand
CTTGCAGCAGTCATGGCCGATCAGAATACATACTTGAGGCCGAACTGGGTCTGGCGCATCGGGGCGGAGATGCCCGTAATTACGCCGGCCGCCCCCGGTCCATCGTCGATAAAGTTATCGGGTTGGGCGAAATATGGGTGGTTAGCGAAATTGAAGAACTCCGCCCGGAATTCCAGAAATTGCCGCTCTTTTTCGAGAAACCTCTTGCGGAAAGATAGATCAGACACCTTCGATCCGGGCCCGTCCAGCACGTTCCTGCCCGAGTTCCCGAAGGTGAAATCATCCGGCAGAGGAAACGCGTCGATGTTGAACCAGTTGTCCGGTTTGCGTTCACCAGGCGGAAGATTGCCATCCTCTGTCCTGTTCGCGCGCAACAGTCCCACTGAGCCCGTGTTAGACGGATCGAAGCCCAGCAGAGGGGAAAACGGAAAGCCCGACGTGAAGGATACAATGCCGCCGATGTGCCATCCTCCCAGGATCCAATCCGCTGCTCCTCCATGGTTGACGAATCGCCTGCCCTTTCCTAACGGCAGCTCATAATCGAAGCTGCTCACCCATCGGAATCGCTGGTCAAAATCAGCCCTTCCCTTCTCCGCGCGGACGTTGTAGCTGTTCTGCGGCCAAGGCTGGGAGCAGCAGATCTCCGGTAGATCGTTGATCGCCTTCGCGTAGGTGAAGGCGCTCAGAATCATCAGTCCATTCGTCAGTCTCTTGTCCGCCTTCACCTGAAGGGAATGGTAGCTGGAGCTGCCCCGATTCTCCATCGACGTGAACGTACCGTATTCTGGATACGGCCGCCGTTCCTGGATGTCCCCAGGTCCCGGTAAGGCGATTTGGTTGTGGTCCGTCAGGCCCTGGAGATGGGTTCCCTTGGAGCCGACATAAGTGACCTCCAGCGTAGTCTGGGTGGGCAGTACCCTCTGGATGCCGAAGTTCCATTGCTGATAGGAAGGGGAATGTAGCCGCCGGTCCAGACTGGTCACGGGCGGAGTCACGGCCTGCGTGGGATCGAGCGGCGGGAAACCCTGGGGGACGGTGAGTACGGGAGTGATTCCGTTACTGATGAAGCTGGGCTCATAGAAGAACGGGACGTTGTACGCCAGTTGCAAGCCACCCGCAGTCTTGATCTCCTGCAAACTGTAGAAGATGCCGTATGCACCGCGAATGACCGTCTTGCCGTCCTGGAACGGGCTATAAGCAAAGCCGATCCGCGGGCCGAGGTTGAACTTGTCGACGTCGACCAAGCCCCTGGATTGTCCGTTCCGGTTCGCGACGACGATCTGGCCCGTGGCGAAATCGAAATTGCTCTGCTTGTCGTTCACTTCGACAATTGGCGTGGCGTACTCGTAGCGGAGCCCCAGGTTCAGGGTCAGCTTGGGGGTCACTTTCCAGTTGTCTTCCACGAACATGCTGTAGACCTGCTGGCGGTTGCCGAGGTCCAGCAACGAAGAGATAGTCGAGGAACTGGGCAGGCCGAGCAGCATGTCGGCAAGCGGGCTTCCGGTGCCGGACCGGGACTCTGGATTCTGGGTAAAGCGGCCGTTGAAGCTGAAGTTTCCGCGAGGACGAGACACCTGGAAAATGTTGAACTGGCTCCAGCGAACCTGCCCGCCGGCCTTCAGGCTATGCCGTCCTCGAATCAGACTGAGCGAGTCCGAGATCTGCCGTTCTTGGCTCGCAAGCAGCGTCGGAGCAAAGCCTGGGTCGCCCACCCGCCGGTAGCCGCTCGGCGCGAATATGGTGAGCCCGTTGGTCTTTGGATTGTTAACGACACCCGGCACCTGCAGCTCAGGGGGAGGAAATTGAGTGCCGCCTTCCGGGATGCCACGATGGACGTTGACATAGCTGAATCCCAACCGCAGATCGTTGAGCGAGGTGGGAGTAAAAGTGTGCGTGTAGCCTACTGCGGCCCCGCGGGTGACCTCAAAAGCGAACCCGGTGCTGGAACCACCGCCATTAGCGAGTCCCGGTAGCGGTGCTGGACGGAAGTCAGTGCGGTCGCTCGGTGTGCTGGTTTACGTTGATGACCTCGATACGCACTTCGAGCGAGCGAACGCGGCGGGCGCCAGAATCCTCTCCGGCATCGAGGAGGACCGCCTGCCCGGCGCTATCGCGCCGAAGACCTTGAGGGTCATCGCTGATTCATTTTCCAGCGAGAAAGGTGATGTCCCTACCGCTGCCGCCCGCCAGCGCGGCCACTGTCGCGGGCGATCGGCGCGGCTGGAGAGCTTGCCGCCGGCGGAGCCGATGGCGCCGGGGCCGCGGCCCGCGCCCCCGCCATCACGCCGGATGTACCCGCCGACGTCGGTGACACCGTGTTATACCCGAGGTTCGAATTGTACCGGGCGCCGCCCCCGCCTCCAAACCCAGACTGCCGCGGCGGCGCGTACACCATGTACACACGCTCCGGACTCCAGAACCGATATCCATACGGACTGTAGTACACGCTGTTCCACGGAATGTACGTCAGCATCCCGAAGTAAGGATTGAATACCCAGCCCGAGCGGCGCCACAGCATTCCGGAGTCCGCCACCGACCGCGCCGCGTACACATTCGCCAGCGCCAGGTACTCGGCCCGCCTCCCGCTCCAGTTGTCGAGCGCGTCCGTCTGGTCGCGATCGAACTTCACCGCGGCGAGGCTCCCGTCGAACGGCAGCATCTTCCCTTTCGTTACCTCGACCTTGCCCCCCGCTGTCTCTACGATGGCGGCGCCCTCAAACACACGCACCGCCGGTGGCTCGGAGTCGAACCGGTACAGCCCGCTCTTCGCCAGCGAAACCGTCACGTCCTTGTGCAGCACCGTCACGGCCTGGTCCTTCGCGAGTTGCCCCGCTTCAATCACCATGGCGCCGGAGAGAAACTCGAGGCGGGAATCGGTCAGGCGAGTCGAAAGCATCCGGAAGCCGCTGTTTTCCGCCACGCGCAAAAAGACGCCGGGATTCAGCAGCACTTCCGCCCGCCCGCGCTCCGTGCGCAGTTCTTCGTTCTCCTTCAGTTGCGGGAATTGTCCGAACTTCAGATCGACCGGGTTATCCCCCAACAGCACCTGGCCTTCCGTGTAATGCACGAGGCCGGACTGCGCGGAGATCACCTGCTGGCCGGCTAGCGGCAGCGCCGCAAACACGGACAACAGCGCCGGAATCAGGAGCGAGCTGCGCGGGACCGTCATGGCACCCTCCCTGGAGTCCATTCTCCTCCGCGTCTTGGACGCCGGTCAACTCCGTTTCGTTACAAGGAAATGACCGCGAGTCACTTTACCGGCAAAAACGCCGCGTTGCTCTCCTTCCCGCTGAACCGCACTTTCACTTCTGCCGTCTCCGCCGGCGCCTTGAACCGCACCGCGTTCACCCCAACATACCCCCGCGCTGCGCACGCCCACTCCGGCTCAATTCGCTCCTCCCCCACGATCACCTCAGCCGGGTCCACCAGCACAAACCCCTCCGATGGGACTGGAAAGCCGTCCGGCGGTCGTGGGTTCGTTGGCCCGAAGCCCGTCCCAAAAACCGTCACCATCTCCCCCGGCCGCGCGGGATTCCCCACCGTGACCGGGTTGCCGTCCTCGTGCGTCGCCGTCACCAAAACCCGCTCGCCATCGCGGGACGTGAATAACCCCGGCGCGTTCCGCACCACTTGGAAACTCGCCTGCGCATCCGCCTGGCCCTCCCGCCGGACAACGGCCGTGTACTCGCCCTCGCCCATGTCCGACGGCAGCAGCGCGTTAATCTGGTCCGGCGAGACAATGAACAGTGGCAGCATCCGGTCGCCTGCGAGCACCGTCACCCCGCCGAGCGTCTGGGAAAGTGGATTGTCCGGTCCCGTCACCACCGCCAGTGCGAGTCCCGAGCCGTAAAGCGAGATGATCGATCCCGGGGCTACCCCCGCCTCCGGCGTCGGGCCCGCCGCATTCATCACCATCTGCAATCCGTGAACGCCACGGTAGTGCGCCGTAAGGATCACCGGCGACGCCGGCAGCTTCCGCACCGCCTCGCGCGCTCCTCCGTCCGACCACGACTCGAACTCCACCCGTGTGCCGTCCGCAAGCCGCGCCCCCGCCGGGGCGGCGATCCGGATCTCCTTGCCTGTCTCCCCCTCCAGCACGCACGGCGTCGCGCAATCGGCGCCGTCGACCACGACGCTGACCGGCCCCGGAACGCTCCGGATCAGCAGCTTGCCCACGGACTCGTACTCGGCGACCAGCCGCACCCCGGACGTCCGCGCCGCTTCGCCGACCGTCACCTCCTGGCTCGCCGGACCGCCGTTCGACCACCGCCGGAACAAATACTTCCAGCCGTCGTTTCCGGTCTGCTCCGCCGGTGCCTCGGCGGTGTGCTTCGATCCGACGCCCCATACGAAGTTGTACGCCGGCCAGTTCTCCCGGCCGTCGATGCTCAGCCGCAGGCCCGGTGGCACGGTCACGAAGCTCGCCCTCGCGCCGGGCGCGTATGTCGCCGTCACCGTTACCGGTGAGTTCGTCGCCGGCACGGTGTACAAGTGGATGTCGGCGCCTCCGTCGCTCCAGGAGTCAAAGACCCACAGCCCGCTCCGCTCATCGGTCTGCGGCGACACCGGGCTGAGTGTGCGCTGCGTTCCCTGCCCCCAGCCGAACGTTTGCGGCGCCCGCATCGGCGTCCGATCCACCGCCAGCATCAACCGCGGCGGTGACGTCGTGAGGGTCACGCTTACCGCCCCCTCGAATCGCGGATACAGGTACCTGGCGCCGCTCATCACGAAAACCTGCTCGCTCGACGCATCCGCGCCGGTGCCGCTTCCCCATCCCATGAACACGTAGCCCGGATCGGCCACCGCCGACAACCGTACAGTCTCCCCCGCCGGCACCCAGACCTCTCCGCCGCGGGAATGGGCCGCTCCGTTCACGTACACCGTGCCCCGGCCCTCGCGGAAATTGAGGTGGAGCCGGAAGTCCTGCTGGAACGAAGCCACGATCTGCGTCACCGACGCGCCTGCCGTCACCGTGACCTCTGGCGAGGATGTCGAATACCGGCCCGACGAGTCGTTCCATCCTTGGAATAACGACCGCACCCCAGCCGAACCTTGGATCTGCTCCGGGGCCACGCGGAGCGTGTGGCGGGTGCCCGGCTGCCAGAAAAAGACCGCCGCCGAAGAGTACCCCGTCCCGTCGACGAAGAATTTCGGACCGGCCGGTTCGATGAATACACGGACCTCCACGCTCGTTTGTTGCGCCGAAACAGTGCCAAAAAGGGTCCAAAAGAGCACAAAAAGAGCGCGTTTTTGCATCAAAAGTGCCACCTAATCCACTGTTCCCGATCCAGCCCCGATCTTCAATCGGGCGAACCACTGAGGAATGGCACTTCGAGTGCTGTTAGAATCGGTACGGAGGGTCTGAAACACCGAAAATGGCGAAGGGTCAAGTCAAGATTCTGGTCGAACGCTGCAAGGGTTGTTCGTTCTGCGTGGAGTTCTGCCCCACCAAAGTCCTGGAGATGTCTTCCGCCTTTAATTCAAAGGGTTACCACCCGCCTCACGTGGTCGCCGGCGACAAGTGCAGCGGCTGTGATTTGTGCGGGATGTACTGCCCGGACTTCGCCATTCACGGCTGGAAGGTGAGCGAAATGGCGCACTCAGGAGCCTCAAATGGCCGCTGATCCGAAAGGCGTCCTGACCGGCGTCCATTTTCTCGATGGAGACCAGGCCTGCTGCGAGGGCGCGCTGGCCGCGGGTGCGCGATTTGCCGCTGGTTACCCGATCACACCCTCCACCGAAATCGTCGAGCGCTTCGCCGCGCGCATCCCCACCGTCGGCGGGACCTTCATCCAAATGGAGGACGAGCTGGCGGCGTCGATCACGATCCTCGGGGCGGTCTGGGGCGGAGCCAAGGCGTTCACGGTGACCTCGGGCCCCGGCTTCTCCCTGATGATGGAGCACATCGGCTACGCGGTGATGACCGAGACGCCGTGCGTGTTCGTGAACGTGCAGCGCGGCGGCCCATCCACCGGCCTGCCGACCCTGCCCGCGCAGGGCGACATGATGCAGGCCCGCTGGGGCTCCCACGGCGACTACGAAATCATTGCGCTGAGCCCGAACTCCCCGCAGGAGTGCTTCGACCTCACCATCCGCGCGTTCAACCTCTCCGAGCAGTACCGCACGCCGGTGATGTTCATGATGGACGAGTGCGTCGGCCACATGACCGAGAAGGTCGTCATCCCGAAGCCGGAGGAGATCGAGATCCTTCCCCGCCGCCACACGCGGAAGCCGCGGAGCGAGTACAAGGCGTTCGAGACAGACGAGGACCTCGTGCCGGAGATGGTCCACGCCGGCGAGGGCTACCGTTTCCACGTCACCGGGCTGACGCACGACGAGCGCGGCTACCCGTCGATGACCCCGGCCACGCAGGACCAGCTCGTCCGCCGGCTCCAGCAGAAGATCCGCAAAAATTCCGGCCGTGTCGATCTCTGCGAAGAGGAGAATGTCGAGGACGCCGACGTCGTGGTGGTCTCGTACGGCATCACGTCCCGCGTCGCGCAGCGGGCGATCGAAATGGCGCGGGCCGAAGGGCTGAAGGTCGGCAAGCTCCGGCTCATCACGGTGTGGCCCTTCCCCGAGGCCCGGATACGGGAGCTGGCACGGACCGCGCGCGCGTTCGTGGTGCCGGAGCTGAACCTCGGGCAGATGGTGCGCGAAGTGGAGCGGGCCGCCGGAGGCGCCGCCCGCACGTTAGCCGTGACGCACGCCGGGGGCACCGTCCACCGGCCGGAGCAGATTCTGGAAGCGATCCGGGAGGCCGCGCGATGAGTACCGCTGAACTGGAAGTTCTCGAAGCCCCGAATCCGGTGGAGCCGTTCCTTCGGATGGACCGCATCCCGCACATCTGGTGCCCGGGCTGCGGCATCGGCACGTCGGTGAACTGTTTCGCCCGGGCGCTGCTCGAATCCAAGGCCCACCTGGACCGCATCGCCGTGGTCTCCGGCATCGGCTGCTCGGGCCGTGTGGCCGGCTATGTCGAGCTCGATTCGTTCCACACCACGCACGGCCGGGCCATTCCCTTCGCCACCGGACTGAAGCTCGCCCGGCCCGATTTGACCGTGGTCGTCTACTCGGGCGACGGCGACTTGTTCGCCATCGGCGGCAACCATTTCATTCACGCCGCCCGGCGCAACGTGGACCTGAAGGTCATCTGCGTAAACAACCTCATCTATGCCATGACCGGCGGCCAGAGCGGGCCCACCACGCCGTACACCTCGGTCACCACCACCGCCCCGTATGGCGGCTTCGAGCCGTCCTTCAATCTGCCGCAACTGGCTGACGCCGCCGGCGCGGTCTACGTCGCCCGCTGGACCACGTTTCACGTGCGGCAACTCACTCGGGCGATGACGGAGATCCTCAAAAAGCCCGGCTTCTCCTTCATCGAGGTGCTCTCGCCGTGCCCGACGCTCTACGAGCGGCGCAACAAGCTCGGCGACGGGCTGGACACGATGAAGTACTACAAGGAGAAAAGCAAGGTGCGCAACGGAGCGCCGACGCACGAGGTCGCGCTGGGCATGCGCGATGAGATCGTCGTCGGCAAGTTCGTGGACCGCGACCGGCCCGATTACGCCGCCTTGATGCGGGAGCGGCTGCGCGGGCAGTTGGGCGAGCGGTACGCGGAAGCGGAGGCGGCGCACTGTTGCGGCGGGGAAGGTGCGTTATGCGGCTGAGCGAGATCCGGGTGGCGGGCTTCGGCGGCCAGGGGGTGATCCTGGCGGCGATGGTGATCGGCAAGGCGGCGTCGATTTTCGAGAACGGCCACGCGACGATGACGCAGAACTTCGGCCCGGAGTCGCGGGGTGGATCGTGCAGCGCCCAGCTTGTCATCTCCGACCAGCCGGTGCTGTACCCGTACGTCTCGCGGCCGGACGTGCTGGTGGCGATGTCGCAGGAATCCTACGCGCGCTTCACGCCGGAACTGAAGGACGGCGGGCTGTTGCTGGTGGAGCAGGACCTGGTGCGGGTGTCGGAGTCGAGCCGGGGCATCCGCGTCTATGGGGTGCCAGCGACGCGGCTGGCGGAGGAGTTGGGCCGACGGATGGTGCAGAACGTCGTGATGGTGGGTTTCTTCGGCGCGGTGACCAGGCTGGTAGACCCCGACGCTCTCCGCAAAGCCGTGGAGGACTCTGTGCCGCCAGCCTCGCGCGACCTGAACCTCCGCGCCTTCGACAAGGGCTACGACTACGGCATGACCTCCGCCCCGCTCGTCGACCTGGCCGCCGACCACGACGCGCTCCGACAAGTCCTCGAGGGGTAGGCCCCGCGGAGCTGGGGCGGCGTGCTGTGCCACGTTGCGTGATAGGATGCGGGACGCCGACCGCAACGATGCAGGCGAGGCAAGCGATAACTGTGCGGAGCGTGACGGTTGGCGATTGCGTGGCATGTCACCGAAACTCGGAAGAACATCTGAAGAATGCTCCGGAGTGATGATGGCGACCAAAGCGAAAGCCTCAAAGAAGCGCTTCAAGACTGGCTCGAAGGTTAGTCTTGACTT
>DATIFQ010000283.1:0-2563 GCA_035455185.1 Bryobacteraceae bacterium | reverse complement strand
TACACTACAGGCCCTTGTTCGTGCGCTGTCAACCTACGGGGATCGCCCGGCGATCCTGGCGTTTCACAAACACACAACCGAAACCTGGTCTTTCCGGGAGCTGGCCGATGCCGTCATGCAGCTGGCCGCCGGACTCCATGAGCAGGGCCTCAGGAAAGGCGAGCATGTTGCGCTCTATTCACCGAACCGCCCCGAATGGATTCTCGCCTGCATGGCCCTGCTCGCTGCCGGTGCGATACCGGTGCCCATCGACTCGCAGATGGCGAGTGACGACCTCATCCATGTGATCGAGGACAGCGAGGCCCGTTGGTTCATGACCATTCGCTCCCTGACGGAGCGCTTAACGACCCTCGGCCTCCATCGGGATCGCTCGATCATCTTGTTGGACGCCGACGAAAATGATCCCCGAAGCTGGCAGCGCCTCCGTCGTGAGCCGGGGTATACAAGCCCTCCGGTGCAACCGGAGGATCCTGCCCTCTTGTTTTATACCTCCGGTGTCAGCGGCAGGCCCAAAGGGGTACCGCTGAGCCACAGCAACCTCCTCTCCAATCTCCGGGCGCTGCTGACCGTGCAGGTGTACCGCCCTGATGAACGGCTGCTCTTGCCGTTGCCGCTCCACCATGTGTATCCGTTCATGATCGGACTGCTTGCACCCTTTGCCCTCGGGCTGCCCGTCATCCTTCCCCATTCGTTGACCGGGCCTCAGATTCTCCGCGGACTCCGGGAAGGTCGTGTCACGGCGATCGTCGGTGTCCCTCGTCTCTACGCCGCGTTATGCGACGCGATCGAAGAGCGGGTGCGGCAGAAGGGGCGAGCCGTTTCCGCCGTCTTTCACGGTCTGCTCGCATGCTCCACGATGCTGATTCGACATTTCGATATCCGGCTCGGCCTGCGGCTGTTCGCGCCGGTACGCAATCAACTCGCGCCGGAGCTCAGAACGCTGGTGTATGGCGGATCCGCGCTGGCGCCCGAACTGGCCTGGCGATTGGCCGGATTGGGGTGGCAGATCGCCGGCGGCTTCGGACTCACCGAAACCTCGCCGATT
The DNA here is from genome assembly GCA_035455185.1 of Bryobacteraceae bacterium. Lineage (GTDB taxonomy): Bacteria > Acidobacteriota > Terriglobia > Bryobacterales > Bryobacteraceae > JAEHDI01. The sequence continues at coordinate 1,518 of DATIFQ010000283.1, read as the reverse complement.
CTCACGCTCATCGCTCCCGGCGGCCGACACATCGACACGACGGGCACACCGCTCCCCGGCGTGACAATCCGCATCGCCGACTCCGATCCGGAGACCGGCCAGGGGGAAATCCAAGCCCGGGGTCCCAATGTGTTCGCCGGCTACCGGCATCTGTCGCAAAAGACGGCCGAGGCCTTCACTGAAGACGGCTGGTTCAAAACAGGCGATCTGGGTTACTTTGACCGAAACGGCTGCCTTCATCTGGTCGGGCGCGCCTCCTCCCGCATCACCTTGCCCGGCGGAGAGAAAATCTGGCCTGAGCGGGTGGAGGAAATCCTCGACGGCGCCCCCTCGGTCCGCGAATCCGGTGTGTTCGCTCGCGAGGGCCGCCTGGTCGCCGTCATCGTCCCGCGCGCCGTCTCGATCCACAGGACCGAAGTCGACAACGTGACGCGATCGATACGGGCCGAGATCGAGGCGCGTCTGGGCCTCCTGCCTTCGTATTGTCGTCTCACCGACTTCACGCTCAGCATGGACCCCTTGCCTCGGACGCGACTCGGGAAGATCCAGCGACACAAGCTCAATATTCTCTTTCACACAAGTAAACAACATCGGCACAAGCTGCTCGTTGAAGCGCGGCCGATCTCGGTCGAGCTGATGGCGCCGGAAGACCGGCAATTGCTGGAAGATCCTGTGGCGTTGCAGGTATGGAATTGGCTGGCCGGCCGGTTTTCTTCCGTTCGGCTCACGCCGGACACGACCATGGCGCTCGAACTCGGTCTGGACTCGCTGGAATGGATGACGGTGACGCTGGAGCTGAGGGACCGGGTCGGCGTCGACCTCCCCGAAGCAGCCATCTCGCGTATCGGGACCGTGAGGGACCTGTTGCGCGAAGCCGTCGAAGCCGAGCAGACAACCGCCGCCGCCGTTGATCCGGCGGGACAACTCACGAATCCTCAGGAATTGTTGGATCCGCAACAACAGCGCTGGCTCGCGGCGAGGGGTTTCTTTTTGCGGGGACTCGGGACGTCACTGGCTCTCCTCGACCGGCTGCTCATGCGGGCGGTATTTCATCTCGAAGTCCACGGAATCGAGCGGGTTCCCGCGGAAGGTCCCTGGGTCATGACGCCCAACCATGTCAGTCTGCTCGATCCGCCGGCGATCTTTGCCGCCCTGTCCATCAGTTCCTTGAACCGGACCTGCTGGGGCGGCTGGACCGGGATCATGTTTCGCAACCCCGTCATGCGCCTCGTCAGCCGCGCGACTCAAGTCTTGCCGATAGATCAAAGCAGCCGCCCGCTTGCGAATCTTGCCCTGGGCGCGGCAGCCCTTGCGCGAGGTCAGAATCTGGTGTGGTTTCCCGAGGGGGGACGGTCCAGGGACGGAACGCTCCAGGCGTTTCAACCTGGAATCGGACTGATTTTGACAGCACACCCAGTCCCAGTGATTCCTGTCCGAATCCAGGGAAGCTTCGAAGCCCTTCCGCGTGGGGCCTGGTGGCCACGCCGAAGTCGGATCAGGATCGCATTTGGCGAAGCC
>DATIFQ010000282.1:0-5095 GCA_035455185.1 Bryobacteraceae bacterium | reverse complement strand
GTAGCAGAGACGTACGGTATCGGCAACATCTCTCTTCGGTACATCGGATGGGGCGCTGAGTTCGTCGATTTCGACAGCGACGGCTGGCTTGATCTTGCGGTCGCCAACGGGAGCACCTTTGAAACACAGGGCCAGCCCAGGAAGCTCGTGCCGATGGAGCCGTTCCTCTTCTGGAACAACCATGGCAAGTTCTTCTTCGACCTGGCCCCATGGAACACATCACTCTCAGTGGCGCACGTCAGCCGCGGGCTTGCGGTCTCCGATTATGACCACGACGGAGCCGCGGACATTGCCGTCATGGATCTCGATGGAGGCGTGCGTCTCCTCCGGAACCGCATTCCGCAGGGCAACTGGATCGAGTTCCGTCTGCACAGCAGAACTGCCGGCGGCATCCTCGGGCGCGGTGAGGGGGCGCGGCTGATCGCCGAGGCGGGCGGACAGACGTTTCGCCACTCTGTGACCACGGCTAGCTACCTGTCGCAGTCCAGCCGCACCGTTCACCTCGGCCTCGGCCAAGCGCCCAGGGTCGATGCCCTGGAGGTCCGGTGGCCGGACGGCTCGGCGCAGCACTTCGCCAGCCTCGCGCCAAACCAGATCTGGGACCTCACGCAGGGTAAGACGGAGGCGTTGCCCTGGAACCCGGGTGTCGGCGGAGAGCTCTTGAGCCGCACGCAGTCCCCGCAACACAACGTGGGCTCGAAACAAGCGGAAATCCAGTTCTGGTCTAAACAGCGCGCGGCGATGGATGCGATGAAGCGCGAAGGCGACATCCCGCGCGCCATCAGCCTCTTTCGAGAAGCCCTGGCGCTCAATCCCGCGCACGAAGATTCGCGCTACTACCTGGCAAACTGCCTGCTCGTCCGCGGCGACCTGTGGGGCGCCGTCCGGGAACTCGACGAACTGGCTCGCCTCAACCCGAGCAGCCACCGGGCCTTCCAGCGGAAAGGGTTGCTTCTGGCGTCGGCCGCTCGAAGCGATTCGGAACTAAGCAAGGCGCAAGAATCGCTCGAAAAGGCTCACTCGCTCAATCCCGAGGAGACCGGCACACGTCTGCTGCTCGGCGAGCTGTCCCTCCTGAGAGGTGACCTGGCTGGCGCTCGGCAACGCTTCGAACTCGTCTGCCGCAGCCATGCGCGATCCGTCGGCGCACTTTACCTCCGCGCCTACCTGGCCTGGAAGCGCGGCGACCGTCAAGGTTCGGAGGACCTCCTGAAAGCGGCGGCTGCCGCCAGAGGCAAGGATTGGAAACCCAAGGGCAGCGTGATGGAAGGCGATGTACTTAAGCGCATGCACACCGATGCGACGCTGCTCTCCCGCTTCTGGGACGAGTGGGACGGTACTGCCAATCCAACTCGTGCTTTCGGCGCCCTCGACGCCTTTGTCAGGCTTCCCGTTGCGATGCGCCGTTCCGCGGACAGCTCGCCTCAGAGCGATAGAAGTGAGCCCGCGCGCGTCACAGCAGTTTCGTCACGCCGGGAGTGAAGACCGGGTAGGTGCCGTCCGGACCCGGCTTCACCGGCGGCTCCATGTCGATTCGAACGTCCTCCGGCTTCGGCGCGAAATAGAAGTCGGAGGCGCTGATCTGCTCCCAGGTGACTTCTTTGCCGGTGTAGCAACTGATCTGGCCCATGATCCCCATCAGTGTGCTGCGGGCCATGTAGTCACCGTTGTTGAGCGGGGTTCCAGCCCGGATCGCCTTGAACAGTTCGGCGTGCTCGATGTAGTACGGATTCGAAGACGTGCTCGAATAGGTCCTGGGTCCCGCGTATTGCCACTTCGTCTCACCCTCGATGGTCATCTTAGTTATGTTGCAGCGACCCTTGGCCCCCAGCAGCGTGCTGGAGGAATCGTTGTAGCACTCCGGTATGGTCCGGCAGAAAGCATAGATTCGCACGCCGTTGGCGAACTCATAGACGACCGCATGGTGATCGAACACGCTCCCATAGATCTCCCCGTGCAGGGTGGATCGCCCGCCCATGCCGTGACACTTCACGGGCGCCTGGTTGTGCATCGCCCAGCTCGCGCGGTCCAGGTTATGTACTAGCGACTGCGGCACGTCGTCGCCCGAGAGCCAGTGGAAGTGGTATTGATTGCTGCCCTGGTATTGGACCTCCGTTTGGCCCGGCTTGCGCGGATACAGCACGTAGGGCGCGCGAAGGAAGTTCTCCTCGATCGCGACGATATCCCCGATGGCGCCGTCGTACACGCGCTGTATCGTCTCCCGGTAACCCGGATGGTAGCGGCTTTGCAGGCCCGAGACGACGCAAAGGTTCTTCTGCTTCGCGAGTTCGCAGGCGGCTCGCACGGCTTTGATCCCGGCCGGGTCGATTGCATGGGGCTTCTCGACGAAAACGTGTTTACCCGCCTCAATCGCCGCCGTCATGTGAAACGGATGGAACTTTGCCGCATTGGCGATGAGCACGACGTCCGAGGATTCGATGACTTTCTTGTACCCCTCGAAGCCGGAAAAGCAATGATCGTCGTCCACCATGACCTGCTCGCGATTCTTCATCCGGAGGAGATTGCGTTTCTCCTGCGCGCGGTCGATCAGCAGATCGGCCATTGCGACAAGACGAACGCCCTTGTCGGCTGCCATGGCCTGCTCCGCGGCTTCAGTGCCTCTCCCGCCGCAACCGATTACGCCGACGCGAATCGTGTCGCTCGCGGCGACGTAGCCAGGGGTGGCCGCCAATCCCGCGGTCGAAGCCGCTACTGCGGTTTTCAGGAAGCTCCGGCGCGAAGGCGTCGTCGCGGTGTCAACTCCGTGTGAGTGATCCATCGTCTGGCTTCTCCTCTAACGGGCCGTTAGCCCCGGCCCTGCCTCTGTCGCAACAAGTGTAATCGCTCCCGGACGTTTCAGGGCAGGAACACGCCCATCGGCTCGAGATCCGGGATTTCCCTGGCTGCCGGGTATCTCCGGTGAATGCTCTCGAAGAAACGAATGCGGTCAACCCAGCGGAGAGCTTCACGGTCGTAGTCCAGCAGCACGTTGTCCAGCCAATACGGCCGGTTCTCGGCGAGCCACGCGTCCCGATAGGCGGCCTTCACCTCGGTCGAGTAGTCCCGCAGGGTCGGCAGCAGCCCGTCCATGCCCTTAATCCGTCGCAGATTGTTTGTCGCCAGCGCATCGTCGGCGGGAGCAGCCCGCAACTCCCGGTACAACTCCCCGATCTCGTTTGCAAACTGGATCTTCATGCCGAGATAGTCGATGCGTTTCGCAGCGAGTTCAAGGAACCGGATGGTTCCCGCATGGTGGCGAGCCGTACCCCCGTGGATCAATAAATCGAGAGCCGCCTCCTCTGCCGGGAGCCGCATCTTCGACGCCACCGGCCGCGCCCTGTGCATCACCTCGGCGCCATCCCGGGAGAACGGATCGGTCCAATAGAGGGTGCTGTTCGCCTCGCCCGCACGCACGGATCGCAACAGTTCATGCACCTGCTCGAGCCGGCGTATGGCACCCACGAACGTGTGGTCCCGGTTTCTGTAGAACGCCCAGTCGAAGGATCGGTCAAAAACCTCGGTGTCGACCAGTCCGTCTTGCCAGGCCGCCGCCGCTGAGAAGACCACGCCGTACCAGGTCATATTGAACAGGGCTTCACCATCGTCCGCCCAGTGGGTTGCCATCAAGCCCATCGCGCCCGTGTTCTTCCCGTCGCGCGCGAAGACATTCACGTTCGGGCGCGTCGTCGCAAACGCTGGGAAGAGACGGTTCCAGTTGTGCACGGCGGTGCAGACCATGAAGTCCATTCCGCTTTTCCGGAACGGTTCGATGTACTTCGAGTAGTTTTCCAGCGGAGAATAGGCCCAGGTGACCGCCTCGCCGCCTCGGGGCGCCGCGAGCGCCGAGTGAGTGTACCGGAAGACGTGCTCCAGATAGAAAAAGACCATGTTGAACTTGAACTCGGCCGCGGTCTCGACGGCTTGTTTCATCTGCTCTTCCGTCAGGAGCGGACCGCGGTTGATGTCGATCGACAACGCGCGGTAACGCAAAGCGGGCCAGTCGGCGATACGCACGTTCGGCACGCGCCCACCCGTGCCGGCGAGTTGCCGCAGCGTCTGAACGCCGTAATAGATGCCCTCTGCCGTCTTCGCGGCCACCAGCACTCCGTTTGCGCCCGCATCCAGCAGGTAGCTTTCCGGATGTTGCAGCGCCGAGATGTCCAGTTTTCTCCGCATAATCTCGGCGTCGATCGCCGGCGTTCCCGTGCGGCCGATCAACACCGGGCCGCCAGGCTGCGAAACAACCGTCGCCTCCAGCCCGTGAACCTCCTTCAACTCCCTGGCGAACAAGCCCGCGGCGAAGCGGTCATCTTCAGACCCGGATACGACCGAAATCCGGACGGGCGATCGCAACACATACGCCCCCGCGCCGTGGTTCACCGACCGGGGCGCTGGGATAAGGTTCAATGGCTCGGCCGCTATACCGGAGGCGAGCAGCGTGGCAAGCAGTCCGCCGGTGCAGGTCAAACAAAAAAATCTCATCAATCGATTCTTTCCGTGTTCAGTTCGAACTCGCGTTGGGTTCCTTCAGGCCGACGCCCGTGTACTTCTCGAGCCAAGCGAAGAGTTCCCGGAAGAAATAGCGATTGTTCTCGCCTTTCAGTATCCAGTGGTTCTCCTCCGGGAAGAGGATCAACTTGCTCGGAATGCCGCGGCGTTGGAGCAGCTTGAAGATCTCGAAGCCCTGTGAGACGGGCACGCGATAGTCACCCTCGCCGTGCGTGACCAGCATCGGAGTTTTATACTGCGCGGCGAACCGGAGCGGGTTCTGGCTCTGCCAGAAGCCGCCTCCTTCCCATACCGGGCTGCCGTTCTTGCGCTCCCAGTAGTACGATGCGTCGGTGGTCCCCCACATCGACTCGTTGTTTGTCAATCCGGCATGGTTGAACAGCGTCAGGTAGCGGTCCGTGGTCGCTTCCATCCAGTTCGCGAGATAACCACCGTAGCTCGCACCGCCGGCCACCTGGCGTTTTGCGTCGATGAACGGGAACCGGCGGATCGCCTCGTCCGCGGCCTGATTGATTTCGGCGGCCGGCCTTTGCAGGGGATCTTTGTTGATGGCCGCAGCGAACTCCTCCCCGAAGCCGCTCGACCC
>DATIFQ010000281.1:0-2242 GCA_035455185.1 Bryobacteraceae bacterium | reverse complement strand
GCAGCCCGTCGCAAAGGATTACCGGAGGTGATTGTCGCTGAATCTACAGTCGCTTGCCGCCCTGCCGCATCGCCTTGTGGATGCGTTTCCACCTCCGTTTCTCTTCCGCGGCTGCCCACTCGTCCTGCCGGCGGGCGAGGTACGCCAGCTCGCGCTGGAGCTTACGGTAGCTTCCGAGCCGCGCCTCGTCCAGATCGCCGCCGGAGACGGCTTCCGTTACGGCGCATCCGGGTTCGCCCTCGTGACGGCAGTCGCGGAAGCGGCACATGGCTGCGAAATTCGCCACGTCCTCAAACGTCTGGTCCAGACTGTCCTCGCCAGCCCAGAGCTGCAGTTCGCGCAGGCCCGGCGTATCCATGAGCAACCACCCGCCCGGCATCGGGATCAGCTCGCGGCTCGTGGTCGTATGGCGACCCCTGCCGTCGTCCTTCCGCACCTCCTGGGTTAGCTGCGCGTCTCTCTCGAGCAACCAGTTCACGATGGTCGACTTCCCTACCCCGGAAGAGCCCACGAGCGCTGCGGTCTCGCCGTGCCTCACGTGGCGGATGAGTTCCGCGGCGCCTTGCTCCGCCAACGCGCTGACCACCGTCACGGGTACGGCCGGCGCAAGCTGCCGCACCTCGCCGGCAGCCCAGTCCGGGTCGGGATGCAAGTCGGCTTTGTTCAGGACGATGACTGGTTGTGCGCCGCATTCGCCGGCGAGAAGCAGCCAGCGTTCGATGCGGCGCGGGTTGAAGTCGCGGTCAAGCCCGGTAACTAGAAACAGGACGTCGACGTTCGCCGCCAGGACCTGTTTCCCGGTCTGCTCACCCGCCGTCTTGCGGGAAAGCTCCGTCTTGCGCGGGAGCACCGTATCAATGACAGGGGAATCCCCGCGCAGCACGACCCAATCGCCGGTGACCGGCCACTCCGGAGTGTGATAGCGCAGTTTCCCGCTGACCTCCGCGTGCAACTCGTCTTGTCCTGTGAGTACGCGGAAAGAGCGGCGATCGGTTCTCGAGATGCGCCCGGGCCTCAAGCCCGCGCGCTCAAAGGGTTCGAATGCGCTCGAGAAGGACGCGTCCCAACCCAAATCTTCCAGCCTCATGACAGAACCTGCCATTTCCTTTCACAGAGATTTAAGTGACTTACAGGAAGGAGAGGCTGAACCCCCGGAGCCCACACTACGAACGTGTGCGGCGCAGAGATTCAGCGTTTAGGCAAGGACTGTCAGAGGCAATACCAACTTCGAATCATAGCGCCGCGGGCGGAGCCAAGTCCACCGCGCAGCGGAACCCGACCGTGGCGCAGCGGTCAAGCCCGGGCCACATGAGCAGCATCTTGGCCGCGAACCGGCAGGGCTGCGGCCCGCCGTCCATGTACCAGTCGGAGCCGGCGGCCTTGAAGTAGGAGCCGCCGCGAATCATGGCAAAACGTGAATGGCCGGAACCGTGCTCACTTTCGGTCCACTCCCAAACGTTTCCGCACATGTCGTAACAGCCGAAAGGAGACCTGCCGCCGGGGAATGCCTTCACCGGCGTGGTGCCGCCTGTTTCGCCGCCGTTGCAGAGGCTCGGTGTCATTTCGTTTCCCCAGGGGTATCTGAGACCGTCCGGACCTTGCGCTGCGAACTGCCATTCCCCTTCGCTCGGGAGCCGCTTCCCTGCCCACGCCGCGTACGCACGGGCGTCGTCGAGATCGACGTAAACCACCGGATGGTCCTCTATCCCGGCAGGCGGCGCGCCATTCGTCCAGTGCTTCAGGAAGTTCTCCGTGCGAGCCGGCTTGTAGCCGGAGCGGCGAAGGAACTCCGCGTACTGCGCATTCGTAACCGGCGTCAGGTTGATGGCATACCGCCCCAGATCCGCGGTGTGCGACACCTGTGCTGGTGTGTGCAGGCGATAGCCCCGTCCCTCGGTGAATTCGTTCGGATCATAGAAGCCGGTCTCGCGTACACGGTATTCGACGGTCATCTCGAAACGCACCGGCCCGATTGCGACCATGTCCGGCGGAACCTCCCGGCTTGCGGGCGTCTTGGGAGTTATGGGCTTCGCTGCGACTACCTCCACTATGCTCGGACGCCATCGCGCCCGAGCGTCGGACGCTGCCTGGCTCGTGAGGAGCGTCTCGAAGTCCTTGCCAAGCGAGGCGTCCGAGCCCGCGAGGAAACAGCCGATGCCACGCGCGCGGAGCCGGCCTCCGATCACTGCCTCTCCACCGTGGGCCCCCGATGCGATCTCCGTCCCGAGGATCAGGTCGAAGC
>DATIFQ010000280.1:0-4243 GCA_035455185.1 Bryobacteraceae bacterium | reverse complement strand
CCTGCCTCGGCCGCGCCTTCGTTCCTGAGGAGGATCGCGCCGGCGCTGGCAAACTAGCGATCGTGGGCTATGGGCTGTGGCAGAACCGCTTTGGCGCCGATCCCGGGCTCATCGGCCGCACGATCACGCTTAACGGCCAGGGATACCGGGTCATCGGAGTGATGCCGCCGGACTTCGGCTTCCCGAAGGGCGCCGAGGTCCCATCTTATTATCGTTTTGCCCCACGCACGGATCTGTGGGTCTCGGCCTCGCTCACGCAGCGTGAGATTGATAACGGCTCACTCGGCTTCACCGTCGTGGCGCGGCTCAAGCCGGGCATCTCGGTCAAACAGGCACAAGGGGAGATGTCGATCATCATGCGGCAGCTCGAGAAGGAGGATCCGAACAACAAGGGTTTCAGCGTGCGAGTCATCCCGTTGCACGAGACGATCGTGAGAGGCCTGCGCCCGGCGCTGCTGGCAATCATGGCGGCGGTGGCAGCGGTGCTGCTGATCGCGTGCGCCAATCTGGCAAACCTGCTGCTCGCGCGGGCGGTCGCGCGCCGCAAGGAAATCGCATTGCGTGCCGCGCTCGGTGCCAGCCGCTGGCAGCTTATTCGGCAACTACTGATCGAGAGCCTGCTGGTATCGCTTGCGGGTGGCGCGCTTGGGCTCCTGCTCGCCCGCTGGGGCGTGGTGGTGCTGGAGCGGATGATACCCGCAGGCCTGCCGCGAGTTGGCGATGCGCGGCTCGATTCGATTGTCGTGGCCTTCAGCCTTCTTGTCTCCGTTCTGACTGGAGTTCTGTTCGGTCTTGCCCCGGCCTGGAATACGGCCAAGCTCGACCTGAACCGCTGGCTAAAGGAGGGCGGCCGGTCCTCGGCGGCGCAAGCCCATCCTCTGGTCCGCAGGGGCCTCGTAGTCTCGGAGATCGCCGTGGCGACGGTGTTGTTGGTGGCTACTGGACTGCTACTTAGGAGCTTTCTTAAACTGCAAAGCGTTGACACCGGCTTTCGCGCGGAGAATGTCGTCGCCGTGGAACTCTCGCTACCCGGCTCAGGGTTTTTCGAGCGCGGCAATGGCCGCTACGATCAGCCGGGCCGGAAGGCAGAATTCGTCACCCGTCTGGTGGAGCGCGCCTCTGCACTGCCTGGGGTGACAAGCGCCGGCGCCATCTCCGAGCTGCCGCTGGCTGGCGGGGTGAATATGGAAGGCCTGACGTTCGAGGGTAGGCCGCAGCCGGACCCGAGTCGGCCGCCGGTGGCGGACTTCCGCTCGGTGACACCCGGCTACCTGCGCACGATGGGAATTCGGCTACTAAAAGGGCGGTGGTTCACGGACCAGGACCGTGCGGACTCGCTGCCGGTTGCCGTTATCGACGACACGATGGCACGCACCTACTGGCCGGCAGAAGAGCCGATCGGCAAGCGCTTTCGCAACCTGAACTCCAGCAAACCTTGGTGGACCGTGGTGGGCGTAGTACGCAGCGTAACTCACAACGGACTAGGCGCCGACAAACAGCCGGAGTACTTTCGCCCGTATTCGCAGCAGGAATTAAGCTGGACGACCCTGGTGATCCGGAGCGCGATCCACCCGCCGTCGCTGCTAGCCGGCCTGCGCAAAGAGATCTGGGCGGTGGACAAGGACCAGCCGGTCTCGAAGATCACCACTCTCGAGCAGGTGGTCTCTGAAGCGGCCGCTGCACCGCGCTTTCGCTCGGTGCTGATCGGCATTTTTGGCGCTTTCGCCCTGCTGCTGGCAACCCTGGGGATCTACGGCGTTATCTCGTATTCGGTCGCGCAGCAGACGCACGATCTTGGGATCCGCATCGCGCTAGGTGCCGGGAGTCGTGAGATTCTGTCGCTCGTCCTCGGAGGTGGTCTGGCGCTCGCCGCGACTGGAGTCGCGATCGGTCTTGCCGCTTCCATCGGCCTCACGCGGCTGCTGGCCTCCCTACTCTATGGCGTGACCCCGACCGACCTGTGGACATACGGCGGCGTCACGGTCCTGTTGCTGACGGTGGCACTGGTGGCAAGCTATGTACCCGCGCGGCGGGCCATGCGGGTAGATCCACTGGTGGCGTTGCACTATGAGTAAGTGCGGACGCTCACCCGGGTAAAGCCCGTGGAAAGACGCCATCTCGCTGGCAACCCAGCAACGCTTCCTAACCTGGGTACCGACCTCAGTGTCCCGCTTGGTGTGCGGTTGAGTGTTACGCCGGGCGAGTGTTCTGGTTCACGCGGAAGAAGTTTGTCGGATCGTACTTCTTCTTTATCGCGGCCAGGCGATCGTAGTTCTTGCCGAAGGAGGCTTTGGCGCGCTCTTGACCGTCCTCCATCATGGTCACGAAACTGCCATCGGCGAGCACCATGTCCGCGCCCAGTAGGTTGTCGATAGTGAGACCGAAGGTACGCGTCAGGTGGCCGATGCCGCCGCCCAGCGTGAGGCCGGCGACGCCCGTGCTGCCAACCGTTCCGCTCGGAGTGGCCAGGCCAAAGGCGTGCGTGGCGTGATCCACATCAGCCCATACGCAGCCCCCTTCCACGCGCACAGTGCGCGCGGAGGGATCCACTCGTATCCCTTCATCCGCGACAGGTCAATAACCAGCCCGTCGTTGCAGATTCCGAGGCCACCCGCGTTGTGGCCACCCCCGCGTACCGCTGTCAGCACGTCCTGCTCGCGAGCCGCGCGCACGGCGGCGATCACGTCGGCGACGTTCATGCAGCGCGCGATAGCGCCCGGCCGCTTGTCAATCATGCCGTTGTAAACCCTCCGCGCGTCTTCATAGCCCGCGTCTGAAGGCATTAGCATTTGCCCGCGGAATCGCGATTTCAATTGTTCGACTGCCTTTTGTACAGACATAATCCTTTCGCCACCGACTTCAGGTAATCTTCCTCGCGCTGGCCGAAGCAGCCTGGCAGATCGTAGAAGAAGTTCTGCGCGCAGAAATAGGAAAGGCGGGCCGCGATCCGCTCCAATTGCGGACCGGGCTGCCCCAGCAACGGCACACTCGCGAGTAGCAGGACGGCGCAGCGCATCGATACCTCCCATCATATCCCTGGCCTCCCAGGCGCCTGTCGTTCCGGAGCATATCAGTCATCTCCGATGGATCGGTGCCGACTCGCCCAGAACCCTGCGTATTGGGGCATCCGCACCGGCGAGTTTGGCCGCACAATAGGGGAGTCATGAAGGTCCCACTTCAACTTTGGAACCGGCCACATTGGGAGTTGCGGGGCCGCTGGGATAGTGCCCAGTTCTTTCGACACCTCTTGGAGGTGCTACCAGCCGCCACGACTCTGTTCATTGAGGGCACGTGCATAGCTCGCGAGGTCAGCGACTTGATGCGCTCTGCCTCGGAGCCCGGCGACTACCTTCCGATGCGACAAACTCTTTGGCCAAGGGCGAGGCAGTATCGCCTTCGGTGTGACAGTGCGACCCTCGCGGCTCTGGCCGACTTGGCGGAGCGACACGCGGCGCCCGAGCTCCTGGATCATTTGTTCGTGTACGACGGCCCAAAGGTCTTGCTCGAGTTTCCGGATGCCTTCGTTAGAGATTGCCCGGCGTACTTCTCCACCGAGACCGATGAACAGAGTCTTCGGAGTTTCGCGGCCGTGCTCCGGCTCGATCTGACGAACCTCCAGTCCGGTGGTCGCGGGTGAGAGCGACGGACTACGCCTACCCTCCGAGGGCCGACTCCTCCGTTGGATGGACCCGCCCCCCCAACCTTGGGGCTGGCCGAGACTTGCGTTTGAGGCTGGGGGTGAGAGCGAATCCGACGGGTCAAAAGGCAGGGGGACTGGCGTCAGGCGGGACCTCAGCCAAAGAAGTCCGCGACGAACGCCAACCGGCCCTAGCGGTCTTGTTCTGAGCATTAACTCCTACTCAGCAGCGACAGCCGGTTGTGAACGGCTTGGAGGTCCTCAATCCCCAGGCTCCTGACGTAGCGGTTGGTCATTTCCAGAGTACTGTGGCCGAGGATGCGTTGGAGGTAGAAGACGTTGCCACCAGCCCGGAGGTAGTTGACCGCAAACGTGTGGCGCAGGACGTGGTAGCCGCCCTTCACGCCGGTAATCCTCAGTCGGCGGGTGACCGCCCCTAGGTCCCTACGCAAATTGTTCTGGCATGCCTTCACACCATCGCAGGCGTAGAACACCAAGCCCGTCAGGGAAACGTGCTTCTGAACGTAGACGTACAGGATCTTGCGCAGCCGGATCGACATTGGCACGATTCGCTGTTTCCCGCCCTTGCCGTCTCGCACTGTGATG
>DATIFQ010000279.1:0-11380 GCA_035455185.1 Bryobacteraceae bacterium | reverse complement strand
CACAAAGTATCGAGCGGCGGGCGGGGAGGCAAGCGGCCGCCCGGGTGGCCCGCTCGGTGGCGGCCCCGCTAGTCCCGCACGAAGCGCTGAGCCAGAGCTTCCGCCGTCGGCCCCGCCTTCACTTCCGCGGTGGCGGTCGTGATCACGTAGACGCGGGTGTTGTTGCTGCCGCCGTCGGCCGGAAACACGAAGAAGCCTTCGCGGTCGGGAGTGTAGGGCGACCGTCTACAAAGAGACCGACATGAAGGAGATTGAGGCCCTCTTCGAGTACCTTGAGCCGTTCGGAGTGGACGGGCACATGCTTGCGCCGGGCTACGGCTACTCGGCGGTCAATGACCGCGAGATCTTCATGACCCGCGAGGATGTGCACGAGAAGTTCAAGGACATCGACCGGCTGGCGCGGCGGTTCCGTTTGAACAGCACGCCCGTCTACGTCGACTTTCTGAAGGGTACGCGCGACCTGCCCTGTACCGCATGGGGCAATCCCACTTACAATGTTTCGGGCTGGAAAGGGCCCTGCTACCTCATTACGGACGGGCACTACGAGACTTTTGAAGAATTTATGGTCAGAACGCCGTGGGAGGACTACGGCCACGGTAACGACCCCCGCTGCGAACATTGTATGATGCATTGCGGCTACGAACCGTCGGCGGCATTGGGAATCAACGGAAAGGCCAGTGACAGCCTGCGTCTGCTGAGCTGGGCCTTGCGATAACGAAAGGACGTGAGACCGACCCTTATTACGGGTGCTACCGGCTTCGTTGGGTGGCACGTGGCGCGGAACCTTATTGAACGCGGCCATCGCATTCGTGTGCTGGTAAGACCGGAAAGCCGGCTCCGGGAGTTGGAAGCGGAAACGGCCACCGGCGACCTTCGCGATCCCGAGTCATTGCAGCGCGCCGCCTGCGGATGTGGCGTGGTCTTCCACGTGGCGGCGGACTATCGCCTTTGGACGAAGCACCCACAAGAGATGCATCGTTCCAACGTGGACGGCACGCGGAACATGCTTGAGGCAGCGCGAAGGGCCGGCGTTGAACGTTTCGTATATACAAGTACGGTGGGCTGCATCGGCATCCCGGCGACCTGTCTGGGCGACGAGGACACACCGGTCGGCCTGCATGATATGGTCGGGGCGTACAAGCGAACGAAGTTTCTGGCCGAGCAGGTAGCGCTGGAATACTCGCGGTCGGGGTTTCCGGTGGTGATCGTCAATCCCACGGCGCCGGTCGGGGACCACGACTTCAAGCCGACGCCTACCGGCAAGATCGTCGTGGACTTTCTGCGCGGAGCGATGCCGGCGTTCGTCGACACCGGGCTGAACCTTGTGGATGTGCGGGACACCGCTGAAGGTCACCGGCTGGCCTGCGAGCGGGGAAGGGTTGGGGAGCGGTACGTCCTCGGCTGTGAGAACCTGACTCTCTCGGAGATTTTACGGAAGCTTGGTGTGGCGAGCGGGTTGAAGGCGCCGAGCACAAGGATTCCGTATGGGGTGGCATGGACTGCCGGGGTCCTCAGCACGGGCCTTGCGCGGCTGACGGGAGGGGACCCGCGCATCCCGTTCGACGCAGTGCGGATGGCGCGGAAAAAGATGTTTGTGCGGCACGATAAAGCCGCGCGGGAACTTGGATTCACCCCGCAGGCGGTCGATGGCGCGTTGCGGCGGGCGGTGGAATGGTTCCGCCAGAACGGCTACTGCTGACGTGGAAACGATCCTGGTGGTCGCTGCCGAGGTCAGGGAGTTGGTCGGGTTAGTCCGGCGGTGCGGAAAGATGGAGAACCCCGGCTGGCCGCTGGATTTCGTGCGTCTGGCAGAACTGAATGGATACAGGCTGGTACTGGCTGCCAACGGAACGGGTCCCGAACGCGCGGCGGAAGCCTTCGATGTTGCCGCCCGGAACGGGAAGCTGGACAGGGTCGTGAGCACAGGGTCATGCGGTGCGCTCGATCCGTCGCTCGAAGCAGGCGACGTATTCGTCGCGTCGCGAGTGGAGGACGCCGGCGGTGGCGGGTCCTACCGGACTGAAGTGCCCGGCAGCCCCCAGGCCAAGGCCATCGGCGTCCTGTTCTCAGTGGATCGTGTGGTCCGGACGGCTGCTGAAAAGCGGGCGTTGCGCGCGTGTGGTGCTTCCGTGGTGGAGATGGAGTCCGCCGGGCTCGCGGCGAGAGCCGCCGGCGCCTCGTTGCCGTTCTATTGTGTTCGGGCGGTGCTCGATACTGCGATGGAGGAGTTCGATACGGATTTCAATCGTGTTCGGGATAGCAGCGGCCGGCTGCGGACGGCACGGATCGTCCGGGCTGCGCTCGCCCGGCCTTTTCGGCGAGTTCCGGAGCTTTATCGGCTGCACCGGCGCAGCAAGCTGGTTGCGCGGTCCCTAGGAGACTTTCTTGCAGACTGTCGATTCTGATCTTACGACGCCGCCGGAGACAATGCGTGCGGCAGTCTATAAAGGGAATGGCACCGTTTCGGTGGAGCGCGTAACAACTCCTGTCATTGGCCCCGGCGAACTGCTGGTGCGGGTCGAGGCGTGCGGCGTCTGCCACACCGATTTGAAGAAGATCGAATACGACCTGTTGGCTCCTCCGAGGATTTTCGGCCACGAGACCGCCGGCGTGGTGGCGGCGGTGGGGGAGGGTGTGCGCGAGTACACGCCCGGCGACCGGGTGATCGTCTTCCATCACATCCCGTGCACGGAGTGCTTCTACTGCCGGAAAAAGCTCTACGCGCAGTGCCCTGTGTACAAGAAAGTCGGCGTCACTGCGGGGTTCGAGCCCGCCGGCGGCGGCTTCTCGCAGTACGTTCGCGTAATGGACTGGATCGTACGGAGGGGAGTGGAAAGGATACCGGAGGGCGTTCCTTTTGAGCGCGCCGCGTTCGTGGAACCGGTAAACACCTGCCTGAAAGCTATCCAGTCCCTTAATCCGCAGCCTGGCGAGCTGGTAGCGATCCTCGGCCAGGGTCCGATTGGCCTGATGTTCACCATGCTCGTTCGGCGGACCGGCGCGGCGATCGTTTCGACCGACACGATTCTGCGCCGGCGCGAGCTGTCGGTGCGCTTCGGCTCCCAGTCCGTATGGGATCCCCGCGCCGCAGACGTCGTGCGCGAGGTGGCTGCACTCACCGGGGGACGTGGCGCCGACGCCGTGGTCGTGGCGGCTTCCGCGCCCGGCATCACCGAGCAGGCGATGCGCAGCTCGCGCCCTGGCGCGCGTATCCTGCTTTTCGCGCAGACATCGCACCAGGAGCGGGTGGAATTCTCCGGAGCCGACATTTGTGTCGGGGAGCGTACGGTCCTGGGCTCTTACAGCGCTTCGATCGACCTCCAGGCGGAGTCTGCCAGGCTCGTTTTTAGCGGCGAACTGCCCGTCGAGGACCTCATTTCCCACTGCCTGCCGCTCGACGAAATCAATTATGGCATCCGGCTGGCCTTGCATCCGGGCGAACAATCGTTGAAAATTATGGTTTCACCACAAAGGCGGACCGAGTGAAGACACAAATGATGGCTGCCGTGCTGTACGGCAAGGAAGAGCTCCGCGTAGAGCCGGTAGCCGTTCCAGACCTTGCGGAAGGTGATCTACTCGTTCGTGTCAAAGCTGCTCTAACCTGCGGGACCGACGTGAAAGTCTTCCTGCGCGGGTACCATGCCCGCATGATTGTGCCGCCCGCCGTTTTCGGGCACGAACTCGCTGGTGATATTGTCGCCGCTGGCTCAGGCGTCAGGAAGTTTAGGGTGGGCCAGCGTGTGGTCGCGGCGAACTCCGCTCCATGTTACCAGTGCTATTACTGCCGAAGGGGACTCGAGAATCTTTGTGAGGACCTACTGTTCAACAATGGCGCTTACGCCGAGTACATTCGGATACCCGCTCGGATCGTCGAACGTAATACTTACGTAATTCCAGACCACATCGCCTATCAGGATGCAGCCCTTGTAGAGCCGCTGTCGTGCGTGCTGCGCGGTCTTGAGGAGACAGGGGTGCGTGCGGAGGACACCGTGGCTGTCATCGGGCTCGGGCCGATCGGACTGATGTTCGTCCGTATGGCGAAGGTCTGGGGCGCCCGGGTGATAGCGGTAGGCCGGCGAAAAACCCAGCTTGACCGTGCCGCGAAGCTCGGCGCCGAGGAGGTGGTCACTGCCGGTGACAACGACGATCCCGTCAGTGCGGTGAAGAGCCTCACCGGCGGCCGCGGCGCCGATATTGCCATCGAGGCCGTTGGATCCCCCTCCGCGTGGGAGCAAGCGGTACAACTCGTCCGGCGTGGCGGAACGGTAAATTTCTTCGGTGGCTGCCCCAACCAGAGCCGCGTATGTCTGGACACCTCGCTTCTCCACTACTCCGAGATCACCTGTAAGGCGAGCTTCCATCACACGCCGCAGCATATCCGGATGGCCCTCGAGGTGATCGGTGACGGCCATGTGAGCGCGATGGACTTCGTCAAGGGAGAAGAACCCCTCGCGAACCTCCTCGAAGTGATGCGCTACCTCATGAGCCACAACGGCCACCTGAAGACCGCCATTATTCCCTAAGCCTTGTCCAGCGCGTTCCTTCTCCCGAGGGATTTTGTCCGGTCAACGGAAGCGCTGGCCCGTACGTCTAACTCCTCGGAGGCGGCGGACTACACCCGCTGGCTTGCGACTCATCACTACGAAAACTTCCATGTTGTCTCGTTTATGCTGCCGAAGCGCCTGCACCAGGACTTCTATAACGTTTACGCCTTCTGTCGGTGGGCGGACGACCTCGGTGACGAGATCGGCGATCCGAAAGAAAGCCTCCGGCTGCTCGAATGGTGGAGGGAGCAACTTGAGGCGATGTACGCCGGGTGTGCTTCGCATCCGGTTTACGTAGCGTTGCGCGAAACGGTCGAACGCCACAGTCTCCCGGCCGAACCCTTTCGCGATCTGATCCGGGCATTCGTCCAGGACCAGGCCGTGACTCGCTACCAAACCTACACGGAATTGTTTGACTATTGCCGGCTCTCCGCCAACCCGGTCGGCCGGCTCGTTCTGTATCTCTGCGGATACAAGGATGAAGAGCGTCGGCGGCTCTCGGACGCCACCTGTACGGCGCTTCAGCTAGCCAACCACTGGCAGGACATCTCCGTCGACCTTGAAAAGGACCGCGTGTACCTGCCTGTAGAAGCCCTCGACCGGCACGGCAGTTCGCTCGCCGACGTTCTCGGTCGGCGGGCGACGCCCGGATTTCGAGCCGCTTTGCGCGAAGCGGCCGATGTGGCTCGGAGATTGTTTCACCAGGGTCTGCCGCTTGCGCGGATGGTCGGCGGCAGGCTTGCCGTCGATCTGGATCTGTTCAGCCGAGGGGGCCTTCTCATTCTGGACAAGATCGAAAGCCAGGACTACGACATATTCTCCCGGCGCCCGCATGTTACCAAGACAGAGCGAATCAGGCTTCTTATCTCGACCCTCGCCCGGGTAGCAATATCGAGGGCCGCATGACGTCGGCACTGGAGGAATCCTACGCATGGTGCACCCGGCTGACCCGCCGCCGGGCTCGCAACTTTTACTACGGTTTCGCCCTTCTTCCGAAGCCGAAGCGTGAGGCGATCTGTGCAATCTACGCATTCATGCGCTATTGCGACGATTTGAGCGACGAGCCCGGGATGGGAGGAGGGCGCGGGCGTGAGATGATGTCCCGCTGGCGTGCGCAACTGGAAGAAGCCCTGGCCGGACGGCCGGGAGATCATGCTCTGTGGCCGGCCTTTCTGGACGTGGTGGAGCGTTATCGGATACCCCGCCGGTATTTCTTCGAGATGATCGAAGGCGTGTCGTTCGATCTCGAGCCTCACCGTTTCACAACCTTCGATGATCTTTACCAGTATTGCTACCGGGTTGCATCGGTGGCCGGCCTGACAGCGGTGCACATCTTCGGTTTCGACTCGGCCGATGCCCTCCCACTGGCTGAGAAGTGCGGGATTGCGTTTCAGTTGACTAACATCCTGCGCGACGTGCGGGAGGATTCGGCACGGGGGCGAATCTACTTCCCCCTGGACGATATGAACCGGCACGGCGTGACTTCCGACGAAGTGCTGCGGGCAGCAAGGACCGACGGCTTGGTGCAGCTCATGCGTTACGAAGCCGGACGGGCGCGCGCGTATTACACCGAGGCAACCCCGCTCGTGAAGATGGTGCACCCTGAGAGCCGTGCGTCACTTTGGGCGTTGATCGAGATCTACCGCCGCGTCCTCGACCGGATCGAAGATTCGAATTACGACGTCTTCACCGGCCGCATCCGGCTTCCGGTGCCAGAGAAATGCTGGATCGTCGCCCGGTCCCTTCTTCGGCGCCACGTATAGCCGGCAGTCCCCCCGGTTACTCCTCATGCCCTTCGAGGGCTTGGTCGAGGAGAAGTGTGAACTGCTCGCTCGTCTTCCCAATGCGCTCGCGAAGCGTGTTGAGATCCTGTTCCAGGGAGCGCAGGCGGTCAGCCATGTGGAGGCAGGCCAGCACGGCAACCCGGGTAGTATCGGAACTTCCGGTCCGCGAGGAGATCGAGTCCATCAGATCATCGACTGTGCGCGCCAGTTCCTGCACTTCCTGGGGGTCCCCCGGCACACGAAGCGTGTAGGACTGGTGGAAGATAGTGACTCGGACGGATTTCTTTTCGGCCTGTTCGGAGTCCATCGCTTCTCCGGAGAAAGAGCGGAGACCGAAGCCGCCGCTCGGTTAGCCGGCGCTGAGCAGATCCATTTGCCCGAGAAGTTTCTCGATGCGGGTGCGGACCTGCTTTCGCTCGGCGCGGAGGGCCTCAAGTTCTTGCACAACGGCATCCCGCTCGGCAACAGCCTTCTCAAGCCCCTGGACCGCCACGTCACGCTCCTGACGGAGCCGTCTTACGAGATCTGCCGCCTTGAGGATGCGCTCTTCCAGGCTGGCCAGAGCGTCGGTCTGCTCATCGCGCAGCAGGTCCATCAGTCCGCCTTCGGCAGGGCCGCCTTTGCCTTGTCTACAAGCAGCCGGAACGCCGTTTCATCGGTCAGGGCAAGGTGAGCCAGCACTTTACGGTTGAGATCGACGCCGGCTTTCTTCAGCCCGGACATGAATTTACTATAGGAAAGCCCAAGCTGGCGCGTGGCCGCGCCGATCCGGGTGATCCAAAGACCGCGGAAATCGCGTTTCTTCCGCTTGCGGCCGACGTAGGCGTAGCGTTGCGCTTTCTCGACGGCCTCCTGGGCGGAACGGTGCAGCTTGCTCTTGGTGAGAAAGAAACCGGAAGCGCGATCGAGGGTCTTCTTTCGCGACGCCCGGCGGGTGGTACCTCGTTTGACTCTAGGCACGTTTTTCTCCTTTCGGATAGCTCATGGCGAGGCGGTACGGGCACGTGCCGTGCGCTCCGGCCGCGCTCGCCGGATAGATCTCAGTTGGGAAGCATGCGGCTGAGCTTGGCAGCGTCGGCTTCGTCGACGATCGTGCTCTGGCCGAGGCGCCGCTTCCGCGAGCGCGTCTTCGACGTCAGAATATGGCGTGAAAACGCATGACGGCGGGCGATTTTGCCCGTGCCCGTCTTCTTGAAACGTTTTGACGCACCTTTGTGTGTCTTCAGCTTCGGCATTGACAAAATTTCCTTTGGACCGCCCGCCAGAGCGGGCGAAGGGCTCACAACAAACGTCTTGAGTATATCACGGGCGGGGTTGCCCGCGCCTGCGCGGGTCAGCGGCGCCGGATCGGGACGAGCATTGTCTCCAGTGCACCCGGGTTCTCGAAGATTTCGTGCTCCAGACCGCGAATCTCCTGCTCCAGAATGGCGCGCTCGATGGCGGAGCCGAGTTCGGGATTCCCCGTCGTCGCGCGGCGCCGCTCGATCAGCTCGAGCACCGCCTCAGCCAGCTCCAACTGCTCTTTGCTGCGGTTCATGGCCCCACCTCCTACCCATTCAGACGCGGGCCTCGTGCTAAAGTTCCAAACCTTTTTCGTATCGTCGGAATGGCCGGCGCCTGGACGACGACCGGCGGTGATCACAATGCGACGGTTCGGTGTCTGCCGCATCTGATGGTTAAGAGCGAGGGTCAACTCTGGAACGCGGAGGAGAGTTCTGCGTTCTGAATCAGCGACTTGCGGCGGTGCGAAGCAGGCGTCCCGACCTGCGGTTAAGCCGTCTCCGTGAGCTCCCGGAACCTGAAATAAATGATCGATTTCTTCCCGATGTCTCACTACTGGTGGCTCTACCTCGCATTCACGGGGTTCGTGCTGCTGATGCTGGCCCTCGACCTGGGCGTGTTCCACCGAAAGGCCCATGTCGTCTCGTTCCGCGAGGCGGCTGCCTGGAGCTCGGTCTGGGTGGCGCTGGCACTTACGTTCAACTATGCAATCTACCAGTACGCGCTCTGGAAATTCCCGCTCGATCCACGGCTGTCGGCGACACCCGGCTTTGATTCCGCGGCGGCTGCCCGACAGGTAGGGCTGGAGTTTCTAGCGGGTTATCTCGTCGAGAAGTCCCTCTCGGTGGACAACATTTTCGTCTTCGTGCTCGTATTCAGTTACTTCGCCATTCCAGCGCAGTACCAGCACCGGGTGCTGTTCTTCGGGATCGTCGGTGCTCTGGTATTTCGGGCAATCTTTATCGCGATCGGGTCGGTGCTTATGCAGTACCACTGGGTCGTGATCCTGTTTGGTGTTTTTCTGGTGCTCACGGGGCTGAAGATGCTGTTCGCGCCTGAGAAGGGATTGGAGCCTGACCGGAACCCGCTTATTCGGCTGTTCAGGAAATTCGTGCCCGTTACCGATGAACTGCACGGACAGAAGTTCTTTGTGCGGTTGAAAGGCGTGCTCTATGCGACCCCTCTTCTCATCGCGCTGCTGTTTGTCGAGGTGACGGACATCATCTTCGCGGTCGACTCAGTGCCAGCCATCTTCGCGCTCACCCGCGAGCCGCTCATCGTGTTTACCTCGAATGTCTTCGCGATCCTTGGTCTGCGCGCTCTCTACTTCATGCTTGCGGACGCGATCGGTAAGTTCCACCTGTTGAAGTACGGTCTTGCACTGGTCCTGATTTTCGTAGGCCTCAAGATGGCGTGGCTCAACGGAATGTTTGGAGGGAAATTCCCGATCGGCTGGTCGCTCGGAATCATCGGCGGGCTGATCGCCGTTTCGGTGACGCTCTCCTGGCTGATTCCAAAGCGTGCGTAATTGCGGCTGCCGGCCCTATTGGTTGTCCGACCACTCTTCGTGCCAAGCCATCTGGATCGCCTCCAGCTTGCCCTCCGAGGAGGCCTTGGGATCGTCGCTGAACTCCGTGAGCTCAACCACCCAGCGGTGAAGATCGGTGAAGCGCACCGTCAGCGGATCGACGTTTGGAAACTTCTCGAACAACACAATGGCAATATTCTCCGCGTCGTTCCAGGACAGTTTCTGCATCAGATCTTGGTTCCCTTCAGCGCGCCACGCACCGCTGTATTCATCATCATCTCCGCCAGTTTCATCGTCGCCTGGTTGAGATGTTCCACCTGCGCCCGGATCAGCAGGTGGTCGTCCGAGTGGT
The DNA here is from genome assembly GCA_035455185.1 of Bryobacteraceae bacterium. GTDB lineage: Bacteria > Acidobacteriota > Terriglobia > Bryobacterales > Bryobacteraceae > JAEHDI01. The sequence goes on along the minus strand of DATIFQ010000279.1, from coordinate 1,891 downwards.
AGGCAAGCAGCAGTTGGTTCATCGCCAGGTCCGCCTGCTCGCGCTCCTCGCCGGTCAGCTCAAACCACGCCTCGTTCTGCTTGGCCTTCTCCAGCGCCGCCAGAATTGTGTCGGCTTCGAGACGCGCCTCCCTTAGCTGCCTCTCGGCGAAGTCTTCCTCGGCCATCTCCTCGGACTCCCGGATCATCGCCTCCACCTGACAATCGGTCAGCCCGTAAGACGGCTTCACTTCGACGGTCTGCTCTTTCCCCGTGCGGATATCGCGTGCGGTCACGCTCAGTATCCCGTTGGCGTCGATCAGGAACCGCACCTCGATACGCGTCATCCCCGCCGGCAACGGCTCGACACCCTTCAAGTCGAAGCGCGCCAGGCTCCGGCAGTCGCGGGCCATCTCCCGCTCTCCCTGCACGACGTGAATTAACACGTTCTGTTGTCCGTCCACCGCGGTGGTGAACACCTCGGTGGCGCTCGCCGGAATCGTCGAGTTTCGATGGATCAGCTTCGTGACCACGCCGCCCATCATCTCGATGCCGAGCGAGAGCGGCGTCACGTCCAGGAGAAGCTGGTTTTCGACACTGCCCGCCAGAATTCCCGCCTGGACGGCCGCGCCAAGTGCAACTACCTCCTCCGGATTCAGTTCCTTGTGCGGTTCGGTCTTGAACAACGTCTCCACCGCTTTTCGCACCAGTGGAATCCTTGTCGATCCGCCGACCAGCACGACCTCGTCGATCTGTTCCACACTCACGCGCGCGTCCTGGATGCAGTTCCGGCATGGCCCGAGCGTCCGGTTTACGATCGGCGTGATCAGTTGCTCGAACAAGTCCCGGGTCAGCTCCCGCTGGTACTTCCGGCCGCGGTATTCAGAATCGATGCTGGTAAACGGCGCGTAGGAAAGCCGCTCCTTGGCTTCGATCACCGCTCGCCGCAGCGTCTGCACCGCCGTGCCGTCGTTGGAGATTTCCTCTCCCCATTCCGTCCGGACATCTTCCAGCGCGATCTGAAGCAGGAGATTGTCGATATCGTCCCCGCCTAGGTGAGTGTCTCCGTTGGTTGCGAGTACCTCGAAGATGCCGTCGTGAAGCCGGAGGATCGAAATGTCGAATGTCCCGCCGCCGAGGTCGTAGACAGCGACGATTCCTTCCTTCCGCTTGTCCAGTCCGTAGGCGAGCGCGGCCGCCGTTGGCTCATTCACGAGCCTCAACACCTCCAGCCCGGCGATTCGTCCGGCGTCCTTAGTGGCCTGCCGCTGGGCGTCATTGAAATATGCCGGTACCGTGATCACAGCTTTGGTCACCGTCTCACCGAGGTCCGCCTCGGCATTCTGTTTGAGTTGGCGGAGGATGAATGCAGATATCTCCGGCGGCGTGAACCTCCGCTCGCCGAGTTCCAGCCGGATCACCGACTCACTGCCCTCCGCAATGCGAAACGGAAAGAGCTTCAGTTCCTCCTGAACGTCTGCGGCGCCGCGGCCCATGAGGCGCTTCACGGAATAGACAGTCCGCTCCGGTTCGGTGATCAGCATCTCCCGCGCAAGACTGCCGGCCACGATCTCCCCGGCCCGGCTGTAGCTGACAACGCTTGGCACGAGGTTCTTTCCGTCCGCTCCGGGAATGACACGGGGACCAGTCAGGTCCATGGACGCCACAAGGCTGTTGGTCGTGCCGAGGTCGATTCCCACGACCAGCGGACGCTCACTCGCGCTGAAATCAATCTGAAACGTGTCGGACATGGCCTAGTTCATCAACTCGCGCTCCACCTCGTGAAGCAGGTTCTCGATATATCGGCGCCGGTTCAGCAGCGCCCGGATACTTCCCAGGATTTCCCGCTGCCGACTCGCATCGTACTCACGGAACCGCGCCTCAAGGTCGCCGTCGACGTCCTCCCGAAGAGA
>DATIFQ010000278.1:0-24012 GCA_035455185.1 Bryobacteraceae bacterium | reverse complement strand
GGTGATCCGACCATGTCGGGCCGCGAGTACCCATACCGTAAGGACGCTCGGGCCGGCGACCCGATGAGAGCGATCGAGGAACTGGCGGAACAGGTCGGACTGAGAGGAGTCAGACTCGTTGCGGGTGACATCGCCGGAGACGACACTGCTTATGTCTGGGAGCCGTATCCGGAGGGCTGGGCCCAGGACGACAGCCTGTGGGAGTACGGCGCGCCGGTCAGCGCGCTGACGTTCAACGACAATGCGATGACGTTGCGCGTCAGACCAGGCCCGGAAATGGGCGATCCCGCGCAACTCCGGTTGACCCCGGATACAGGGTACTTCGCGATCGACAACCGCGTTGCGACGGCGGCCGCCGCCGGCGAGCGGAATGTCCGGATCGACCGGGCACCCGGGTCCCGGCAATTACGTGTGTGGGGCGCCATGCCTGCCAAAGACCGCGGAGTCAGCGTTCTGGTCGCCGCGGACGACCCGGCGCTGTACGCGGCTACCGCTCTGCGCGAAGCATTGATTCGCCGCGGCGTGGCGGTCTTGGGAAAAGCGGTCGCCCGGCACCGTTCGGCTAGCGATGTCCTCGACATGAAGGGCGGTGGCGAGGCGTCGGCGCCGTCTCCTGGTGTCGAACTGGCACGGCGCGAATCGCTCCCTTTGGCTGAGATTCTGCGAGTGATTGACAAGGTCAGCCAGAACCTGCATGCGGAGATTGCGCTTCGTGAGGTGGGGCGGGCACGAAGAAACCTGGGCAGCCGGCAGGCGGGCCTCGTGGAAATGCGGGGGTTCCTTCAAGACGCCGATATTGCCGGCTCTGAATACACCATGGAGGATGGTTCGGGGCTGTCACGGCTCAATCTGGTGACGCCCGAAGCGGTGACAAAGCTGCTGCTCGCGATGAGCCGGTCGGCTCGCGCGGAGGTCTGGAACAGCCTGTTGCCTGTGGGAGGGGAAGATGGAACGCTCAGCGACCGGTTCAAAGGAATGCGGGACGGCAGCCGCGTCCGAGCCAAAACAGGCACGCTCGGTCACGTGAGTGCACTCTCAGGCTATGTGGACAGCCAGTCGAACGGGATGCTCGCGTTTTCGATTCTCGTCAACAACTACAACGCTCCGTCGCGAGAAATCCGCGCCATCATTGATAAAATCTGTAGTGTGATCGCCCGGTAAGGGGAATACGTGAATGCCGATCTATGAATACCGTTGCGACGATTGCGGAACCGAATTCGAAAAACGCGTGAACCGCGTCGCCGACTCCACCAGCGTGGCTTGCCCCTCGTGCGGTGAGATGCACCTCACGCAGAAGCTGTCCACATTCGCCCCGCGCGTCGGGGGAACCCGTTCCGACGTGCCGATGTGTCCTTCCGGCGGCGTGTGCCCCACGCCCGGGATGTGCGGGCGAAATTAAGCTTCGCCCGCGGCGGAACGTTATTGGCTCACCACCGGGTTGCCGTTTTCGTCGATGTGTGGGTACGGTCCCCCGCGCCGGAAGTGATCGAGGATGTAGTCGTCGTACTGCGGCGTCGGAGCGAAATACCCACCCTTCCGGATGTGCTCCTTCACCACGTCTTCGTTCAACTCGATGCCAAGTCCGGGCGTATCGGGGACCGCAATGAAGCCGCGGTCGACGATCGGTTTCGAGGGTCCGGTCACCAGGTCTCCCCACCAGGGAATATCGACGGCATGGTTCTCCATGGCGAGCATGTCTTTCAGGGTCGCGGCCATGTGTACACTCGCCAGGCAGCCGACCGGTGAACCCGCGAAGTGGATGGCTGTCTCGATGCCGTGCATCGACGCATAATCGGCGATTCGTTTCGTCTCGCGAATGGCGCCGGATGTCAGCGGATCGGGATGAATGATGTCGATGGCTCGATTGTCGATCAGATCCTTGAAGCCTTCTTCCAGGCCGAACAGGCTCTCACCGGTCGCAATCGGTGTGGTCGTGGCCTCCTTGAGTTCCTTGTAGCCGCGCCAGTCTTTCGGAGCGTCGCCTCCGGGCCCAAGGTGGCCGATCTGGATCATGTCCTCCGCCCAGGCCAGGTTATATCTCTCGAACGCCCGGGCGTAACGGATGCTATCGTTCACTGTCAGCGCACCGAAGTGGTCGGTGGCGAGAGGCGCTTCCCACCCGATCTGGTCCCGTACCGCCTGGACGTACTCGCCGAGCAGTTGCAGACCTTTTTCGGTAGCTACACGGCGGCTGTCGACGGCGCCGGGCTTGTCCTCCACGAGGCTGGTTCCGAGATCCATTTTGAAAAACGTGAATCCCTGCTGGGCCCGCTTCCTCAACCGTTCCGCGAAGACCTTCGGGTCTTTGCTCTGATCTGTGTCGCAGTAGATGCGAATTTTGTCACGGTACTTCGATCCGACCAACCGCCACGCAGGCACGCCGTACACCTTGCCCGCGATGTCGTGCAATGCCATGTCCACGGCGCTGTAACCGCCGCCCATCCGCTGGTGATTGCAGAAGATTCTCAGTCTGTCCAGAATCGGCTCGATCGACAGTGGATTTCGCCCGATGATATGCGGCTTCAACACCAACGCGGTGCCTTCCCTACCGGCATCGCGTACTTCGCCAAGGCCATAGACGCCCTGATTGGTATCAATGCGGATGATCGGGTAGTCGTAGTTCGACGCCACCAGAACCGACCGCATATCGGTGATTTTGAGCTGGCTTGGCGCCGAGTTCCGATTGAATCCCTGCCGTGCTCTCGCCTGCGCCCGCGCGTCGCTTTCGGTCATTTTGAAAAAACCGGCGAACGCCGCCGCACCGGCGATCAGATTCCTACGACTCAGTCGAGATTGCTTTGAAAATGGCATCAGTCTCCACTCCTTACGTGCATAGAGCTTATCAGCACAGACGCAAGAATGGAATCGCCCCAAACGCACCACCACAGAGAGCAGGGAGGGCGCAGAGAGCAATGTTGAAACATCTTTCCTCTGTACCCTCTGCGTTCTCTGTCGTGGGAAGAGGAAACTATGCGGATCACCACAGATAGCGGAGGGTCATCGAAACATCTTCCCTCTGTTTTGTTTGTGCGCTCTGTGGTGAAGAAAGAAGGTGAGAAAACGAACCTTCCGAGTTCCGTCAGTCTGTATGGCCGTATCGCGGGCCGTCGTAACGGCGCAACGCTTCCGAATTCAGCAATCCAGCCCGGAGGGACGCTGGCGCCTGTTGCTCTGGGGACTCCTGCTGCTCCATCTTACGAACGATTTGCACGATCAATGACATCGCGTAGGTAACCAGGCAGAAACAGGCGAGGATGATCAGGAGAAGAAACACCTTCTCATCCATCCGCATATCCGCAATTCGTTTCTCGAACAACCCCCAGATGAAGGTCATAGCGAACGCTCTCCGTCCATTCAGGTCAAAACCAACTGCCCTCGCTACCGACCGGATGATAACCCTGGTCAGCAGCAATGCTATCAACAGTAAACCACGCAATTGCGGGGAGGGGTAGGTACAAAGCGTCCGTGAACGTACCAGTACCCGGCCCCCTTTGAAATCGCAGTTGACTTTCTCTTTTTATTCGCCAACAATAGGAGACAAGGAGGACCGATGCCCCTGACGCGCCGGCAGAAAGAGGTGCTGGATTTCATTGGCAACTTCATCGACGAGAACGGCTACAGCCCCAGCTTCGAGGAAGTCGCATCCGGGCTCGGGCTCGCTTCGCTGGCTACAGTTCACAAACATATCCGGACCCTGGAGGCCAAAAATTACCTCCGGCGAGGCCACAACCAGAGCCGGTCGCTTGAGGTGACACCAAAGTTCTTCCAGGAACAGCGGCGCTATCGCGAGGAGACCAGTCCAGCCGCGGGGATTCCGCTGGTGGGCCGCATCGCGGCGGGCGCTCCAGTCGAGGCGGTGGCCGGCCGTGAGACGTTGAATTTCAGCGATTTTCTCGGCAGCGGTGAAAGTTACGCCCTCGAAGTGCGCGGCGACTCGATGATCGAGGACCACATTTGCGACGGTGACCTCGTTCTGGTCGAGCGCACGGCCGAGGTCAAAGACGGGGAGATCGTCGTCGCACTGGTCCGTGGGTCCGAGACCACGCTGAAGCGATTCTATCGGGAGCCGGGAGATGTAGCACGGTTACAGCCGGCCAATGCCGGGATGGCCCCGATATTCGTGCCGCTATCCGACCTCCGGATTCAGGGGCGTGTGCTCGCCGTGCTCCGGAAGTACCGCTAAGATTGTTGTCTACTGAGCGGACGGCCGCTCGATGCGGCTGAGGACCTCTTGTTCGGCCCGAAACCAGTCTTCCTCCGGTGACCCGCCGCGGCCGCCCCGCGATTCCCAGTAGGAATAGGCCAGCCGGGCAACCTCGTCCCGAGGAACGGAATGAGCAGCCGGCGATCCCTGTTGCCCGACGGGCGCCAAGGGCGCCTTCCTCCGGACTAACCGGGGAACCGGCTGAACGGCGCCGTTGCCCTGGGACTTGGCAACGCTCGGCTTCCGGGCAGTGGTCTTGGCCGGAGCCGGATCACCACTGGAGGAACGGGGTGCGGTTTCAGACGTGCGTTTCTTTGGCATCAATATCCCTCTTCGTTTTCAGAGTCATTGCCCAGACAATTTCTTTGCATTTTACCAAATTTGCCGGTGGCTGCGAGGTCTCGATACGTGTCGGAACTTTGAAAAGGGCCGAATAGACGTCGGCGGGATCCGGAACCCAGAGATTGGGTAGGCTCGTACGGTGCGGTCGGTGAAGCGCCGGGTTGCTATGACGCCTGGCGCTTCAGGATGCTACGGGCTCGGGGACGGCGAGGGCGCGCTTATACTTGCACTCGGCGTTTGGGCACTGGAGCTGCGGGCCTGCCTTGAGCCACTTCTCCACCAGGTAGGGACTGCCGCATTCGGGGCACTTCTCGGCGACCGGCTTCGCCCATGCAACGAAGTCGCACTCGGGATAGCGGTTGCAGCCGTAGAACGTCTTGCCGCGCTTGGACCGGCGCTCGATCAGCTCACCCTCGCTGCAGTTGGGGCAAGGGACCCCGATCGTCTTCTGTTTCACGTACTTGCACTTCGGATAGTTGCTGCACGCGGTGAACTCGCCGAAGCGCCCGTGTTTCAGCGCGAGATTGCTGCCACACTTCGGGCACTTCTCTTCAAGCGGCACGTCGGCCTTCTTCTGCTGCCCTCCGATGGGCTTCGTGGTCTTGCAGTCGGGATAGCCGCTGCATGCGTAGAACTGGCCGAAACGGCCTTTCTTGAGCACCATCGGCCGGCCGCAGTTGGCGCAGTATTCTTCGTCGCCCTGCTCGGTGAGGTCGGCGTTGTCAACGTCCGGAAGGTCGACGTTGAGCTCACGAGTGTTCGTGCACTCGGGATAGCCTGTGCAGGCGATGAAGCTCCCGTGCCTGCCCCACTTGATGACCATCGGCTTGCCGCATTTCTCGCAGACGAGGTCCGTCGGCTTCTCCATGCGCTTGATGTCGGTCATCGTCCGCTCGGCATTGCGCAGGTCAACCTCGAATTTCTCGTAAAACTCGGCCATGGCGGCGCGCCAGTCGATCTTGCCCTCCTCGATCTCGTCGAGTTCGTCTTCCATGCGCGCCGTGTACGTGACGTCGAAGATGTCCTCGAAGCTCTCGAGCAGAAGGTCGGTAACCACCATGCCCAGTTCGGTGGGAGCGAAACGGCCGCCTTCCTTCTTGATGTATTCCCGTTCCTGAATCGTCGATAGGATCGAGGCGTAGGTGGACGGGCGGCCGATGCCATCAGCCTCCAGTTCCTTGACCAGCGTTGCTTCGGTGTAGCGCGGCGGAGGCTCGGTGAAATGCTGCTCGGGATGGATCGAGCGGAACTTGAGCACATCGCCCTCGTGCACAACCGGCAGCTTGTGCTTTAGCTCCTCGTCGTCTTCGTCCTTCTGGTCCTTGCCCTCCTCATAGACGGCGAGGAAGCCATCGAACTTCATGACCGAACCGGTCTCCCGGAACAGGTACTCAGCGCCGTCCTTGCCGCGGGCGGTGATATCGACCGTCGTCTGGTCGAACACCGCCGGCATCATCTGGGAAGCGATGAAACGCATCCAGATCAGACGGTAGAGCTTCATCTCGTCTTCGCCGAGGTGTTTTTCGACCGTCTCCGGCGAGCGGAGCACTGACGTCGGGCGGACCGCCTCGTGGGCGTCCTGCGCGTCCTTCTTGCTCCGGTACACATTCGGTGCTGACGGCAGGTAGGGCTCGCCGAACCGCTGCCGTACGAACTGCCTAACCTCGTCAAGGGCTTCGGTCGAAACGCGCGTCGAATCGGTCCTCATGTACGTGATGAGGCCAACCGAGCCTTCCTTGCCGATTTCCACGCCTTCGTACAACCGCTGGGCGATCATCATCGTGCGCTTCGCGCTGAAGCGCAGCTTGCGCGCGGCTTCCTGCTGGAGTGTCGACGTGATGAAGGGCGGCACCGGATTGCGCTTCTTCTCGCGCGTAGTGACCGACTTGACGACGTATTGGGCGCCATCCAGAGTGGCGACGAGGTTGTCGGCTGCCGCCTGATTCGGTATCTCGGTCTGCTCGTCGTTGCGGCGCATGAGACGCGCCACTAGAACCGGTGGCTTCTTGGCCAGCAGATGCGCGTCGATGGTCCAGTATTCCCGCTTCTGGAAAGCGCGGATTTCCCGTTCGCGGTCAACGATCAGCCGTAGCGCGACGGTCTGCACCCGGCCGGCAGAAAGTCCACGCCGGACCTTGTCCCAGAGCAGCGGAGAGATCTTGTACCCGACGAGCCGGTCAAGCACGCGGCGGGCCTGCTGCGCGTCGACGAGGTTCCGGTTGACGATACCGGGTTTCTCGAAGGCCTTGCGGACGGCGTTCGCGGTGATCTCGTTGAACATCACGCGATAGATCCGCGGGCTTCCGTTCCGCTTGGGTTCGAGTTCCTCCTGCAAGTGGTAGCAGATGGCCTCTCCTTCGCGATCGGGGTCGGCCGCGAGGTAGACGGCGTCCACGCCATTGGCCGCCTGCTTCAACTCGGCAATGAGCTTCCGCTTGCCTTCGATGATTTCATAGGTGGGCTCGAAGTTCCTGTCGATGTCCACCGCCAGATCTTTCTTTGGCAGGTCCTTGACGTGGCCAAGGGAGGCCCTGACCGTGAACTGCTTGCCCAAGTACTTGCCGATGGTTTTCGCCTTCGCCGGCGATTCGACGATGACGAGAGACTTGCTCATATGATTCCGTTGCTTCCGATTGTTAACAATAATTCAAAATCCAAAATTCCGCCGGGGGATCCGTCACCACACTTTAACAAAGTTCTTTCCCGGCAGTTGCCGTACTAGTCCTAGCATTTCCAGCTCGAACAGCGCGGCGATTGTCTCGGAAGAGCTGCCATCTTCCAGACGCTCCAACAGATCATCCAAGTGTGTGGCGCTATCCACCTTGAGCAACTCGAGAATCCTTTTGCCCAGTTCCTTGGAAGGCCCGAGGTCCAGTGACGCCTGCCGGCCGTCACCGGTTTCAGCGCCGCTGCCTCCTCCCTCCGACAGTATGCGACTCTGGCCCGCCGCAATCAAGCGGCGGCGTTCTTCGACCGGCAGTTCCGCCACCACGTCGTTCCACTCCTGCACGAGCTTTGCCCCCTGTTTAATCAACAAGTTAGGCCCCCAGCTCATCTTCGATGTCACGTTGCCCGGCACGGCGAACACTTCCCTGCCCTGATCGATGGCCAGTCTTGCGGTGATCGCCGACCCGCTGTATTGGGCGCCTTCGACCACCATTACCCCGACGCTCATTCCGCTGATGATCCTGTTGCGGACGGGGAAGTTCTGCGGATACGCAGGTGCACCCATCGGAAATTCGGAGAGAACCAGACCCTTCACGGCCAAGTCTCCCGCCAGCTTTCGGTTCTCCGACGGATAGACCACGTCCACGCCGCAGCCGAGCACCGCGACGGTGTCGCCTCCGGCCGCCAGAGCTCCCTTGTGCGCCGATGTGTCGATTCCACGCGCCATTCCGCTCACAATCGTCAAACCTGCCCGCGCCAGGTCGGCCGCCAGCCGTTCGGCCACCGCGACACCATATGGCGTCGGACGGCGGGTGCCTACCACTCCAAGCATCAGCGAACCCAGCAGTTCCACCCTCCCAAGCACAAACAGCAGTACCGGAGGATCGTAGATCTCGCGAAGTTTCTCGGGAAATCGCGGATCGGAGATCGGAACTACCCTGGTCCCGGTCTCAAGCATTTTCTCCTGCTGGGCGACAGCGTCCTCGAACGAACAGCCGCTGGAGATGCTCTGCGCCACCGCACCCCCGATTCCGCAAGCTTCCAGTTCCGTTTTCGAGGCACGAAATACCGCCTGCGGCGAACGGAATCTTTCGATTAACTGTCCCGCTTTTCTGGCGCCGAGGCCCGGGACTAAAGTCAGTGCCAACCAGTGAAGCTCGTCTTCGCGGCTCTGAATCGCGGCAAGCATGCGGGCGGAGTTCCCGCCGCGATCCCTTTTCTTGAATCTAGCAGCAGGGCGGCGCGCTCCGCAACCGCGCGCACGACTCCTAGACGAGGTTGTGGCGGGAGACAGGGGATATTCTCAGGCTGGGAGGGGCTGCAGGCAGTTCAACTCACTACCGGGTCCCCCAATTTCGTATAATGCGCTCGGGGGGTCGTCAATGATTTTCAGGGCGATCTGTATCGGGATGCTGAGCGTGGTCTTGTGCGCCGCGGCTGACAAACTCCCCACGGGCAGCGCATCGAACGATAACATCGAGGTGGCGGCCACGTTGCACAACGGCAAGGAGGCCGTCCAGGCTGTGGTCGGCACCGACCTTGGCGGCTACATCGTGATCGTCGAGGTTGTCGTTACGCCAAAAGGTGACAAGCCCCTCGCCGTCGGCCCCGACGACTTCATCCTTCGCTCCGACAAGGACGGGCAGCGGACCGGACCGTTCGCACCGAGCCAGATTGCCGGCAAGGGCGCGCTAGTGGTTTCCGCGCGCGGCGGTGCGGGAGGCATGATGATGGATGAGAGCGGACCGGTGTGGGGCGGGACGATGGGGCGGCCCCGCCGCCTCGGTGGCGAGGGGGCCGCTATGGGAAACACCAGCGTTCAGACCGAGACATCCGTCCACACCACCGACAAGGAGAAGGACGATCCCGTCCTGGCGACGTTGAAGGCCAAAGTGCTTCCCATCAAAGAAACGGCCGAACCGGTTTCGGGGCTGCTGTACTTCCTGATGGAGGGAAAACACAAGACGAAGCAGCTCGAGATGTACTACAAGGGTCCTGCCGGTAATCTCTCCCTGCGTTTCCGCAACTGATCCATGCACATTCAAGACCTTGAAACCCCCGCGCTCCTGATCGACCTTGACATCATGGAGCGGAACATGAAGCGTGTCGCCGATTACGCCATGCGGCACAACCTGAGGCTTCGCCCGCACACCAAAACACACAAGACACCCGCGCTCGGCCGCCGGCAGCTCGACCTCGGCGCGACCGGGCTCACCATAGCGAAAGTCGGCGAAGCGGAGGTGATGCTGGGCGCCCAACCGAGCGATCTCCTGCTGGCCTACCCCGTGTTCGGCCGGAAGAAGCTGGAAAGGCTTATGGAGGTAGCCCGGCAAACGCGGGTGACCGTCTCCCTCGACAACATGCTGTGTGCCTCCCTGCTGTCGGAAGCCGCTTCCGAGGGAGAAGTCAGCATCGGCGTTCTGGCGGAAACGGACGTTGGTATGGGACGCGTCGGCGTGGACCCGGGTACGCCGCTCGTCGATTTCGTGAAGACGATCAGCCGGCTTCCTGGACTGATGTGGGAGGGCGTCGCCTTCTATCCCGGGCATCTTAGGATCACCGGCAACGAGGGCCTGCGGGCCATGGAGGCGCTCGGCTCGACCGTCGAGTCGATCCGGTCCGACCTCCGCCACGAGGGGTTCGATCCGCAAGTTGTCAGCGGCGGCTCCACACCCACTCTGTTCCAATCCCATCTCGTACGTGGAATGAACGAGATCCGCCCGGGCACGTATATCTTCAATGACAAGAACACCGTCCTGGCGGGCGCCTGCGCCTGGGAAGACTGCGCGGCATCCGTGCTCGCAACTGTCGTTTCCACTGCCCGCCCGGGGCAGATGATCATCGACGGCGGATCGAAGACGTTTTCATCGGACCGGCTGTCGGGCTCGGACGAAGTCAGCTTCGGCCGGCTGATGGAAGATCCCGCGGCCGTATTCCGCAAGATGAACGAGGAACACGGCTACGTGGATATCCGCGAGTCCTCGCGCAAGTTCAAGGTGGGCGACCAGGTGCGGATGATTCCGAATCACGTCTGCGTGGTGGTGAACCTCCACGAGAGGATGTACGGCATCCGAGGCGAACGCGTTGAGGAAGTGTGGAAGGTGGAGGGGAGAGGCAAGCTCCAATAGCCTCTCCCGCTCTGAAGGCCGGACTCAGTCGGCGGCCTTGATAGTGTCGACCTTGAGGGTGTCGTCCTCGACCGAACCAGTGACTTCCACTTTCTTGCCGAGGAAATCCGTCACCTTCGACTTGTCGTCGATCTTGAGGACCTTGTTGTCCTCGGTTACGAACACCGGTGCGAGGCCCCCCTTGACGCACGCCTTCACGCAAGCGACCGATTTTTCAGAACCGTCCGTGTGCGCCGCGCCGCACTTCGAGTCGGAAATGTAGCCGGTCATCTGGTCGGCCGCGGCGGCAAAGGCGAATAGGGACAAGCTTAGACACAACGCCTGAAGGAACTTCGTCATATTTACCTCCTCTGAGTATCGGGCTCTGCTGCACAGCAGGCTCCGTCTTGTCCAATTGTACGCCCGCCGCTGAAAGGGACACCGAAGCTTCGATCCACGCTAATATGGATCTCTTTATCCATTTTCCAAGAACCTCCAACGATGCCACGAAGAAACGACATTCATAAGGTCATGATCATCGGCTCCGGCCCGATCGTCATCGGGCAGGCATGCGAGTTCGACTATTCCGGCACCCAGGCCTGCAAGGCCTTGCGAGCGCAAGGCTATGAGATCGTGCTGGTGAATTCGAACCCGGCTACGATCATGACCGACCCAGGCATGGCCGACGTCACCTACATCGAGCCGCTCAACATCAAGAGCATGATGCAGATCATCGAAGAGGAGCGGCCGGACGCACTGCTCCCAAACCTTGGCGGCCAGTCCGGCCTGAACCTCTGCGCCGAATTGGCGAGGAACGGCACACTCGAGAAATACGACGTCAAGGTGATCGGGGTGCAAGTGGACGCGATCGAGCGCGGTGAGGACCGGATCGCCTTCAAGGAGACGATGGCGCGGCTGGGAATCGAGATGCCGCGCAGCGAGCCCTCGTATTCCGTGGAGGAAGCGGAGAGGATCGCGGAGAAGCTGGGCTATCCAGTGGTCATCCGTCTGGCCTATACGCTCGGCGGCACCGGCGGCGGGCACGTCCGCAATATCGAGGAATTGCGCATCGTCGCCAGCCGGGGTATCGCGGCCAGCCTGATCGGCCAGATCCTGGTCGAGGAGTCCGTGCTCGGCTGGGAAGAACTGGAACTCGAGGTTGTGCGCGACTCGAAGAACCAGATGATTACCGTCTGCTTCATCGAGAACGTGGACGCAATGGGCGTCCACACCGGTGACTCGTTCTGCACCGCCCCGATGCTGACCATTTCCGAGGACCTGCAACGGAAACTCCAGGAGCAGTCCTACCGGATCGTCGAGGCAATCCAGGTCATCGGCGGCACGAATGTGCAGTTTGCTCACGACCCGAAGACCGGCCGGGTGGTGGTGATCGAGATCAACCCGAGGACTTCGCGCTCGTCGGCGCTGGCTTCGAAGGCTACCGGATTCCCGATCGCGCTGGTCTCCGCGAAACTGGCCTCCGGGCTGACGCTCGACGAGATTCCGTACTGGCGCAGCGGGACCCTCGACAAGTACACCCCCTCCGGGGACTACGTCGTGGTGAAGTTCGCCCGCTGGGCCTTCGAGAAATTCCGAGGCGCCGAAGATCGCCTGGGCACGCAGATGCGCGCCGTCGGCGAAGTGATGAGCATCGGCAAGACTTATAAGGAAGCGCTCCAGAAGTCGATCCGCTCCCTCGAGATCGGGCGCCACGGGCTCGGCTTCGCGAAGGACTTTCACAAGCGGCCTCTCGAAGAACTGCTCGAGAGGCTCGCCGAGCCGTCGAGCGAGCGGCAGTTCCTGATGTACGAGGCATTGCGCAAGGGCGCCAGTGTGGATCTTCTTTCGGCGAAGACGCACCTCAAGCCCTGGTTCATCGGGCAGATGAAAGAACTCGTCGACCTCGAGGAAGAGATCCTGCACTTCCGCGGCAGACCGCTTCCCGACGATCTTCTTGTCCGCGCAAAGAAGGACGGATTTGCCGACCGGTACCTCGCGCAACTGCTGGACCTGGGTGAGGCGGCGGTCCGCGAACAGCGCGGGCGGCTCGGTGTAGCCGAAGCGTGGGAGCCGGTGCCGGTGAGCGGCGTCGAAAACGCGGCCTACTACTACTCAACCTACAACGCTCCGGACACCTCCGTCGCCACTTCGAACCCGCGCAAGGTGATGGTCCTGGGCGGCGGGCCGAACCGCATCGGCCAGGGCATCGAGTTCGACTATTGCTGCGTCCACGCTGCGTTCGCCCTGCGGGACGAGGGTTATGAGTCGATCATGGTCAACTGCAACCCGGAGACTGTCTCGACCGACTATGACACCTCCAACAAGCTCTACTTCGAGCCGCTGACGATCGAGGATGTCCTCAGCATCTACAAAAAGGAGAAACCCGCGGGCGTGATCGTGCAGTTCGGCGGGCAGACGCCGCTGAACCTGGCCAACGCGCTTGCGGCGTCCGGCGTGAAGATCCTGGGAACGAGCCCGGAGACGATCGACCTCGCCGAAGACCGCGACCGTTTCCGCCAGATCATGGAGAAACTCAGCTTCCCAATGCCGCCCTCCGGCATGGCGGCTTCGGTCGACGAAGCGCTGGAGATCGCCGGCGAAATCGGCTATCCGTTGATGGTCCGGCCGTCTTATGTGCTCGGCGGACGCGGCATGGAAGTCGTTTATGACGACGAAGACCTGCGCGCGTACGTCGCCAAGGCCGTGGACGTGACGCCGGAGCGACCGATTCTCATCGACAAGTTCCTCGAGAACGCGATCGAAGCCGAGGCGGATGCGATCTCCGACGGTACGGACGTCTTCGTGCCCGCTGTGATGGAGCACATCGAACTCGCGGGCATCCACTCGGGTGATTCGGCCTGCGTCATCCCGCCCGTGAGTATCCCGACCAAGCACATCCAGACGATCGAGGAGTACACCCGGCGGATCGCGATGGAGTTGAACGTCGTCGGGCTGATGAACATGCAGTACGCTATCGCGAACGACACGGTCTACGTGCTGGAGGCCAATCCGCGCGCATCGAGGACGGTGCCGCTGGTGTCGAAGGTGTGCGGCATCCAGATGGCGCGCATCGCCACGCAGTTGATGCTCGGCCGGAAGCTGGCGGACCTGGACCTGAAGCCCGGAGTAGTCCAGCACTACGGCGTCAAGGAAGCGGTCTTTCCGTTCAACATGTTCCCTGAGGTGGATCCGCTGCTCGGCCCGGAAATGCGGTCCACCGGCGAGGTGCTCGGTCTGGGACAGACGTTCGGCGAGGCCTTCTTCAAAGCCCAGGAGGGCGCTCAGCAGACACTGCCGATGGTAGGCACAGTGCTGATCACGGTCTCCGAAAAGGACCATTCGGCGGTGGTGGAAGCGGCGCGTCAGTTCCACGAGATGGGCTTCCGCATACTGGCAACGTCGGGAACGGCGGTGTGCCTCCTCGACCACGGAATTCCAGTACTGGCCGTGAACAAAATGCACGAGGGCCGGCCGCACATCGTTGACTACGTGCAGAAACACGAGATCCAGCTCATCGTGAACACACCGGCGGGCAAGCAAAGCCAGTACGACGACTCTTACATCCGTAAGAACGCGATCAAGTACAAGGTGCCATACATCACCACCGTCGCCGGCGCGCTGGCCGCCGCGAAGGGCATCGCCACCCGCCGCCAGTCCGGCCAAGACGGCGTCAAACCGCTCCAGCAATACCACGCGGAAGTGCGGTAGCGGGTGGGCAGCCCCAAGGGCCGCGCCACAGCCGATCACGTGCGCGAGGGCATCGCTCCGTATCGCCGCCTGAAGGACTCGACCGTCCGCACCGTTCTCCGCCGCCTGGAGGAAAAGGGATACCTAACACACAAGATCGACGGCCGGACCTACATCTACGAAGCGGCCATCCCTCCGCAGAGCGTCGCCACGCATGCAGTCCGCCAGATCATCGACCGTCTCTGCGGAGGCTCCGTCGAGCGTTTGCTCGTCGCCATGGTCGAGAATGACGTGCTCGAACCGCACGAGTTGGAAAGGCTGGCTCGGAAGATCGCGCTTCGAAAAGCCGGCAAAGGAGGCTAGTGATGCCGCTCGGAGATCTCCTGCCCTCCGTCTGGAAACACGAACCGTTTCCTCCTCGGACTGGCGGCGCCAGCAACTTGAGCAGTCTCACCGGCGGTAGTGGGAGCGGTCGACCTCGTGTTATCATAGTTTCAAATGGTGATAACATGATCCGGACGCAAGTTTCCCTGGATGAACACGAGTACGACCTAGCCAAGCGGGAAGCGGCCCACCAGGGTATTTCCGTCGCGGAGTTCGTGCGTCGCGCTATACGCCGGACGCTTCCGGTCGAGGGACACGCCCCCTGGATGCGTTTCGCGGGCCTCGTGGAATCCGGCGACAGGCGTTCGAGCCAGTCGGTCGACGAGGTCGTCTATGGCACGAAGAGTTGACTGTTACGTCGACACCTCGGCCTTGATAGCCTTTCTGGATGGTTCGGATAGTCACCACCCTCTGTTCCGACGACTGTTTTCCGAACCGCCGCCCCTGGTGACTTCCGCCCTGGTCGTGGCCGAGGGTCATGGTTGGTTTCTCCGCCGGTACGACCGCGAAAGGGCGATCCAGTTCCTGGCGTTCATTGCGGAATTGAAGCCGCTCACCGTCCTTCCGTTCGGTGACGCGGAACTCGGAAAAGCGGCCCGCTTTGTGAGGAAATACCGCGATCAGGCGTTGACGCTGGCGGACGCCCACGGCCTCCTGATCATGGACGAGGGAAGAATCCAAACCTGCTGGTCGACCGACCGCCACCTCGGGTTGGCTGGCGTAACCCTGGTGATCTGAGGCCGGTCGCCGCCCCTGTCACTTCCTCAAGCTGACCTGCTCCGCCGTCGGGAAGTCCGCCGGCGCCTTCTGCGTCACCTTGCCCGTGGCCGCCCACTCGGCCCCGCGCTGGAGAGTCGTCATGAAACCGGCGCACTGCATCGCCGCCGGGTCGTGTCCTAGCGCCGTGTGGAACACCCTGCCCTTGCCGTAGCGGATCGTCATCAGCATCGGCTCGTTCTCTCCCGTGCCCCGGTTTGCCGGATCGGAGTGCGCCGTCGCCAGTACCTCCACGTTCTTCGCCGGCCCGCAGAGGCTGTCGTACAACTCGTCCGCCGCATGCATCCAGACCTCCGGCAGGCCATTCGTGATCGGGTGGCTCCGGTCTCTCATCGCGACCTGAAAAGGCAGCCGCGCACCGTGACTGCCGCACCGCCCCGGCTTGCTGTCCGTGGTCACTTTGCCATCCCGAAACCGGATCATGGGACCGGACTTCTCGGTGGTCCGATTCTCCCACCCGCCGACGGCGATCATCTCGTTGAACTCCTTCCAGTCCGGAAACGCGTTGTTCGCGGCATGGAAGATCACCACTCCCCCGCCCTCCCGGACGTACTTCTCGAATGCTGCGTTTGTCGCCGCCGTCCAGGGATCGCCGGTGTAGTTCAACACCACCACGTTGTACGCGGCGAAGTCCGGCTTGAAAGCGGTCATGTCGCCGCCCTTCGCGGGCGCTGTGGCCACCGAGACCCGGAAAAGCCCCGTCTGCTCCAGAAGTTGCTTCAGCACGGGCGTCGTCTCCCGCCAGGCGTGATTGTTCTGCCCGTCGACGACCAGCGCCTTCAGCGCGGGTTCCGCTCCGAAAATCGACTTGGCCAGCATCGCGTGTACGCCCTTCACGCCGTCCACGACCTGAGTGACATGCAGATCCACCGCGGCACTGGTGAGCATATAGGCGTCGTCCCTCGACAAGCCGCGTTCCGACGTCAGATAGTCGATCATCTCGGTCGTGGCGTGCCGCGCCGCCTCATCCAGATCTTCGTTCAGTCCCATCGCGATGATGTGCGTTGGCGTCTCGGCTCGGGGCCATCGCAGCTTCATGTCCTTCCGCACGGTGAAGCGGAACACTCCGGTGAGGTTGGTCTCAACGGCCGTGACGCACACCTCGCCGTCGCCTTGGGATGCATGCCCGTCACCCGCCGCGAACAGCGCTCCTGGCACCTGCACCGGGATGAACAGCTTCGTCCCGGCTACCAGCCATTTGTTGTCGAGGTTGCCGGCGTGAAAGCCCGGCGCGGAACTGCCGATTCGTCCCATCGGCGGAGCCACGCCCAGATTCCCGAAGAAAGGGCGGACCGGAAGGCGGACGCCCGGTGCGAACTCTGCCACCATGTTCCGCTGGTCGAGCGGCACCAGCTTCTTTCTCAGATACGGGAACTCCCCCGGAAGAATGCCCGCGCCTGGCTCGATCATCATCCATCCGTAAGGAGAGCGAAGGCGGATCTCCAGGATTTCCACCTCGAGTACGTCACCCGGCAGCGCGCCCTCGATGGCGATCGGCCCCGTGAGAAAGTGTGGCCCAGGCCCTTTATCCGTCACCTTGGCGTACATCTCCTTCATCTCACGGATCGAATCGTCCGTAGTCGCGCCCAGTTCCTCCAGCATGTCCGGGATGCCAACGATCGTGTCCATCGTCACAGTCTCGCCTGACTTTACCGTCAGCGCCGGCTTCTTTCCCTCCGCGAAATAACCCCATTGGACGGTGGACGGCGTCACGCGGAGCACGTGCTGCGCAGGTGCCGGATAAGCAAGGCAGATCCACACCAGTGCGGCGAAACCAGACATTCTGCAACGATGACTGAGATTCATAGATTCCTCGGACTCCTTTGTCGGAATAACAAACCGAGAGTATCACTTGCGCCCTCGGTCGGCGAGAAGCGGGCGCGGAAACGTGCCTTGGCCTTGAAGCGCGGCAGAGACCCGGTCATGTTAGACTAGACAATAGCTAGTCAAATTATGGATACCGTAACCGCTTTTGAGGCCAAGACCCGCTTTGGTGAGTTGCTAAGCCGCGTCGCCAACGGTGAAGAGATCGTAATCACCCGGCACGACAAACCAGTCGCCCGGCTCGTCCCGGAAGGTAGTGCGTCCTTAGCGCGGATACAGGAGGCCGTTCACGACATTAACCGGCTGCGTGAGGAGATTAGCCTCCGGCCCGGCTTCCGAAGACTCAGCCGACGCGCGATCAAAGACGCCGTCAATGAGGGCAGGCCGTGACTGGCGGCTTCGTCGCTGACTCCTCCATCGGTGTCGCCTGGGTGGTCCCGGCGCAATCCAGCAGTTCTGCAACTGAACTGCTCGACCGAATTCTCAGCGGGACACGCTTTTTCGTGCCTACCCTCTGGCCTTTTGAAGTTGCGAACGCTCTCCTTGCGCTCACGCGGCGCGGAAAGCTTGGAGACAATCACTACCGGCGCGCGGTGGACGCGCTTCGCCGATTGGCGCCGGTGGTCGATGAAGACGGCCCGCGTCTCGCCTTGGGACAAACGTCTGACCTCGCTGCGCGTCATCGTCTTTCTGTCTACGATGCAAGCTATCTGGAGCTGGCCATCCGGCGCCGGCTCCCGCTGGCTTCGAGGGACACCGCTCTCATCTCCGCGGCAAAGAAACACGAACTCGAAGTCCTCTGAAAGGAACGCTGGCGCTTTTCAGCAGCGCCTCACGCATCCTAGAGACCCGGCGCATCTCGCACCGTGGCTGTAGAATTGCCTCAGGTTATGATGATCAGCGGCAAGACGCTATTCGCCTTCGTCGATCCGAAGGATCCGTTCATGTCCGGCGACATCGCCGGCGAGGATCAACCCGGTCCAATCCTCTCGCTCGTGGACGCCCGGCAGTTTGACACCATCCTGCTCTTCCACACACCGCACACCCGCGAAAACGCCGGCGCTACCCGCGCCGAGGTCGCCCGGCTCTACCCGCAATGCCGCGTCACGGTCACGGAGCTCCCTGTCTCTGACCCCAAGGATTACTCCTCGCTCATGGGACACCTCGTGCGCCGGGTGCGCGCATTCGTGCACACACAACGCGGCGCAAAAAACCATGTGTGCGTCTCGAGTGGCACCGCGGAGATGCGCGCGGCGTGGTTCCTTCTTGCGGCAACCGGTGTGCTGCCCGCGAAACTGCTCCAGCTCGGCTCTCCCGCTGAACCTCTGTTCGGAGCCGCCAACGTCCGCGAGGTGCAACTCGATTCGAGCGACTGGTCGAGCCTGCGCGACCTCGTCATGCCGATGGAGTACTTCCCGTCAGCGGAGGAGGCGCCGCCCCTCGCGCAGAGGGCCAAGGCTCCCCGTCTCAAGAGCCTGTTCCAGCGAGCGGCTGCGGACGCCGCGATGCCCAAACCGACCGCAGCGCTGCCTCCACCTCCAGGGCTGGACGAGGCGCTCCAGGAGCTCGGCATCTTCATCGGATCGGCGTTGATGCGTGCCGCCGCCGAGCGTGCCGCCATCGCGGCCGAGAGCGACTACCCGGTGCTGCTCTTCGGGGAGACGGGCACCGGTAAGGAGATGTTCGCGAAGCTGATCCACCGAATGAGCGAACGGCACGGCCGCCCGATGGTGGCCGTCAACTGCGCCTCCATCCCAAAGGACCTCGCCGAAAGCCACCTCTTCGGCCACGTCAAAGGCGCTTTCACCGGCGCCGTGGCGGACCGCAAGGGTGTCTTCGAGGAGGCCGACGGCAGCACACTGTTCCTCGACGAGGTCGGAGAATTGCCCGCCGAAAGCCAGGCGAAGCTGCTGCGGACGCTCCAGGACGGCGTTGTCCAGCCCGTAGGATCGAACCACGCGCGAACGGTCGACGTCCGCATCGTGGCTGCGACCAATAAGAACCTCGCCGGAGAGATCGATGCCGGGCGCTTCCGGAACGATCTGTACTACCGTCTCGAGGTCGTTCAAATCAAGCTTCCTCCGCTCCGGAAGCGGGAGTCGGAGATCTCGTCCCTTGCGGCCACGCTGCTCCGGCGAATCAACCATCGCCGGCCGAAGCCGCGCCAGCTTTCGAAGGAGGCCATGCTGCGCCTTCAGCAGTACGACTGGCCCGGTAACGTGCGCGAGCTCTCCAATGTCCTCGATCGCTCGGTGCTCTTTGCCCGCTCGGACGTGCTCGGCCCCGACGACCTCATCATCACACCCGCGGCGGCCACCCTGGACCCTTTCGCCGGCCTGCCCGAACCGGCTCCCGGCTTCTCGCTCGAAGAGTTCCTCGCCCAGATCCGCAAGCAGCTCATCCTGCGGGCGCTCGAAAGAAGTAACGGCAACCAGAGCCAGGCGGCAGCGATGCTCGGCCTTTCCAAGCAGGCAGTCCACGCCTTCTTGAAAGGTGAGAACGTCAAGGCGGATTGACGCCGGGTCTACCCGGCTTGACGCGGGAGCCGTCTCTCGCAATGTACATCATTGATTTCAAAGCACCGTCGGAATGTCACTCCGCGTGCATTTACCTCCTCGGGCAACCTGCCCAAGGAGCTCATGATGATTTCCCTTCAAGACGAATTCGGCCAGGTGGAAACCGGCGAGCCGGTCCACTTCCGGAACCTTACCCTGCTGCCGCTTCTGCGTCGGAAAATCGAGACGCCGGACCCCAGCTATCTCCTGCTGGACGACGCGATCGCGCAGGGCCTCGCTCGTGTCACCGAACTGGGCGGAGGCTCCGTGCCCGAACTGCGGTTCGAGAACCGCTCCGACTGGCCCGTGCTCTTGCTCGACGGCCAGGAACTCGTAGGCGCGAAACAGAACCGCGTGCTGAACCTGACGATTCTCGCTCCAGCCAGGCAGACCATCACCATCCCGGTTTCGTGTGTCGAGGCAGGGCGGTGGTCCATGCGAAGCCCGGACTTCAAGCCGGCCGAACACGTGATGTACTCGCGTGGCCGGGCGTCACGGGCGGCGCAGGTCACCTTGTCGATGCACCGGACCGGGGCGCGCCGCTCCGATCAGTCCGGCGTTTGGGACGACATCGCTTGCAAAGCCGAACGGATGGGCGCCCAGTCGCCGACGCAGGCGATGGGAGCGATGTACGAGCGCCACTCAATCTCCGTGGAGCAGTACGTACGAGCGTTCCAGTGCTGTGACGCGCAGGCGGGCGTGGTATTCGCCATCGATGGCCGTCCGCTCGGCCTCGACCTGTTCGATCACCCGGCAACGATGCGGAAGTTGTTCCCGAAGCTGCTACGCAGCTACGCGCTCGACGCTCTGGATTCGTCCGGCGCACAATGCGATGCGGCCACCATGGAGTCGCTGAAGGAACTCCTTGCCCGGGTGGCTTCGTCGCCGAGTTTCACCCAACCGGCGCTCGGGCTCGGCAAGGACATCCGGCTGAGCGGCCTCTCAGTCTCGGGCGCCGCGCTGTGGGCGGAGGAGCGCTACATCCACGTCTGCGCTTTTGCTGCGGACGGAGGTCCGGCGCCCGATCAATTCGGCTCCCATATCAGCCGCCCGACCCGCCGGCGGATATGATAGGTCCATGAACTTGGCGGCCCGCCGCGCGGCCATAGTGGTCGTCGCCTTGCATGGCATCCTGCTTCTCGCGTCGCTGCCGGATTACTTCGTCAGCATCGACTCCGGCTACCACGTCTCGCTCGCTCGCTGGTACGGTGAGCACGGCACGGCCTGGTGGGACCACATCAACTTCGGGCCCGGTGGCCGGCCGAATCTGCAAGGCCCGCTCATGCACATGGCGATCGGCTACCTGGGTCGCGCGCTTGGCGGAGACGGCATGGATTATGTACGCGCCAACGCGATCCTGGCCCTGGCACAGTGGGCCGCCGCGATGTTCACCGTGTGGTTCTTCGCACGCCGCTACGGCGGCGACTGGGCGGCGCTTTTCGCGGTTACACTCCTCTCGGGCACGCTGTTCGCGTCGATCTCGTTTGCGGTCGGAGTGCCTTCGGGCTGGATTTTCATCTTCTCGGCCTGGGCGGCGTGGTGCTTCGTCGAAGGCCGGCTGCCGCTTGCGATCCTCTTCACGACGGCCGCGATCTACACGCACCTGGCGGGCTATGCGATGGCGCCGCTCGCGGTATTCGTTGCCGCAGTGCTCGGCCGGCGCTGGAAGGCGCTCGCCATCGTTGGCGGCGCGACGGTGCTTCTCACCAGCCCGTATACAATCCATTTCCTCCGCAACCTGGAGTGGTATCGCGGCAGGCGTGGCGACGAGGCGCTGATGTTGGCCCCGCTCATTTACATCCCGGCGGCGTTCGGGATCGTCCGGCTGCTGCGCCGTCCGCGCGAGAACGTATTCTTGATCGCCTGGCTGGCCGCTCCGGCCCCATGGATCGTGCAGGACTACAAACGTTTCCTGTTGCAGGCGCCATTGGTGCTGGCGGTGATTGCGGGTGTCGAACTCGCAAAGTTTCGCGAATGGATGACGCCCCGCTTCCGCACGGCGTTTACGGGCGGACTGGTTGCGCTCGCCATCGTCTTTCCCCTGACGCTCCCGGCTTTGGCCTTAGAGGCAATGTGGACCTTCGGCCCGCGAAGCCCACGCATGCTCGACTGGAACGAGAGAAAGCAACTTGCGGAAGTGATCGGCCGCGCGGGACTGAACCGCCGGCTGGTCAGCGTCTGGAACCCGACGCAGTGCATCGCGATGGCTGTGTTCGTTCCCATGTCATTTGAGGGTGGCCACTGGGTGGAGGTGCAGCCGCGCGACGATCCGGCGGACCGGCTCTCTGCGGGCGTGAAGGTTTACGCGCTCCCTGTGCCGCCGGATGATCCGGTGTTGCGCGAGATGGAGACTCAGGGCTTTCTCACCATCCACGGCGGCACCTGGCTGAACTCCATCGTCACGTTGAACGGGCCGCCGCCACTAGAGACAGCGGCCCGCACTGTGGCGCGCGTCGGTTCTCAGGAAGGGGGTTGGCTGGCGAAGTATTCGGAGAACAACCGCATGCCGGGCGTTGGGGAGTTGCTCTCGGTCGAGGCGACCAAACGCTATCGCGCCCGAGCCCGTGAGCAGCGGACACGCACGGGACGCATCCAGGCCGCCATTCTGGTCTATGCGTATGCCCTGGAGAAGGATTACCCGGACTATGCGCGGGGCGCACGGGGCGCGGCGGGTGGTTTCGGCGAAATCGCGAACCTGCTGGGCGACGAGGCGACACTGGACTTTCGGAGCGAGGACGATCACCGCCAGCTCAAAGCCAACCTTGCCGAATGGTCGCGCGCGGTTCGCAGTTTCGACACGCAGGTGCTGCCGACCCTCGAAGTGGAGCGGACCAACGACAAGGTCTTTCACGACTACTTCCGGTAGCATGCGCGGGCTCTACGGCTTCATTCCGGCGGAGTCCCGCGAACGCCGTGA
Source organism: Bryobacteraceae bacterium (assembly GCA_035455185.1). Lineage (GTDB taxonomy): Bacteria > Acidobacteriota > Terriglobia > Bryobacterales > Bryobacteraceae > JAEHDI01. The sequence goes on along the minus strand of DATIFQ010000278.1, from coordinate 1,548 downwards.
GCATAGAATGAGGCATGATCCGCTTGGTGGTCGTGCTGCTCTTCGGAGGATTGCTTCAGGGTGCGGAACCGCTGAGGGTTCTCTTCCTGGGCAACAGCTACACCTATTTCAACAATGCGCCCGAGATTTTCGCCGAGTTGGCGCGTGCGGCGCTTCCTGACCGGCAGGTGGAAGTACAAACGGTTGCGATTCCCGGCGCGACCCTGGTTTCTTTGTGGGAGCGCTCTGACGCCCGCCGAATCCTTCGTTCGTCGAAGTGGGACTACGTCGTGCTGCAGGATCAAAGCCAACTGGGAGACGGCCTGCGCGATGGCAAGTTTGTTGTGAACGCTCCGATTCTGCTTCACTGGGGCGTCCGGCTGTTCGATGCGGAAGTGAAGCGGGCTGGGGCGCGCACCGTGCTTTTGCTGACGTGGTCGCGCCTGTCCGAACCGCATCAGCAGGGGGACCTGGACTACGCCTACGATTCCGTCGCCCGCGAACTCGGGGCGATACTCGCACCGGTAGGTCCGGCCTGGCAAATGGTGCGGCAGCGAAGCCCTGGCCTGGAGTTGTATGCAAAGGATGGTTCCCATCCATCGCCTGCCGGCTCCTATTTGCTGGCTTGCGTCCTCTTGACGTCGCTGTTTCCAGAGGCTGCCCGCGATCTTCCTTTCGAGGTATCAGGGCATGCCGTGAGCACTGGTGGCGTTGTCGATACGAACCGGAACACAGTCTTGGTGGCATTGTCGGCCGAGCAAGCCAGGAGTCTTCAGAACTCGGCCAGGGACACTGTTAGCGACATCAGGCGGAATGACGGTTACCTGGGGGCTCTCCCGCCTGAGCGGCCGAACGTCATGCTGCCGAGCGGCGAAGCGATGCAACCCGATCAATTGGCAGGCGTCTGGACCGGCGACCTGACGTATTACCCTAGCCCGGCCATCCTGGATCTGACGCTGCGGTTCGAGGGTGGCAAGTGTCAAGGAGACGTAGTGATTAGGGTGCCCGACCGCAACCAGCGATACGACGCTCCGCTAGCGGAGTGCTCCCTCTCCGGGCAGGAACTGCGCTTTTCTGTCGTTACGCTGCCCCTTCCCTTTCTGATCGATCGTTTCAGAGGGCGGATTACAGACGGCCGGCTCGTCGGAATGGTGGAGCGAACAGGCAGAGAGCTCACGAACAGCATGTCCGGAACGTGGGCTCTGCGGCGTCGGGTGGCGCAATGAGATCTTCGTCTCTTCAACGCCCCACCGCGCATTAGCGCATAGGTGCATCAAGTTGGAACGGCACTAGAATAGTCAGGGGGGGCTCAAATGAAACTCATCGGAAGGGTCGAAAGTGTGTGGCGCTATCCGGTCAAGAGCATGCGGGGTGAGCAATTGCCAGAGGCATTTGTTGGCTTTGGCGGTATCTACGGGGACCGTCTTTTTGCCTTTCGCAGTTCGGCTGCCCCGAAAGGATTTCCCTATCTGACTGGGCGGGAGCAGGAAGAAATGCTGCTGTATCAGCCGAGGTACCGGTATCCCGAAAAGATGTCGAAACCACCGAACCTCGCGGAGGCCGAAGCGA
>DATIFQ010000277.1:0-23756 GCA_035455185.1 Bryobacteraceae bacterium | reverse complement strand
TCGCGGGGGCAGAACAAAATTGCCTCATTCTAGGCTGGTTTGGGAAAACGCGCCAATAGAATTTTTCAATTACCCCGATAGAAACGTTTCGTTAGAAGATCCCGGCCCGTGCGTGCAAGATAGTAAGTAACGCCTTGTTCTGCGAACTATTTCAAAGAGGTGCTGGATGAAACTTCCGACGTTGTATCTGCCTCTGCTCCTGCCTGTTCTGGCCAATGCGCAAGGTGGGCAGAGTATGGATGAGAAGCTCGCCGCGCTCCAGGCCGCAACCCAGGCAGCCCAGTCTGCCGGCGATAACGCCTGGATGTTGATGAGCGCTGCGCTAGTGCTGATGATGACCGGCCCTGGCCTCGCTCTCTTCTATGGCGGTCTCGTTCGCAGAAAGAACGTTCTCGGCACAATGATGCAGAGTTTCGTCCTCATGGCCCTTGTGACCGTACTTTGGGCTGTTGTCGGCTACAGCATGGCGTTTGGCGAGGGCAACGCCATCGTTGGGGATTTTCGGTATCTGTTTTTGAACGGCGTTGGCGCCGAACCCAATGCCGACTATGCGGCCACCATCCCGCAGCAGACCTTCATGGTCTACCAGTTGATGTTCGCCATCATCACGCCGGCCCTCATCTCCGGCGCATTCGCCGAACGCATGAAGTTCAGCGCGATGCTGCTGTTCATGACGCTTTGGCTGCTCGTGGTGTACTTTCCGATGGCACACATGGTTTGGGGCAAGGGTGGACTGCTGAACGCATTTCTCGGGGGCAGAATCCCATGCTTTGATTTCGCTGGCGGCACCGTCGTTCACATCACCTCTGGCGTTTCCGCTCTCGTCTGCGCACTCTATCTGGGCAAGCGCCGCGGGTATCCCCACGAGGCGGTGAAGCCGCACAACCTCGTGCTGAGCTTTATCGGAGCGTGCCTGCTGTGGGTCGGCTGGTTCGGTTTCAACGCCGGCAGCGCCCTGGGATCATCCGCGCTGGCCACCAGCGCCTTCGTCGCCACGCACTTTGGCGCCGCGGCGGCGGCTCTCGGCTGGATTTTGGTGGAATGGCTGAAGAACGGAAAGCCCAGCGTGCTCGGCGGCATCTCGGGCTCCGTCGCCGGCCTGGTGGCGATTACGCCGGCTTCCGGCTTCGTAAAACCATTCCCGGCGCTGGTGATCGGTTTTGCCGCCGGCGTGGTCTGCTATTTTATGGTGGCATCCGTAAAGCAGAGGTTCGGCTACGACGATTCGCTCGATGCGTTCGGCGTGCACGGTGCCGGAGGAACCCTCGGCGCGTTGCTCACCGGCGTCTTCGCAACGAACTTGGTCAACAGTGCACTCAAAGACGCTTCCGGACGTCCGATGCCCCTGGGCCTGACCGACGGGAACTCCGGCCAGCTTCTCAATCAGCTCGCCGGCTGCGCCATCGCCTGGATGCTTGCCGCGGTGGCCACCCTCGCCATCTTGAAACTCTGCGACGTTCTCCTCGGCGTCCGCGTCGCGGACGAGCACGAGGTCGAGGGCCTCGACCTCAGCATGCACGGCGAGGAAGCCTACAACTACGAATCGTAAAGAGGACCTTCGGATGAAAAAGATCGAAGCCATCATTCAGCCCTTTAAACTGGACGACGTCAAGGACGCCCTGAAGGAAATCGGTATCGACGGCATGACCGCCACGGAAGTTCGCGGTCACGGTCGGCAGAAGGGCCATAAGGAGGTCTATCGCGGCCGTGAGTATCAGGTCGATCTTCTACCGAAGATCAAAATCGAGATGGTAGTGCCGTCCGCCCGCATGGAAGAAGTGATCCGGACAATCGTCACAGCCGCGCGCACCGGCAAGATCGGCGATGGCAAGATCTTTGTCTACGACGTCGCCGAAGCCGTCCGGATCCGGAATGACGATCGTGGCGACGCCGCACTCTAGTCCGGAGGCGGACGAGCTTCGCGCCGCGTTCTTCCGGGATGGTGACGCGTTCCCCGTTCTCGCCGGCCGGTCCGCTATGGTCGAAGCGGCGGTCGTGCGATCTTTCGATGAATTCATCGCGCCTGCGCTTCCCGGGGGTGCGGCACTGCTCGCCGTGGGCGGCTTCGGACGGCGCGAGCTGTTTCCGCATTCCGACGTTGACCTTCTGCTGCTCGTACCGGTGGAGCTTAGTGAGGCCGGGCAGCGCGACGCCGTCTCGCGTTTTCTCCAAAACCTCTGGGATTCCGGTCTGCGTCTTGGCCACTCCGTGCGAACTCCCACGGAGTGCTGCGAAGTCCACGACGGCAACGTCGAGTTGAGCATCAGTCTCCTGGACCGTCGTTTCCTGGCTGGCGATCCGGCCTTGTTTGAGCGGATGGAGGAAAAACTGCCGCGTTTCTTCAGCGCACGTCGGGACGAGCTGTCGCGCCAGTTATGCCGGCTCACCCGCGTCCGGCAGGCCCGTTACTCAGACACGATCTATCACCTCGAACCTAACGTGAAAGAGGCTCCGGGCGGGCTCCGGGACTACCAGCTAGCCCGCTGGCTGAGCCAGCTTCGCAATGCCCAGTCTTACCGCCGGTCGGAGCCGGATCCGTTTCCCGAGCTCGCGAACGCCAGGACATTCCTTTATTCCGTCCGCTGTTTCCTGCATTACAGGACCGGGCGAGACAGCAATCTGCTCGGTTTTGACGCCCAGGAGGAGCTTGCCGATCAGCCATTCTCCCCCGCGAGTGATCCGGCGGCTTGGATGCGCGTATACTTCCGCCACGCCCGCTCCATCCACCGAACAGCCGCGCGCTGGCTCGAGGAGTGCGAAGCGGCCGGCAGTTCGCTCTTCTCGCAGTTCCGTGACTGGCGCTCGCGGCTCTCCAACGCGGAGTTCACCGTATCCCGGGAGAGCGTCCTTTTCAAATCGCCCCAACTGTTGGCACAGGATACCGAACTCGTGCTGCGCCTCTTCGAGTTCACCGCGCGTCACGGCATCCGGCCGGCGCCCGATTCCGAGCAGCGCATCGCCGAACACCTCTCCGCGCTGGAACAACACCGGAGCGCTCCCCGGCCGCTCTGGCCGCGGCTCGAAGCAATTCTGTCCCTCCCGAATGCCGCGATTGCGCTCCGCTCCATGCACGAATGTGGCGTTCTCAACGCCATGTTCACGGAATGGAAGGAGATCGACTGCCTCGTCCTCCGCGACTTTCACCATCGCTACACAGTCGACGAGCACACCCTCGTCTCGATCCAGGAAATCGACGGCCTGCGCGGAAACCAGGACCCGCTGCGGCTTCGCTTTGCGGAGCTCCTTGATGAAATCGAGCGGCCGGAAATTCTCCGGTTCGCCCTGCTGTTTCACGACACCGGAAAGGCCACGGCGCGTGGCCCGCACACCGAGGTTTCAGCCGCTCTTGCGGAACAGGCCCTCACCCGCATCGCGGCGCCGCCCGATGTCCGGGATTCCGTCCGCTTTCTCATCGAACGGCATCTCGATTTCTCTTCGGTGCTCAACTCCCGGGATCTCGGGGAAGAGGGCACCGCCCGGTTTCTCGCCGGCCGCGTGGAGACTGTCGAGCGGCTGAAGTACCTCACCCTTGTCACCTACGCCGACATCAGCGCGGTTCATCCGTCCGCCATGAGCCCCTGGCGGCTCGATCAGTTGTGGCGCCTCTACCTTATCGCTTACAACGAGCTCACTCTGGAGCTCGACAGCGACCGCATCGAAGCGCCGGCCTCCGATTCCCCCGAGAAAGCGGAATTTCTCGACGGCTTCCCGAGACGATACCTTCTCACTCACAACGCCCCCGAAATCGAGGCTCACTATCAGATCCGAAAGCTATCGATCGAGCGAGGGGTTGCCGTCGACGTGAAACGGCTCAACGGCGTTTACTCGCTCACTGTGGTGACTCGCGATCGTCCCTTTCTGTTCGCTTCGGTCGCCGGAGCCCTCGCCGGATTCGGGATGAACATCCTCAAGGCCGAGGCGTTCGGCAACCGCCATAGCGAAGTGCTCGATGTCTTCATATTCGAAGATCCGAACCGGACCCTCGACCTCAATCCCGCCGAAATCGACCGTCTTCACTTCACCGTCGAGCGCGTGGTTCTCGGCAGGATGGACGTGAAAGAACTGCTCGAACGGCGCCCCAGGCCCGCTCTTCCCAGCCGTCGCTCGCGCGTCGAACCGCGCGTCTCCTTCGACTCCGTTGGCTCCTCCAGAGCTACGCTGATCGAGATCGTCGCCCAGGATCGTCCCGGTCTCCTCTACGATTTGGCGCGCACGATCTCCTCCGCGGGTGGAAACATCGAGGTGGTGCTGGTCGACACCGAAGCCCACAAGGCGATCGACGTGTTCTATGTGACCTTCGGCGGCGGGAAACTGACATCCGGCGCCGAGATTCCGCTTCGCGAAGCCCTTCTGTCTGTTTGCCGGACTTGAATTAACAAACTTGGTGCCGATCTTTAACACCCCATCGGGACCCCCGGAAATACAATACCTGTAGGAGGCGCCTGGAAAACCGCGACCAAAGGGGGCGGTCCTAACGCAGTCACCGAGCGGTGACCAGAGGGAGCGGTCCTAAGGAACTGACGGAGCGGCTGCACGCCAGGTTTTTCAGCACCCTGCTGGGAAAGCGATGAACGAAACGCGCGGTTCTGACCGCAGGTATTTCTGTGTCACCTGCATCTATTCGCTCTGGGGATTGATAGGCCTGGCGCTGGGACTTCCGGCAGCCGTATATCTTCTGGTGCCGCCAAAACCCCGTAAAGAGTCCGAGTGGGTGGAGGCCGGAGATGTCTCGCAACTCGAGCCCGGTGTCCCGAACGAGCTTGTCTTCCGCCGCAACCGTGTGGACGGCTGGAAGATCACCAGCGAAAAGACGAGCGCCTGGGTGGTGAAGGTCTCTGACGCCGACGTCGTTGCCTTCTCGCCAATCTGCACTCACCTCGGCTGCGCCTATCACTGGGACGAGCGAAAGAACAACTTCCTCTGTCCATGCCACAGTTCGACTTTCGGCCTCGACGGACGGGTCCTCAGCGGTCCGGCCCGGCGCCCGCTGGAACGGTTTCGGGTCAGGATCGAGAACGGCAGACTTCTGCTCGGCGCTGCGGAACGGTCCACGGAACCGGCATAGACATGGGCCTGAAGCAGAAGGTTCTGAGCTGGATCGAACACCGGACCGGTCTCGAGACCGCCATCCGAAACTTCTTCTATGAGGACATCCCCGCTTCAAGCGGATGGCCGCAAGTTTTCGGTAGCATTGCCTTGTTTCTCTTCCTCGTGCAGGCGTTCACCGGCATCCTGCTTGCTTTCAACTACGCCCCGACGCCCGGCGACGCTTACAACAGCCTGAAGTACATCGTCACCGAGCTCACCGGCGGCGCCCTGATCCGTGGGCTCCATCACTGGGGCGCCAGCATGATGATCATCGTCGTCGTGCTTCACATGATCCAGGTCTTCCTCTTCGGCGCCTACAAGAAGCCGCGGGAAGCCACCTGGATCGTCGGCGTGACGTTGCTTCTCCTTACGCTCGGCTACGGTCTGACGGGCTACCTGCTGCCGTGGGACAACCGTGCCTATTGGGGTACCGTGGTGACGACGCAGCTCGCTGGCAAGGCGCCCGTCGCCGGCCCATACCTCAACCGCCTGCTCGGTGGTGAAGGCAGCATCGGCGTGGTCACGTTCGCGCGATTCTACGCGCTTCACGTCCTCCTCCTGCCTCCGCTCACCATGTTCCTGATTGCGCTCCATGTTTACCTAGTTCGCAAACACGGCGTGGCCCCGGCTCCCGGCGACGCGGCGCCGGGAAAGAAGTTCTTCCCCGAGCAGGTGCTGAAGGACACCATCGCGATCTTCGCCGCCTTCATCGTCCTGTTCGTTTTGGCGGTCGCGGTGCGCGTCCCTCTCGATCGGCTCGCCGACCCCACCGACACCACCTACATACCGCGCCCCGACTGGTACTTCCTGTTCCTCTTCCAGTCATTGAAGTTCTTCACCGGGCCGCTGGAAGTGGTTGGCAGCGTTGTGCTGCCGGGGTTCGCTGTCCTCGTTCTGTTCCTGGTTCCCTTCGTCGACCGCGGCAAGGTCATGAAGCTCACCCAGCGGACCTACGCGGCCGCTGTCGTCGTGCTGGCCGCCATCGGCTGGGCCGGCCTGACTGCTGCCGCCGTGGCCACCAGACCCAAACCTCAGGAGACACAAATCGCCGCAGGAGTCGGGGAATGGCGGCAGCTTTCCCCGGAGGAACTCGCCGGCATTGGCTACTTCCGGCAGGAGAACTGTACGAGCTGTCACAGCGTGGGCAACGGCGGCGCAAACGTCGGGCCGGACCTCGCCAGGATCTCCATCCGCAAGAACGCTGGCTGGATGATTCAGCATTTCAAGAATCCGTCGAAAATGGTGCCCGGCAGCTCGATGCCGCCGATCCAGCTTTCCGATGCGCAACTCAACGCGCTGTCGGCCTTCCTTCTCAAACTGACGCCCCAGAACGCGCACGCGCTGGAGTCGGCGCCGGCGTTCGCCGTGCAGGGCGCGCTCGTGTTCCAGGCCGCCGGCTGCAGCGCCTGCCACCAGGTGAACGACGTCGGCATGAAAATCGGGCCTCCGCTGAACGGACTGTCAAAGCGCCGCACTCGCGAATGGGTCGTGGAGCACTTCCTCGATCCGCAGAAGCTTTCACCGGGGACGGTCATGCCTCCCTACCGCTTCACCCCGAGGCAGATGCAGGCGATCACCAGCTACCTGATGTCTCTTTAGCGCGGCCGATCCACTCGCGCTTCACTTGAACCCCGCCGGTTGGCTTTCGTATCATGCTTGCTTGGCCGACACATTGAACTCCTCCCTGGAACTTCCCTCTGCCGGAGGCTTCACCATTTCTGAAATCAGGCAGCAGCCGGACACGTGGCCGGTCACCTTCGAGCGTGTCCGCGAGGCCCCGCTCGGACGGGTGTCGCCCCCGGTCATCACCGGGGCGGGCACGTCCGCCTACGCCGCGATCGCCATTGAGTCGGCCTGGCCCGGTTCGCGGGCGATCGCCTCCACCGAGCTCTTATTCGACTTTGAGGAAGCGCTGTCCAGCCTCGGCACGATTGTCTCGCTCGCCCGCTCGGGCGACAGCCCCGAATCCGTTGCGGTGGTCGAGAAGGTTCAGAAGCGGTTGCCCTCCGTCCGCCACATCGCGCTCACCTGCAACCCCAACGGCAAGCTCGCCAACTGGCCGGGTGTGGAGGCGGTGCTTCTTGACCCGCTCTCCAACGACCGCAGCCTTGTGATGACCAGCTCTTTCTCGAACCTCGTGTTGGCAGGCATAGCGCTTTCCCGTCCAGCGGAACTGGGGCAGGCGCTGCCCGTGCTTTGTGCCGGCGCCCGCACGGTGATCGGGAAGTATGAGGCGACGGCGAGGGCTCTTGCCGCCGAGCCACCCGCTCGCGTCGTGGCGCTGGGTTCCGCGCCGCTGTTCGGCGCGGCACGCGAGGCGACGCTCAAGGTGCTTGAAATCACCTCCGCGCGGATCCCGGCGATCCCCGAAACCTATCTCGGCCTTCGTCACGGACCGATGAGCTTCGTGAACGCCGATACGCTGGTGCTTTGCCTGATCTCCTCCGATCCGAAGCGCCGTCGTTACGAAATGGATCTCGTCAATGAGCTGCGCGCCAAGAAGATCGGCCGGCTCGTGGGCCTGGCGCCCGCGGACGCGGACACTTCCGCCTTCGATGAAGTCGTCACCACCGAAGCCAGTTCGTTGCCGGACTACCTGCGCACGCCGGCCGAGATCGTCTTCTGCCAGTTGCTGGCATACCATCTGAGTCTTCGGTTCGGCCTCGACCCCGACAACCCCAGCCCCGGCGGCGTCATCAACCGCGTCGTCCAAGGCGTCCGCATCTACGAAGACTGAACGCGAACTGGCTCCGATTTATGAGTCCTAGCACCGCGAGATGTTCCCAACATGTCCAGACGGTCTGATAGTAGGGGCCACGGCCCGCAAACTCCGGCTTGACGGAGAAAAACGGATGAAGTAGTCTGAAAACTGCCCCGTGAACGCCATCAGAACTCCATAAGCTACCGCATACATTCACACGGGGAGGACTATCTCCTTCCGAACTGCACCGGCCCTTTTGGGAGCACTACCCCATTCCTTGTAGGATTTCTCCGCGAACGCGGCCTGCGCACAGTGGGCCAGGAAGCCAAAGCGGAAATCCTGGCTAAGGAGGAGGCTCAGGATGAGAATCGCTATCGGGGCCGTGCTCGCTGTTATTTTGCTCGGCCTATACGTGTACTCGGTCAGCTTTGCCATTCTTGTGGTCAACTGCGCGTCCACCTCAGGATGCACCAGTTACCCTCTAAGCGGCTTCACGGACGGTATGGTTCAGGCATTAACGCTTGTGGGAGGCTTGGTCTCGGCTTTGGTTGTTGCTGAACTTGCAGTCACGAATCCTGGCGAAGCCCCAATGACGCGCGCACTTGAGCCCACGGCTTCTGTCACGACACAGCAGACTGTCAAATGGGTAACAATCGTGTACCTTATTGTATGGGTCGCAACGGGGCTCTCTGCCTATGTGGTCGGTCAAATGCTACATCCCAAAGTCCTACAGCCGCTAACCGATCTTGGTCAATCATGGCTAGGGCTCGCTGTAGCTGCTGGCTACGCCTACTTTGGAATCAGACCGCATGGCGCTGACGATCCGTGAGGCGCCTCACTCTGCGGGCAATGGCGGTCCGCGAGAGGCCATTCTGGTCGCGGGACCGGGCCATCTCCAGCCGGTCGAGAATCCGCCTGGGCCGCCCCACACGCTTGCCCTTCGTTCTGGCGTTGCGTAAGCCAGCCGAGACCCGCTCGTTCTGTCGGGCTCTCCCGGTCACCAATTTTCCACCGCTCGATTCCCCCGCGTTTCAGCCGTTTGCCCTTCAGAACAGCGATCGGCTCACCAGCCGCACTCATATGATGAGATCGAGATAAGGTACAGGCGGGCAGCCCCCGCAAATGGGGGCAATTGGGTTTGTTTGGTCAATGCTGTGGCGCGGATGAAACCGGCCGCTGGAACCGATTGGCGCCGGCCCACTTCCGGGACAGACCGGAAGTTTCGCCGCTGGCCCACGTCCACCGCAAAAGAGGGATCTGCCGCTCAGAAATGCACGCCGCCACTGCAGAGCAGGACTTCGCCGGTCACGTAGTCCGACAGCGGCAAGCAGAAGAACAGCACCGAACCCGCTGCCTCCTCTACCGTCCCCAGCCGCCCCAGCGGGGACATCGCCCGCAGGGCTTCCAAAGTCGCCGGCTGAACACCCACAGGGATCTGCCGCCCGCGGATGTCGATCGCCGCGCCCTCCTGTCCGAGCGGTTGCGTCAGCCGCGTCTCGATGATCCCGAAGCCGACGCAGTTCACCGTTACGTTGTACCGGCCCCATTCCTTGGCCAGCGTCTTCGTCAGTCCGATCACGCCCGCTTTCCCGGAGGAGTAACCCGCCTGCCCAGCGTTGCCGTCCACGCCCGAGATCGACGTGATGTTCACCACCTTGCGCATCACGCGGCGCCCCTCGCTCATCTCACGCTTGGCCGTCTCGCGGATCCATCCGGAAGCGGCCCTCAAGATGCGGAACGGGGCGGTGATATGGACGTCCAGCATAGCCTGGAACTGTTCGTCGGTCGTCTTCTGGATTACGTTGTCCCAGGTGTAGCCGGCGTTGTTGACGATGATGTCGATCGAGCTGAAAGCGCGGAGCGCCCCATTCACCAGCCTTTCCGGAAAATCCGGGTGCGTCACGTCGCCCGCGAGCCGCTCCGCTCGCCCGCCCGCATTGCGGATGATCGCCTCAGTCTCGGCGGCTGCCGGGTCGTCGAGGTCGTTCACCATGACGGCGGCTCCAGCCGCTGCCAGTTGCTCCGCGATGGCCCGCCCGATACCGCGTCCGGCGCCCGTCACCAGCGCCGCCTTTCCTTGCAGCGTGAATGGCACTATGCCTCCTTTGCCACCGCGGCTCCGGCGGCCACCTGTCCGATTGCCTCCAGCGCGCGCTCGCAGGCCGTGCGGTTGGCGTCGAAATGCGTCAGCAGGCGCATCTGCGTCGGGTTGATCCCGTTGATCAGCACTCCGCGCTTCTTCAGCCGGGCGCTGAATTCGGACGACGCCAGCCCGGTTCCGCTGACGTCGAAGATCACGATGTTCGTCTGCACCTCGTGCGGGATGCGAATTCCGGGGATCCGCGCGAGCGCCTCCGCCAGAAACTGGGCGTTCTCGTGATCCTCGCCAAGCCGATTTGGCATCTCCTCGAGAGCGATCAGCCCCGCCGCCGCCAGCACACCCACCTGCCGCATCCCGCCGCCGAGCCGCTTGCGGTACAGCCTCCCGCGCGCCATGTCCGCCACCGTGCCGACGAGCATCGAGCCCACCGGTGCGCCGAGCCCCTTGGACAGACAGAACATCACCGTGTCCACCTTCGCCGTGATCTCGCTGACCGGCCGCCCGAGATGCGCAGCGGCGTTGAACACGCGCGCGCCATCCATGTGGACCTTCAGGCCGAGGCCGTGCGCGCCGTCGCAGATCTCCTCGATTGCTTCCACCGGCATCACCGTTCCGCCGGCCATGTTGTGCGTGTTCTCGATCTCGATCAGCCCCGTCGGCGCCCAGTGCGGCCCGAGCAAGCGGATCTCCGGACGGATCCGGCTCCACCGCAGCACGCCGTCTTCGGCCCGAACGGCCCTCGCCACACAACCGGAGAACCACGCCATCATCGCCAGTTCGTAGCTAAGGACGTGAGAGCGCGCTTCGCAGATAACCTCCTGGCCGTGGTTCGTGTGAACCTTGACGGCGATCGTGTTGCCCATCGTGCCCGTGGGCACGAACAGGCCCGCCTCTTTGCCGAAGATCTCGGCCGCCCGGCGCTCCAGGCGGTTCACCGTCGGATCTTCGCCATAGACGTCGTCACCGACCTCCGCCTCCGCCATCGCGCGCCGCATCGCGGCCGTGGGCCGAGTCACCGTGTCACTGCGGAGGTCAGTCCATTCGCTGGGATTCATATGTCGACGAACTCCTGGAACACTTCATTGGAAACGAGAATACCGCGCGATGTCAGCCGCAGCGTTTCGCCGTCGGTCTCGAGCAGTCCCTCGCCCAGGAACCGGCGGATAGGCCGCTCGAACCTCTGCCATTCCTTCGGACGCGGACGGATGCCGGCGGTGAGCCGAAGACCCACGAAGAAGCGTTCCTCCTCCGCCTGGGCCCGAACCGCCCCTATACAGGGCGATTCGCCTCGCTCCACCCGCTCGGTGTAATCCTGCGGCGCTTCCACGTTCTGCCGCCGCATGTCGCCGTCGAACGAGTGAGCATCCGCCCCGAAGCCCGTGTACGGCTCCAGCCGCCAGTACTTCAGGTTGTGCCGCGATTCGTGCCCCGGCAGGGCGAAGTTGGAGATCTCGTACCGCTCCAGGCCCATCGCCAGCAGCCGCTCTACCGCAGTTTCGTACATCTCGGCAGTCCGGTCGTCGGAAGGCACGTCTCGCGCGCCGTACCGCGCGCCGCCTTGGAGGATCTCGCGGCCGAGGCGGCTGTCTTCGTCCAGTTCGAACATGTAGACCGAGACGTGCGGCGGCGCCAGCCGCTCGATCCAGTCAAGCGACTCGCTCCAGTTCTTGACCGTCTGCCCGGCCAGTCCGGCGATGAGGTCGATGTTGATGTTCGTGATACCGCCGTTTCGCAGCAGCGCCACCTCGTCCCGCACCGTGTGGGCCGTGTGCTTCCTTCCGGTGCGGGCAATTTCGCCGCCGATGAACGACTGTACGCCCAGGCTTACCCGGTTGACGCCGAGGCGGCACCAGACGTCCACAAGATCCCGCGCGATCGATCCGGGAGCTGCCTCAATGGTCACCTCCAGCCACGGATGGCCAGGCACGGCGGCGAGGATCGCCTCCAGCCCTTCCGCCTCAATGTCGCCCGGCGTACCTCCGCCGAGGTACAGCGTCTCCGGCCGCCAGCGCCAGATGTGACTCCCGATCTCGGCCAGCAGAGCCTTGCGGTAGCGCTCTTCGAGCGAGCGTGGAAACACGCCCGAGGCGAAGTTACAGTAAGTGCACTTCTGTCGACAGAAGGGATAGGAGATGTATACCGCGGGCATGTCCTGCTAAAGGGCCACGTCTTCCTTGAGGTGGCGGCTGAGAGCTTCCTCCATGGCTTCTTTCAGGTTTTCCCCCGTACCGGACAGCAGGAATTCGTTCTCGACGACGTCCCAGTCCAGCTTGTAACTTCTTGACGGGCTGAAGATTCGGATCTGCCGTGCTGCGGGATGCGCGTCGACGACAAGCCTCCCACGCGGCCGCTTTATCTCGACGGTAAGGACGCCACTCTCATAGCTCACGTCGTACGCATAGTCGTCGGAGGCAGCAGTCAGGGCGAGGTAGACACTATGGATCGCATTGTCAGCGTGGTGTTTGAACTCCGCATCGTCCCTCATGATGACGCTTCCGCCACCCGCTCCGCGCGCCGGTCTGGGACACGGGCACATCTAAAGGTAACAGAATCGACAGCTTTCGGGAGGATTCTCAGACAACCGTGAGGTTCTCTCCACCACGGTATGCGGGTCGCCTCACCGGCGGCGGCAGGACATGGAGCCGTGCCTGTTTGCTGGTGGTGTCTTCTCGCGGCATTGGCGTGATGATCTGGAACGGCGGTCCGTTTGTCCGGGCTGCCTTTTGCCGGTCCATCAACAGAGCCACTGCTTCGGGCGCCATCGGCTTGCCGAAGAAGAACCCCTGAGCGTGGGAGCATCCCGCCCTTCGCAACGCGCCCATCTGTGAAAACGTTTCGACGCCTTCCGCCGTCGACCGCATGCCCAGGTTCTTGGCGAGAGACACAATCGACTGCACCAGCGCCCGCGTGCTCGATGAGACACTGAGGTCCCTGACAAACGACTGATCGATTTTCAGGGTGTCGATCGGCAGCCGGTGGAGGTACGCCAGAGAGGAGTAGCCCGTGCCGAAATCATCCACGGCGAGGCCGACTCCCAGAGATCGCAGCCGGGCCATTCGGACAGTGGATTCCTCCAGACTGCGAATGATCAGGCTCTCTGTCATCTCCAGTTCCAGTAGTTCAGCGAGCACGCTGGTCTCCTCCAGTGCACGGGCGACGATCTCGACAAAGTCCGCCTTCGCGAACTGCAGGACCGACACGTTCACCGCCACCTTTACAGGTGTGTGCCCGGCATCCTGCCAGGCGCGAATCTGCCGGCAGGCCTCTCGGAGCGCCCAGGCGCCGATCGGAACAATCAGCCCGGTTTCCTCGGCAATCGGAATGAAATCCGACGGCGGAACCAAGCCGAACCGATGGCTGCTCCAGCGAAGCAGTGCTTCCACTCCGACCAACTCGCCGCTTCGGAGGTCGAATTGCGGCTGGTAGTGGAGCAGGAGTTCGTGACGCTCGAGGGCCCGGCGGAGACTGGTCTCCAGCTCCAGGTGCTTGGCGACGGTCCGGCCCATCTCCGGGGAGTAGCACCGGAAGGCATTCCCCCCCTGGTTCTTGCTACGGTACATCGCCCGGTCTGCGTTTTGAACGAGTGCGTCCAAGTCCGCTCCATCGCGCGGGTAGATGCTGATTCCGATGGTGAACGTCGCGAAGAGCTCGTTTCCCTCCACTTCGAACGCGGTCCTCATTGCGTCCAGCAGTTTTTCCGCTACGAGGCTGGCGTCGCGGCTTTCACGAAGCTCCAGCAGTCCGACTACAAACTCGTCGCCGCCCCACCGAGCCACCATGTCTGTCTCGCGAACATGCTCGCGCAACCGGCCGGCGATCTGCCGCAGCAGACCGTCGCCGACCGCGTGCCCGAGCGTGTCGTTGATGAGCTTGAAGCGATCGAGATCAACCACCAGTACGCCCACGCGGCGCCGGTGCCGGCGGGCAAGCAGTAGCTGCTTTTGCATCCAGTTCTCGAAGTGAAATCGATTGGGGAGGCCCGTCAACGCGTCGTGTTCGGCCTGGTAATTGAGACGCCCGTTCAGTTGCCGTTGTTCGATGGACACTGCGGCCAGCCGGCAGGCCATTTGCATCAGATCCAACTGCCCCCTGTTCGGCTGCCGGGGTTCCCCGTGGTAGAGCGCAAGCGTCCCGACGATCGTGCCCTCGCTCGAGTGGATTGGCGCTGACCAGGCGGCGCGCAGTCCGTGGCTTAGCGCCGCTTCTCGATACTCTTCCCAGCCGGGCTCGGAGGCGATGTCGCTGACGACGGTCAGTTCTCCCTGGAACGCCACCGACCCGCAGGAGGCGGCGTCCGGTCCGATCCGCATCCCGGAAAGAGCACGCACGAAACTCTCGGGGATATTGGGAGCGGCCGCCGGCTGAAGACGGTTGTCCCGCAGCAGCATCACCGCGCACCGTGCGCCCGGCACCTGCCGTTCGAGCATTTGCGCCAGGCCGGCCAGTACCGCTTCCAGCGGTTGGTTTCGAGCGATCATTTCGATCACTTCGAGCCGGTCCTTCGCCAGGATCTCGGACCGTTTCACGTCCGCGATGTCCCGGATACTCACGAAGTAGAGCCGGCCTGTCTCTGCCTGGCATGCCGCCAACCTCACCTCGCCGGGAAATACCGTTCCGTCGCGGCGGCGGAACTCGTATTCGAGGGTGGTTCCGTGCAATTGCCACATGCCCGAGCGGAGAAGCGAGGAGAGCGTGTGCTCAGGCACCACGCGGCCGCTCTCCTGAGCGATCGCGACCAGTGGCAGACCGGCCGCCTCGCGGCACGAGTACCCGAACGCTGTCTCCGCGAGCTTGTTCATCTCGAGGATCGTGCCGTCCTCCCGCACAACGACCACCGCCTCGGCGGAACTCTCGAGCAGCCTCCGGTACCTCTGCTCGGACTCTTCCCGGGCGCTGCGCAGAAAATCGAATTCCGTGTAGTCTTCGGTGACGATCAGTCCCTGCACCTCCGCGGTATTCCGCGGCTGGAAGGCGGCCAACCGCGCCCTGAGTATCCGCTTGTCGCCGTTCGTGCCCGCCTCCACCAGGACGTTGCTCACGGAGGTTCTGGTCTCCAGCACATGGCGGGCCCATCTCGTCAGCGGTTCACACACGACAACCGTCCCCAGGCTCATGCCGCGGATGTCCGGCTCCGTCAGGCGGAGGCTATCGACGAACGCACGGTTCGCGTAACGCACCGAAAGATCCTGAGCGAAGACGAGCACTCCAGATGGAAGGCGGTCCGCGATGTCTTCGACGGCCCTGGAATTCTCCTCCACGTATTCGAGGACCGCGCCCATCGCCTCGGAAAGGCCGTTGAACATCCGCGGCAGCTTAGCGAGGTCGGTCCGGGCCGCCGCCCGGCTGGGATCCCCGAACGGACCGTTCGCTGCGTGACGCACGATCGCTTCCACGAACCGCCGGGCACGCGTGCCGCCAGCCGCGATGACCCAAGCGCCGGAGTAAAGCAGCATGAGCGCCGCGGCGGTGATTGCCGCCATTACGCAGATGAGCCACTGCTGGAGTGCAAGCCTTCGCTGTCTCGTCGCATCCCCGAGTCCGTCCCACGCTTCGACCATGGCAATCACCTTCGGCTCGAGGTGGCGAGCGTCTTCGGTGCCCCTGCGCGCGGCCGCTTGCCGTAATGGTTCCTTGATCTCCGGCCACAGCCGCCGGACTTCTGCGAGCCCTCGTGAGAGCCGTGTCGGGAGAGGCAGCACGCCTCGGTCCTGGCTGAAATGGTCCTCGAGCAATGCGAGAGCGGTGTCGAACTCGGTGATGAGAAGTGGATCCCCTCCACTCCAGTCGCCAGGGCGACCTTTTGGCTGGCGGACCAGCGACAGGAATTCCCGGGACAATTCCAGTTGCCGGTTGGCCAGTTCGACACAGCGTTCGACGCGGGCGGCGCGAACCCAGAAGACCCGGCAGATCGCCAGCAGAAAAAGACCGACGCAAAGCATGGATACGACTACGGCGAGAGAGTGCCTGCCCTCTCGCCAGGTTCGCACGGTTTTCCGGATGCGGCTGACCCAATTGGCCATCACTGCAGGAGCGATCTTACTGACTTCGGCGCGGCCCGGAGAATAGCTCCGTCGTCGATCTTGTACCGGTACCTTTGTGCCTGCGGTACGCTCCCAGCGACGCCTGCTGGGGGCGTTATCCGGTCGCGCGGCTGCTTTTGCCGAGAGAAGGCCGCAAGGCGTAGGACCAGGGTTCTGGTTCGCGAGTCGAAAAGACCCAGAACCGGCCCTTCCGGTACGACTGCGCGGCCGGCCGGGTTTCTCCCGGCTGAAACTAAAGTGCCATAACGGGGTCGTGCGCAGGTCTGGTACGAAGGCCGTTTGTTGGTCGATAGGCAGGACCCGCTACGGCTCATAGAATCGGAACGGCACCGGGCAGGCTGAACCGCGCTACCGCGGTGGCGGGTGTCAACACGGAGGTACAAGATATGCGGCAAAATGAGGCACGGCGGCACTGGCGTAAACCGGTTGATTGCGAGCTCTCCCTTTCCTGGCAGGATAAGGTCGGCAACACAAGATTCATTCGGGCGCGGGGACTCGACGTCTCCGAAAAAGGAGCGCGCATCGAGACGGAAGAACGGATAGATCCCAATTCTTACGTGTTCATCAACATGGACCAGTACGGTCTGGCGGGGTCCGCGTCAGTGCGACACTGCACTCGCCGGGACGGCAAATTCGTCATCGGACTGGAGATGAATGACGTCAAGCGTGGCGACGACATTCCGGATAGTGAAGATCTTGCGGACTACTACGAGTTCCTTCAGATCAGTCCCAACGCCGAGACGGAGACGATCCAGCGCGTGTATCGAATGCTCGTCGTGCGCCTCCACCCCGACAACCCGGAAACCGGGGACTGCGAGAAGTTCCTGCAACTCAACCGGGCGTACCGTACACTCATCGATCCCCAGCGGAGAGCCGAGTACGACTCCCGCTTGAACCGGCGAAGGAGCGAACCGCTTAAGGTGTTCGAGTTGAAGGAATTCATCGGCGGTGTCGAGGGAGAGGCTAACCGCCGTTTGGGCGTGCTTTGTTTGCTCTACATGCGCCGGCGCTCGAATCCTGAAGATCCGGGCTTATCTCTGTTGGAGTTCGAACAAATGATGTCGTTTCCGCGCGAGCACCTGATGTTCACGTTCTGGTTCCTCAAAGAGAAAGGATTCATCCGCCCGGAGAATAACGGGGACTGCGTAATCACCGCGCTCGGCGCCGATTTTGTCGAGTCTAGCATCCCCGCGCACCGTTCTCTTTACAACCTGTTGCACGCGCCCGAAGGGGAACCCGCTCCTTACGCCAGAGACCTTGAGGTTGAGCACTCGGCGGCTTAGTAGCGGCGGCCGTTGCGACTTTCGGGAAGGATCGATCATCTGCTACCCTTGGACTTCCCGATGGAATCGCGCTGCCTGCGTCACACGGAACTTCCCCACACCAGCCGGTTGTTCGAGGACTATGTCTACCATTTTGAGAAAGTTGCCGGCTTTTATGAACTCCCTCCCCGTCAGCCTGCGAGTTTCCAGGAAGCCGTAAGCCGCCTCGATTTCCCCGACGAACGCCGCACGGCGCTGGTGAGTGCCCTTAGGGAGCAGAACGGCGACCACCCGACGCTCGACCGGCTCGCCCACCCCGGAACGGTGGTGGTGGTGGCCGGGCAGCAAGTTGGGCTGTACTCCGGTCCCGCGTACACGATCTACAAGGCGCTGACCGCGGTGAAGCTCGCTGCCCGGCTCACCGAGCAGGGAATGCCCGCCGTTCCGGTTTTCTGGCTGGCTACCGAGGACCACGATTTCGCCGAGGTGGATCACTGCTGGATCTTTGACGCGGCGCACCGCCCGGTGCGGCTCGAAGCACGATCGCCTGCCCGCACGGACGGACCGGTCGGAGAGGCGCCGTTTTCCGGCGAGTTGACCGGTGAGCTCCGGCGGACTCTCTCGGGGTTTGCGTTCGGAGACGACGTCGCCGCATTGGTCGAGCAGACTTACACGGAGGGCCGGAGTTTCGGCGCGGCGTTCCACGAACTGCTTCGCCGGCTGCTCGAGAAGTTCGGACTTGTGTACTTCGATCCGATGCAGCCCGCGTTGCGTGAGCTGGCGGCGCCGGTCCTGCGCCGGTCACTCGAGGCCGCAGGCGACCTCGTGCCGGCGGTGCTGGAGCGGAACAGCGCTCTGGCGGCCGCGGGGTATCACGCTCAGGTTCATGTGGAGTCGCAAAGTTCGCTCCTGTTTCTCCTGGAGGGTGGACGGCGTCTGCCGTTGCGGCGGACCGAAGACAGCTACATCGCCGGGACACTCCGCATCTCGGCGGACGAACTCGCCGGCCGCGCGGAGAGCCTCTCTCCGAACGCGCTGTTGCGGCCCGTCGTTCAGGATTACCTGTTGCCGGTGGCGGCTACGGTTGTGGGGCCGGCTGAGTTGGCCTATCTTGCGCAGTCGCAGGTGCTCTATCGCACGCTTCTGGGGCGGATGCCGGTGGTTGTGCCCCGCGCGGGCTTCACACTCCTCGATTCGCGCAGCGACAGGCTCATCTCGCGTTACGGTCTGGCGTTTGGCGACTTCTACCACGGCGAGGGGGCGCTGAGGGAGCGGATCGCGTCCCGGCTCGTGCCTCCGGGACTAAGCCGCTGTCTTTGGGAGGCGTCGGCGGCGACCGAGAAACACATCGAGCGGCTCCGGGCGGAACTCGTGCGCTTCGATCCGACGCTGGCGGCCGCGCTCGACACAAGCCGCCGGAAGATCGTTCACCAGTTCACCAAGCTGGAGCACAAAGTGGCTCGTGAATCGCTGCGCCGCGACGAGCGGGCGGCCGAGGAGGCTGCCTACGTGTACGGCCTCGTCTATCCCGAGAGGCACCTCCAGGAACGGCTCTACTCGATCCTCCCGTTTCTGGCCAAGCATGGGCTTGAACTCCTCGACGCGATTTATGACAATGTGCAGCTTGACTGCCCGGACCATCAAGTCCTGGTTGTCTGAACTGCTCACATGACAAAAAATCGCGTCAAACAGGCACTCAAGGAAGGCCAAATTCAGCTTGGGACAAGCTTTGGCCAGTTTCGCTGCCCGGAGATCTCCAGGCTTTTGGCGGCCGCCGGTTTTCACTGGGCGTTCATCGACACCGAGCACGGCGGGTTCGGCGTTGAGACGGTGCAGGACGTCTGCCGCGTGGCGAACCTCGCGGGACTGTGCCCGCTCGCCCGCGTCGCCGAGCTCCAGTATTCGCTCATCACGCGCGCGCTCGACTGCGGGGCGCAGGGTGTTATCTTCCCGCGCGTGGAGGAGCCGGCTTTACTGGAGCGCGCCGTGAGCTGGACGAAGTTTCCGCCGGCCGGCATACGAGGCTACGGGCTTACGGCGATGCAGACCGATTACGAGAGCGCGAGCTTCCCCGAGGTGATCGGGCACGTCAACGGGAACACGATGGTGGTGCTCCAGATCGAGACACGGCGCGCGGTGGAGGCCTGTGGCGAGCTGCTGTCGGTGCCGGGCCTCGATGCCGTGATGGTAGGCCCGGCGGACCTTTCGATCTCGCTCGGCGTGCCGGGCGAATTCCAGCACCCGACGATGGTGGAGGCGATGGAGAAGGTGCGGGACGCCTGTATCGAACGCGGGGTGGCGCCGGGCACGCAGACCCGTACGCTGAAGCTGGCGCAGTTCTGGAAGGAGCGCGGCATGCGCTTCCTGGGGTGTAGCAGCGAGACGGGCATGCTGTTCGAGCGCGCCCGCGAACTGGCGTCCCAGCTCGCCTGAGGCTGATATACTCGAAGAGGCGGCGCGCCCGCCCCACCTGCCGATCGCTGGAGTGGCGGAACTGGCAGACGCACGGGACTCAAAATCCCGCGACCTTCACTGGTCATGAGGGTTCGACCCCCTCCTCCAGCACCAGCCCAATCTTTTGATTCCAAAGGATTTGTGGGCACTCTTTTTTCGTGTACCGCAGGTGTACCATGAACCCGCGCCAAGACCTCCATTGTGCGCTGCTGATACGCTGGACTCCACTTCAGATAATGCTTACGGATGATCGCTGGTGAATCGCCGAGAATGTTGGCCGCGTCTTCGATGCTGCCCCCGCTTGACAGGATCTCCGTGGCCAGCGTGTGGCGGAATCGGTGAGCGTGTGCGCCCGCGACTCTACTCTCAGTAAAAACCGCCTGTAGCGTCCGGTCAAAGGTCTTGATTTGCCCGTCGCGCGATCCTAGCCCGGTCCAGAAAAAATACCGCGTGTCAGTTGCTCCCCTTGGAGCAGGGAGGCATTCCAGGGCGAACTCAACGGCTGGATAGAGGGGCAGCCACAGTGGAGCGCCGTTCTTGAGGGCATGGAGGAATAGCTGACCGCTTCGCACCCGCGCTCGTTCAAGCGTAGCGACGTCCGAGACGCGCAATCCGTAGTAACGCATCAACAGGATCGCCGCGCGCGCCCTCAGTCGCTCGTATTGCCCCTTGCCGAAAGTCTCACAGGCTGCCAGAATCCGCGCAATCTCTTCCGCGGTATACGGCTCCCTTGGTGACGGCTTCGGCTCTGATGGCATCTCCATATCCTTCGCCGGGTTTCCCTCGCACCATTTCCGCCGCTGGCAGAATCCAAAGAACTGTCGAAGCAACTGAAGCTCTTTTGTCCAGGTCAGTGCGTTGACCTTGCGGCCCTTCCGGTAAGCATCCAGGTCCTCCAACCGTACCCGAGAGACCGCGTCTATGCCCCGATGCCGCGCGAAGATCTCCAGTGCCCCCATTAGCCGTTTGTACTTGCGGAGAGTCCCCGGCTGCGCGCCGCTCTTCTGTTCCAGGAAGGCGTCTACCTGCCCAAAAAGCGGACTGTTGACTTTGAGGAGCTGTGGCGTCACCGGGATGAGGTCATGCACGAGGATAGGCCAATCCAAGAGGAAGAGGCCAGAATGGTTGTGAGGGAAGTCGGTACGTTCATAGAGGCCAACCACGGCAAATTCGGCCTTCAGTAACTTGTTCCGTTCTTACTTGCCGTATAGGATCGAGTAACGCGTTCGCGCCGGTCTGGCCCGTGCTGTGGCCGAGGGCAAGCGCCTTGGCCGCCCCCACCGCGTAGTTGACCGGCGCAAGGTGCTGCGGCTCCTCCGCGAGGGCCGCAGCCTGCGCGAAATCGCAAGGGCGGTCGGTGCCAGCGCCATGACCGTGCAGCGGATGCTGCGAGCGCTCGATGGTCAGTCCTCCCATCCTGGCTAACGGATCGGGGCGCTGGTCGGGAGAAAGAAGGCGAGGCGATGCTAAACCGGGCGGAAGTCGCCCGTCTGCGGAACCACGAGCGGCTCTCCTGGCCGGAAATCGCGCGCAGGACGGGAGCGGGAGTTGGAACGGTAGTCAGGGCCTATCGTGCGTCCAATGCCGTGCCAGAGCCTTTCCGAGAGCCATCTACTTCAGTTCTTCCGTCATCCTCTTTATTTCCGGTTGCAGGTCGCCCATCAACTGCATGATCACCGGCATTGAGCGCTCCATAACCTGCGGCATTCTCTGAAGCAAGGCTTGTCCAGCGGGCGATTTGTAGAATGCCAAAATGCCGTCGATTTCCCCTTCCGTGAAAGTATCGGTGTAGGCCTTCACGAGCGCAGGCCTGGCTTTGCTGAGACGGTCGGCGATCATCGTCATGATCTTCGCCTGCATTTCACTAGCCTTCGCACGCTTCTCAGCAGGCATGTCCGTCTTGTTCATATCCGCCGTCAGTACGCCTTTCATCGGCGCGAGAAACGACTTCATCATCTGGTCGCCCTGCGTCAGTTGCAGCAGTTCCTCGGCCTTTGCGGCCTTGCTGGTCTCGTCAGCCTGCATGGGAGCGGCACACCACAACAGGGTGACTCCCGTAATGAGGGCAATGGCGATGTCCTTCGTCAGTTGATTCTTCTGCATGAGCTAAGTCTACGGCGCTTCGTGCCTCCGCACATCCCGTAAGGGTGGGAAAAAGGTCTCCCCCAAGCTGGGGAGGGCAACTGGGGCGTGCAGCGTTGGCGAGTTTGAGCGGGAACGGATCGGCCCACCATTACCCGCAGAATGGGCGCTGGAGTCGGTACGGTAGTCAGAGCCTTCGAGGCGCTGAGCGACGCGCCAGAGCCTTTCCAAAACCCCCTTGCGCAGAGGCTATGAGACGTGCGGCAGCGAAAGGGCTTCTTGAGCACCGTCGAGCCTTTCCAAAACCATCAGGTTCTGGAACGAGGAAGCACGCGGCCGAGTGATCAAGCACGCCGGTTTAATACTGGCTACTGCTGGCCGAGGGCTATCTGAAACGGCGGCTGTTCGGGGCGATGGTGCGCCGGATTGCCGCCTTACCGGTGGGGACGGGTTAGACGGAGGAAGTTTGTATCGAAATCTCAGGAGAAGGAGGCTGAGGGACGGAGGGTTGCGCCCGGAACTTACTGGAATGATGGGACTTGCCGGTTTTGGTTTTGCGCCAGGCGAAAGTGGCGTTTGCCACGGGGCGAAGGCGGTTCCCTCGAAAAAATGCAACTCGGGGGATCAACTGGATGTATAATATGCTAACCCGTGCTGGGGAACCCAAGATGGAAATCCGAGAGAATTGTGTCGATTGGTGCGCTATGGCCTTCTCCTTGGTTACCCTACGGCTGGCTGTGCGCGGAAGGGCCAAGATGGAAATCCTGGATAAGGAGGTTGTATGAAGGCACTCGTTATGCTGGCAATCGCGCTGACGCCAACCATCGGCTACAGCCAAGCTCCGGTCATTACTGGCGCCGTGAACGCAGCTTCGTTTGCACAGGACCAACCTCTCAGTCCAGGATCTTTGGTTTCGCTCTTCGGAACCGGACTCGCTGCTTCAACGGCGACAGCTTCGACAGTTCCCCTGCCTGACTCGATTGCAGGCGTCTCGGTCACTTTCAGCGGAATCACAGCCCCGCTTCACTTCGTCTCGCCAAGCCAGATTAATCTCCAAGTTCCCTGGCGTGTGGAACCCGGAGTCACTGACATCGTTGTGACCGTGAGTGGAAGTACGTCTGCCGCATTTCGTGCGCAAGTCGAGCCGGTCTCACCCGGTATCTTCACAATCTCATCTCGCTCGCGCCAAGCTGTGGCCATCAACGCGGATGGATCGGTTGCGGGCGAGTACGAGTCTATTCCCGGCGTTGTTGCTCGCCCGGCCAGAGCCGGGGAAATCATCATGATTCTCGGAACAGGATTTGGCCCGGTGACGCCGGCCAATGCCGATGGTGCGGCATCTCGCGATCAGCTGCGGACAACGATCGCAACGCCGGCCGTCTTTATAAACGGCATTCCTGCTCTTGTTACTTTTTGCGGCCTCTCACCCGAATTCGTTGGCGTGAATCAGATCAACGTCGTTGTGCCTCACAACCCAACCGGTGCAGGCGGCGAATGGCCAGTACAGATCGAAATCGATGACATGCGCACGTCCGACAAAGTGACGATTACGGTGATGGGGGCGTGGGATTATTAGCCGCGCTTCTGGAGCAGACACCTACCAGCAGATGTCTATTAGACCGTCGCAGAAGGAGTTGACAGCTGCCGTGAGTTGAACTTCGTATGTTTGCTCTATTACCTCCTGGTGATCAGGAAGGCAAGGCAACTGCAAAACCTTGTCGTCACAACCACGCCAAAAGAAGATTACGAAGTGAACCTGTGGGTGGGGCGCAGCCTCAGAGGTAGCGGCGAAGTGGACGTGGAACTCACCGTTGACGGCAAGAACGTAAACACGGTGCGGATCAACATCAAGTGAAGGGTTGCGCGTGCCGCTGTGCCCGCGCTGCCTTCTCCAACTACCTCGACCTAGGATGGACGAAGCGCCACGAACGATCAGCCTGCGAGCGACAGCACTACCGCCCAACGTGGCCGTTCCTGCGCCTCCCAGCCTCGCCACGCGCTTGTGCCGCTCCGTCCGGGCCTCGCGC
>DATIFQ010000276.1:0-27019 GCA_035455185.1 Bryobacteraceae bacterium | reverse complement strand
CGAGGTCGACGAGGTGCTTTTGGCTGCCCGCGAACTACTCAGCGCTCAAACCCGACAGCGCTCAGAATGACGCCAAGCTTGCGGTGATCACCCGCGACTGAGAATGTCCGGTTCACGGTAATGGTGACTGTCGGGCTATCCGACGCCGTCACGAAGGGCTCCGAAGTGAGGGTGTATGTTCCGGGGGCGGCAAAGGTCTTGTCGGCGACCTGCACTCCATCGACAGTAACCGTGATGCGGCGGGCCGGCGATTGACTGGGGATGTGAAGCGCGACGTGCAGCGGAAGGGCGGCCTCAGGGCGGCGGAGCAACAGGACCGCGCGATCTCCCATCCATCGCCATTGCCCTCCTTCCAACTCATAGATGCCACTCACGATCTGCTGCGGCGCCTCGGACGCGTTCATCGGGAGGTACGAAAGGGACGGTTTCCGCTCGACGACCAGATCCGCCCGGACGCGATCCACGGGACCGGTCGAGAAATCGAACGGGCGGAATCCGAGGGACGCGCTGGAGTAAGCGGAGCGGGCGCCGAGTCCGAACAGCCGAAGCGGGAGCGACGGCCGGATCTCATGCTCTTTCACGGGGACGAGCACGCCGCCGCCGGTCGTGAACCGGATGGGGAACGCAAGCTCGCTCGAAACTACCATCTCGCCCGGCTGGACGGCCTGCCCGCGCATCAGCGGGAGACCGCCGTCAGCCTCGAAGTAAAAACGAAGGCCCCATTCGCCGTTAATCCATACCCGCCGCGTCTCCGTTTCGTGCTGCAACTCGCGGGCAAACGCCCGGTATCCGTCCCAGTGCTGAAAATTCACCGCACTCAGTGCAAGTCCGAGCGCCAGTTGGGCGACGAACGCCGCGGTAAGCCAGCTTGGGCGGTGGGCGAGGGCTCGCGAAGCAAGCAGGGCAAGCGGGGCGGCCATCGGCAATAGGTAGCGGGCCGATCCGGCGAAAAACAGAACCAGGGCGCCGGCAAAGAAGAGCACAACCCAGGCGGCGAGGAAGCGTTCCTCCATGCTAGCGGAACGCAGCCGACCGGCGCACCATGCCAGCACGAGTACTCCTGTCCCGAACGAAGCCCAGAACAGCGGATGCGGATCGAGAAACGCCGCGCCTGCTGCGCCCGCGAGCGCGGCAATCCACGCGGTGCGGCCCGCGCGGCGGAATGCGACCAGGGCGAGCACTGGGAAGACAATCCATGCCGAATGCGCAGTGAGAGCTACTGTGCTCCGAAGCTTTGGGAGCAGCGCCTGAAATCCGTAAGTCTGGAAATAGTCGCCGAGTACGGCGACCGGAATCTCTCCCGTCGACGCCCGCTCCCAGATCTGCCAGATCACAAGGGTCACGGGCGAAGCCAGAACGGCCGCCCATGCCGGCCGCCAGTTCCTCGCGTTCCACCATAAGTGGAGCGCGAGGATCGGGACCATCACGACCGACTGGTAGGCCGCCAGCGCCGCGAGGGCCATCGCGCCCACCGAGGCGAGGAGCCGAAGCCGGGAACGCGTCTCCAAAGCGCCGGCGAAGAGGGCGATCGAGGCCATCCAAAACGCCAGGAACGGGATGTCGGATTCGAGAGAGTTCCCGTTGACCACGAACGCCGGCGTCGCCAGAAACAGGAGCGTCGCGGCCAGCGGACGCGGAGAAAAACGCCGCGCCAAGGACCACATCGCCAGCGCCGCGACGATGGTGAACAGGATGTACGCAGCGTGGAAAGGAACTTCGCCGATATCGCCGAACATGGCGAGCAGCCCGGCCAGGAACCACGCATTCAGCGGCGGGTGCGGATGGCCGCGCATATCGACCACATCGCCGAGGTAGGCGTAACGGGCGTGGTTGGGGTGGAGCGGGTCGATCTGCGCATGCTGGGCGCCCGCGAGATAGTAGACGTCATCGCCCTGGATGGCCTGGTTCAGGAACGGCAGACGGATGAGCAGCGCCACTGCGAGGACGAACAGAAGCGGGCGGGTCATCGGGTGCCTGCGGAGGCTGCTCAGTCCGCCGGTTTCCAGCGGAGCACGGGCTTGCGGGCCGCGGTGACTTCGTCGACGCGGCCGGTGCGAGTGCCGTAAGGCGCCTTCAGGACGATTTCCGGATCCTCCTCGACCTCCTTCGCGATGGCGATCAGCGCCGCCACGAACAGATCCAACTCACGCTTGCTTTCGGTCTCTGTCGGCTCGATCATCAGGGCGCCGTGGACGATCAGCGGGAAGCTGACGGTGTACGGGTGGAAACCGTAGTCGATGAGGCGCTTGGCGATATCCATGGTCTTGACGCCCTGTTTGGCCTGGCGGGCGTCGCTGAACACGCACTCGTGCATGCTGGGAGCGCGGTGGGGGAGCTCGTAATAGCCTTCCAGTTTCTTCCGGATGTAGTTAGCGTTCAGCACCGCATCCATCGTTGCGTTGCGCAGGCCCTCGCCGCCGTGCGCCATGATGTATGCCAGCGCCCGGACGATCACGCCGAAATTCCCGTAGAAAGCCTTGACACGGCCGATCGCCCGCGGCCGGTCGTAGTCGAATCGCAGGCCGGCGTGACCGGCCGTCAGGCGTGGCAACGGTAGGAACGGTTCGAGGTGTTTCTTGACCGCAACCGGTCCGCTGCCAGGACCCCCTCCGCCGTGGGGAGTGGAGAAAGTCTTGTGCAAGTTCAGGTGCATCACGTCCATGCCAAAGTCACCGGGACGGGTGATGCCGACGAGAGCGTTCATGTTGGCGCCGTCCATGTAGACCTGCGCGCCCTTAGAGTGGACGATTTCTGCGATGCGCGCGATCTGCTCTTCGAAGACCCCGAGCGTATTGGGGTTGGTGATCATCAGCGCGGCCACATCTTCGTCAACCACCCGGGCAAGGAGTTCGAGGTCGATCATGCCGCGGTCGTTTGACTTGATGTTCTCGACGGCATAGCCCGCGATCGCCGCGGTGGCAGGGTTGGTGCCGTGGGCGGAGTCGGGGATCAGGATCTTCTTGCGAGGGTTGCCCAGCGATTCCAGATAGGCGCGAACCAGCAGGATACCGGTCAGCTCTCCGTGCGCTCCCGCCGCGGGCTGGAGGGTGACCGCGTCCATGCCGGTGATTTCGATGAGGGCGCTCTCGAGCGCACTCATGATTTCCATGGCGCCTTGCGACAAGGACTCCGGCTGGTACGGGTGCGCCCAGGCAAGTCCCTCTATCCTGGCGACAGCCTCGTTGAGCCGGGGATTGTACTTCATGGTGCAGGAGCCGAGCGGGTATAGCCCGAGGTCGATGGCGTAGTTCCACGTCGACAGGCGGGTGAAATGGCGAATCGCCTCGACCTCGCTGACCTCGGGGAATCCTTCGACCTCGCGGCGGACGTGTTCCGCGCCGAGCGCCTTGGAGGCGTCCACCGGCGGCACGTCCAGCTCCGGGAGCTGGTACGCCTTCTTCCCGGGAGAGCTAAGTTCAAACAGCAGCGGCTCATTCTGGGTGACGTGCGAGCGAACTTTCGAAATCATTGCGCCAGCACCTCCGCGAAGACGTCCATCTGCTCCCGGGTGCTCATCTCGGTGGCGCACAGGAGCATACAATCCTCTAGTTCCGGGTAATAGCGCCCAAGTGGGAGTCCGCCTATGATCTTTTTCTCGAGCATCATTCCGTTGATCGTTTCCGGTGACTTTCCGGGGAACGCGGCAACAAACTCATTGAAGAACGGGCCGGCGAATTTCCGTGGCAGCCGGCTTGCGAGGTAGTGCGCCTTTGCCAGATTCTGTTCCGCCAACTCCCGCACCCCCTGCTTGCCGTACACGGTCATGAAGACGGTCGCCATCAGCGCAATCAGCGCCTGGTTGGTGCAGATGTTTGACGTGGCTTTCTCGCGCCGGATGTGTTGCTCACGGGTGGCGAGAGTGAGACAGTAGGCGCGGTTGCCGTGCGAGTCCTTCGTTTCCCCGGCGAGCCGTCCAGGCATTTGGCGGATGTACTTCTCCCGTGTGGCGATGACACCCGCGTAAGGACCACCGTAGCTCGGGGAAATGGCGAAGGACTGCAGTTCGCCGGCGATGATATCGGCCTGGCGCGGCGGTTCGAGCAGCCCGAGCGACACCGCTTCGGTGAATACGTCGATAAGCATCGCTCCCCTCTTATGGGCGAGGTCGGCGGCGGCGTCCACGCTCTCGACGATGCCGAAGAAATTTGGCGACTGCAGGATCACGGCCGCGGTCTTGTCATCAAGCCTGCGGTCGAGATCGTCGAGATCGACGGTTCCGTGGCCCGCGGTGTAACCGAACTCCTCAACTGCCATGCCCTGATACCGGGCGTACGTTTTCAGCACCTCGCGGTACTCCGGATGCAGAGTCCTTGCCACGAGAAGCCGGTTGCGGCCGGTGATGCGGGCTGCCATCATCCCCGCTTCCGGCACTGCGGTCGAGCCGCAGTACATAGACGCGTTGGCGACCTCCATGCCGGTAAGTTGGCAGATCATCGTCTGGAATTCGAAGATCGTCGTCAGCGTGCCCTGGGAAATCTCGGCTTGATACGGCGTATACGAGGTCAGGAACTCCCCGCGGGATACGACCGTGTCCACCAGCACCGGGCGATAGTGGTTGTAGACGCCCGCGCCCAGGAACGACGCGTAGCCGGTTGCGTTCTGGTCCGCCCTGGCGCGGAAATAGGCTGAAATCTCATACTCCGACTGGCCAGCGGGGAGTGCGAGCTGGCGGTTCAACCGAACATCGGGAGGCAGGTGAGAGAAAAAATCGTCGAGAGAAGAAACGCCGCACGCCTCCAACATTTCGCGGCGCTCCGAATCCGACTTCGGAAGGTAACGCAAGCTAGATTTCTGCTCCTATGTAGTTCTGATATTGCGCGGCGGTCATGAGTTGTTTGATTTCGTCCGGCGCGCTCATCCGGATCCTGACCAGCCACGCATCGCCATGCGGGTCCTGGTTGAGTTTCTCGGGGGCTGTGCCGAGGGTTTCGTTGATTTCGACGACTTCACCCGATACCGGCGAGAAGACGTCGGAAACCGCCTTGACCGACTCGACCGAACCGAACGACCTACCCCTCTCGACGCGGGCGCCCGGTTTCGGGAGATCCACGTAAACGATATCGCCGAGCTGGTCCTGTGCGTGGTGCGTGATGCCCACCTTCCCGATATCGCCTTCGACTTCGACCCACTCGTGTTCTTTGGTGTAACGGAGGTTGTCAGGATACATCGTCATTTTGCTCGCTTATAGAAAGGTGTGGGGACCGTTTCCGCGTCCACGGGCTGATTGCGAACTACGACCTGGATCGGGAGACCCACGTTTGCCAGTTCCACGGGGAGATAACACAGACCGATGTTCTTGTTCAAGGTGGGGGAGGGCCCGCCACTGGTAACCCAGCCGCAGGGCCGGTCGTCCACGAGAACCTCGTAGCCGTCGCGTGCGATACCGCGTCCGCGCATTTCGAAGCCGATCAGCTTGCGGCGGACGCCATCGCGTTGCTGGCGCTCGAGTGCGGCGCGGCCGATGAAATCACCTTTTTCCATCTTCACTATCCAGGCGAGGTCGGCTTCCAGCGGGGTAATCGATGCGTCGATCTCGTGACCGTACAGGGCCATTTTCGCTTCCAGCCGCAACGTGTTGCGGGCGCCGAGGCCGCAGGGCTTGACGCCAAACTCCTGACCCGCGTCGAACATCCGATCCCACAGGGCTTCGGCATTCTCCGGCGCCACATAGACCTCGACGCCGTCCTCCCCGGTGTAGCCGGTGCGGGCGATACGCGCCGGAAATCCGGCCACTTCGCCGTCGGTGAAGTAGTAGTAGCGGATGGCAGACAAATCCGTCGACGTCAGCTTCTGCACTGTTGCCAGGCCCTTCGGCCCCTGGACCGCAATCTGGGCATAGCGGTCGGAGGCGAAGTCGACCGCGGCGTTGAACCGGTTTCGATCCCGGATGTGCTCGAAGTCCTTCTCCTGATTCGAGGCGTTCACGCAAAAGAAGTAGTGGTCGTCTTCGACTTTGTGGACCAGCACGTCATCCACGAAACCACCGTGCTCGTAGAGGAGTCCCGAGTATTGCGCCTGGCCTGTCTTGAGGCGAGAGACAGCATTTGTGGTGACATACTCGGCCAGCCGCAGAGCCTCCGGGCCGCGGATCTCAATCTCACCCATGTGGCTGACGTCGAAGACCCCGACCGAACGGCGTACGGCGTGGTGTTCGTCGAGGATGCCCGAATACTGCACGGGCATTTCCCAGCCGCCGAAGTCGACCATCTTGGCGCCGAGCCGGCGATGCAGGGAATGAAGCGAAGTCCGCTTCAGGACGGGGGCCTCAGGCATGAAACCGCCAGACTAGCAAGGCCTACCAGGAGAGTCAAACCAGCGAAGCGTACAGCCGAATATCTTTACGTGGGTTTCGCCCGGCGCCGGATATGGCCGGGAATGTCTCGCGAGCGCTGCGGTATGTTGATGGTAGTAGGGGAGGAAACCGGCTGGCTGCATTTCCCGGACTCCCGTAAGCAGGTCAAGCACGGTGAACCGCATCCAGTCGCTTTGGCACGCGATCCTCGAGAGTCCGAACGGGTCGACAAGACGGCCTGTTGTGGACAAGCACTTTGAGAGCAACGTCAAAGGGCTCTATATCATCGGCGATCTCGCCGGCGCGCCCGTTGTGAAACTGGCAATGGAGCAGGGCCACGAGCTGGCCCTTCACATCTCCTCCAAGCCGGGTGCCCACGGGCGCGATGCTGACGTCTTCGACCTGATTGTCGCGGGTTCGGGCGCGGCAGGGTTAAACTGCGCGCTGGAAGCTCAGGACCACGGTCTGCGCGTCCTCGTGCTCGAAAAGAGCAAGATTTCCAACACGATAGAGGAGTTTCCCGAGGGCAAGTGGGTCTATGCCGAGCCTGATTCCTCCCCTCCGAAGGGAAAACTGTGGCTGGACGGCGCGCGAAAAGAAGAACTGATTGACCGGTGGCGCGAGATTGTACGCGAGAACAAGCTGGACGTCAGGACGGAAGAGGGTGTCTCCCATATCCAAAAGCGGAAGGACGGAGACTTCGACGTCCAGACGCCCAAGCGAACGTACCGTGCCCGACGGGTGGTCCTGGCGACGGGCCAACGCGGCAACCCCCGCAAACTGAATGCACCCGGAGAGGACCGCGAACGGGTCTATCACCGGCTCTACGGCCCTAAGCAATACCAGGACGAGGACATTCTCGTGGTGGGAGGGGGCAACAGCGCGGTCGAGGCGGCGCTAACGCTCGCTGAACGGAACAGGGTCACGCTGTCATACCGGGGAACCGAGTTTTCGCGGCTGTTCAAAGACAATCGGCGAAGACTGGACGAGGCGGTGGCGGCGGGGTGGCTGCGAGTGATCCTGAATTCCAACGTCAAACAGTTTGATGAGAGAACGTGCGTGCTCGAGATTCGCAAAGGCCCTGCCACGAGCACACGCGAACTTCCGTACGACCATGCCTTCGTCCTGATCGGCGCGGAACTGCCGGCGAAATTCCTCCATTCACTCGGCATCCGGCTGGAGAACGACTGGAACGGAAGTGTCTTCTCCGCCGCGGTTCTCGTGCTCGCGACGATGGTCGGGCTCTGGGTATTCGGCGGCAAGACCGGAATGCCAGTTTTCGCAGGGCTGACGATGGCGGGTGGACTTTTCGCGCTGGCGGGTCTGGCCGGCCTTGTAGCCACCGGCGTGAAGGGCAACCGTTTTGCCTGGCTCGGACTGACCTTCCTCATGGCGTACACCATCTACGGAGCAAAGCTCGGAGAAAACCTGGAGTTCTGGCCGTTCCGGGGATGGGGATATAAGGCGCTGTCGTTCCTCGGCCGCCCGTGGTCGTTTTGGTACACGGTCCTCTACACGACGGTGATCACGGTCTTTGGGCTTCAGGCGATGAAGCGTTGGGGACTGGACCGCAAGGACCGCTTCCAGATTTGGCGCTACGTCAGCCTACTCAGCTTCCAGTGGGTGTTCTTCTTTCTGATTCCGGAGTTTCTGTTTCGCTGGGCGGTGGAATACCAGTGGGTCGGCAGCCGGTTGGCGGAGGATCCGACGTTTGCGCAGCAGGCCTGGCGGTCGTACGGAATCGTCTACGCGTGGCCGCTGTTCTTCTACACCTTCTTTGGGTCTCCGCACCAGATCTGGGTGGTTTGGGGCGTTGTGCTCAGCTTCGTACTGATTCCCATCCTCGCGGTGTTTCACGGAAAGCGATACTGTTCCTGGATTTGCGGCTGTGGCGGGCTGGCGGAGACGCTTGGGGACCGGTGGCGGCACCTTGCGCCGAAGGGTAAGACCAGCATTCGGTGGGAGTTCATGAACCGTGTGGTGTTCGGCGCAGCGGCCGCGGTGACTCTGATGGTGCTGCTGCGCGACGTCGTGGGCGTGCTGCGGGCGCCGGCCGAGGCCGGAGTTTTGGCTTACCGGCTGACGGCCGACGTCTGGCTCGTCGGGATTCTGCCCGTTTCGCTGTATCCGTTTTTCGGCGGCAAGATCTGGTGCCGGTATTGGTGCCCGCTGGCGAAGATGATGGAACTCTTCAGCTCGGTCTTCACCCGGCTGCGGTGGAGCCGCTTCGCAATCCACGCAAACGAGAAGTGTATCGCGTGCGGCGAGTGTAGCCGGAACTGCCAGGTGGGCATCGATGTCATGGATTTCGCACTGAAACAAGAGGAGTTGAACAACCGGAACAGCACCTGTATCGGCTGTGGCATCTGTGTGACGGTCTGCCCGATGGACGTCCTTTCCTTCAAGCCGGTGGCCCAGCCTGCAACCAGTCTGGTCCAGATTTCATCTATTCACTGAAGCGTATCTAAGCATTATGTCCCACGCTGATGCAAACCAGTTGCAGGAACCTCAGGCTGCCGGGGACGCCATTGTCAGCCCGGACACCCGCCGGGAGCGCCGGCTGCCGCCAGGCCAGACACGCACGCAGAAATGGCCGGTGCTGGATGCTTCAGGTCCCCCGCGGATCGATCTGAAGACCTGGCGATTACGTATTGGAGGGGGGGTTCAGAAGCCGATAGAGTGGACTTGGGAGCAGGTTCTGGAGCTCCCGAGGGTCAAGGTGTTTGCCGATTTCCATTGCGTGACCCGCTGGTCCCGGCTTGGCAACCTGTGGGAAGGTGTCTCGACGCGGGAGATTCTGGCGCGAGCGGGAGGACCGACGCCGGACGCCCGATACGTGCTCGCGCACGGCTATGACGGCGGCTGGACGACAAATCTGCCTTTGTCGGATTTCCTTGCTGAGGACGCTCTCGTCGCTATCTCGCACGACGGCGAACCGCTGAGCCTGGAGCACGGCGGGCCGGCGCGCCTGGTCGTGCCGCAATTGTACGCTTGGAAGAGCGCCAAGTGGCTCGCGGGGATTGAGTTGATGGAGAAGGATCGTCCCGGTTTCTGGGAGCGGAATGGATACCACATGCACGGTGACCCGTGGACGGAGGAACGGTATGGCTGGTGAGAGCGGCTCGACGAGGTGGAGCCGCCGGGCGTGGATCGGCGGGATGAGTGTCGCGGGACTCGCCGGGGCCGGCACGATGCTCTACCGGCAGGCTCCGAGCTTCTGGCGGCAGTACGTCCGCGAGATGGGGCGCGAAATCGCCCGGCCGCCGGTCCGTCCTCGACCTTCCGAGTGGCCGGATCGGGGGCTGTATGCTGCATGGCTCGGCCACAGCACCGTACTGCTCAAGATCGATGGATTCACCATCCTGACGGACCCGGTTTTCAGCGATCGCGCCGGATTGAACTTTGGCCCGTTGACGCTCGGGCTCAAACGCCTAGTCGCGCCGGCGCTCGGCATCGACAACCTTCCGAAGATTGATCTTGTGCTGCTGTCCCACGCGCACATGGATCACTTCGACATTCCGTCGCTGCGTCATCTGGAGGACAAGCGGACACCAGTGATTACCGCTTGGGAAACCAGCGATCTACTCAGGGTGGATCGTTACAGAAAGGTCACAGAGCTGCGCTGGGACGAGCGAACGCGGGTGGGGCCGGCTGAGATACGTGCCTTCGAGGTCAATCACTGGGGTGCTCGAATGCGCTCGGATACATACCGCGGTTACAACGGGTATCTCATCGAGTCCGGGCGCTACAGAGTCCTTTTCGCCGGCGACAGCGCGATTACGGACAAGTTCAGGGTCTTGAAGTCATCCCGGCCGATCGACCTCGCCGTTATGCCGATCGGAGCGTACAATCCCTGGATTCGTTACCACTGCACGCCGGAGGAGGCGTGGCGGATGGGGAATGACGCGGGGGCCGAGTTCTTCATTCCCGTGCATCACCAGACTTTCCAGCTCAGCCGCGAGCCGCTGACGGAACCGATCGAGCGCTTTCTGGAGGCCGCCGAAAGGAGCCCGGAACGGGTGGTGACGCAGCACGTCGGGCAGGAATGGCGGTTTACGTAGCCGAGAGCCAGTCCAAGAGGAAGAATTCAGGGTTCTCTCCTTCGATGGCCAGGGCGGCCTGACAATCCCGGCCGACTGGGATGTCACAAAGGATCCAGCGTGCGGCTTCGGCGGGGTCGTCCCGAACCGCCAGCAGCCTAGCCGGCTGTCCTAGTGAGACATCGAAGCTGGCGAGCGGAATACGGAAGCCTCGTCCACGAGCCTTAATGTAGGCTTCTTTTCTGGTCCAGCAGCGGAAGAACGCCGCCGGCTGCTCGGAGGGCGGCAGCGCCCGCAGCTCCGCCGCCTCGCGCTCCGAGAAGAAGCGCTCGGCAATCTCCTCTTTCGCAAGCTCCGAGCGCACGAACTCCACGTCAATCCCGACTTCCCGTCCGAGGGTGAACGCGTATAAGGCGAGGTCGCGTGAATGGGCCAGGTTAAATCGCAGACGGCTTCCGGAAAGGTCAGGCGCCAGCTCGGGCTTGCCGGATTCTCCATAGGAAAAGCGGATATCCGCGGGATGGAGGACCAGATAGCGCCCGAGAATATCTCGAAGGACGCTGCGTGCAACGATGAACCGGTCCCGGTCCCTCGGAAAAACAAAGCGTGCGGCGCGGGAACGCTCGTCTTCGGCAAGATGATCAGAGAACCTTACAAGCAGTTCTGGGGATACGTCGAGCGCGGCACGCCACACATGAACGCCGCCGCAGGCGACTTCGAGGCTTTCGGGTGGATGCGACCACATGAGGAGGCAGCCGTGCTCACCGCGCACCACGCCTCAGCGCGGCGCCTTGCGTCCGACCCGGCTCATTACCTGGTGAATCGTGCCGAAAATCGTGTCTTCCACTTCTTCGGTGAACGGTCCGGGCTGTCCGTAGTAGATCATGCTGTCCACCGCCTCATAGCCGCCTTCCTTCAGGATGCGTCGTGAGGGGATGTAACACATCACGTCGTTCGAGTAGCCGGCCACGACGATGTTCTCCTTCGGGTACTCGCGTTTGATCCGCAGGGCATAGTCCACCACGACTTCCCCGCCAAGGGCGACAAGCGTGAGGCTCTTCCCGAAGCGAATGGCCTGTACCGGGTAAGGCGTGCGCCGGACCGGACGGCCATCATCATAGGCGCGCAACATCATCTTTGCGTTGCGGACCTGGACGGGGTTCGACGCGGTCAGCAGCCGTTCGAAAGTCTCCCGCGTGTGCGGTTGGAACTCCGGCTCAACGATTTGGAACGCGGCGCGGATCGGACCTTTTACCCGTTGCACTTTGCTCGAGAGCACCGCGCCCACCGAAGCCGCCAGGGTGTTGCCGTGCTGCTGGGCAAGCTCCAGCGAACTGCGCGGGTTGGGATTCTGGTCGGCGCCACACAGCATCAGGAACATGGCTGTCGCGCCGGGATTGGCCTTCTCCACTTCGATCTGAGCAAAGCCCGCGTAATCGCCGCTGATTTTGTAGAACTCGCCCGTGAGCGTGGTGTTGTGGCACGCGTAACCGAACAGGACGGCCATCAGGCTGCCGTCCGCTGCGGTGACTTTCAGCACAGGGACGGAATGGTCAACAGGCCCTTCCGTGTTCACTCCAATCCGCATACCTCCACCGGCGGGCTCACGGCGGTTTATGGCGAAGCCGGCCTGTCCCTGGCCGAAGGCAATGTTCGCCGGAGCGAGTTTGCCGAGGGCGGCGCCGGCGACGGAAACGAGATTATCCGTGAGTTTCTGGCTGTAAGCCTCGAGTGTGCGCTTGTCATCCGGAGTTAGGTCGAACATCAACTCCAGGTTCGCCTTGACCAGAGGACCTGTGTGGGTGTGGGAGGAGTTCAGCAGCAATTGTGAGCGGTCGAGACCGTATTCCTTCTGCACCCTTGCCGCGACCAGTTCGGAAATCGGGCGCGGGAGCCCAATCAGATCGGTGGTGACGATGACGACGCGGTTCCGCTTGGAATCCTCGATGGCAAGAGCCTTTGCCCAAAGGGGATGCAGCACCCCCTCCGATGGATGCTTCCGGCTTGCATAACCCGAAAGCCAGATCGGAGTCGATGGGGTGATGTCAACACGTGCGACGCCCGCCTTGAAATCAGCGGCTAGGGCGGAGGCGGCGAAAAGGATCAGAATTGCGAGTCTGGCCATTATCTTGGATCCCCGGCACGATGCACTGTAACTCATGGCGCTGAACGTTCAGATCCAGACCTTCGCCAGTGGTGCGTTCTGCCTGCAAAGGTCGCACGAACCGGCGTCCCTGTAATAGAGTCCGTCCAGTTTGGCGAGGTAATAGAACGGCAGCGGGCTGAAGTCAGGCGTCTTCGGCGTCGGCTGATGGACAATGACCGCCAGTCCCACCACCTCGGCGCCATTCGCCTCGACCAGCGCTTTGAGCGCCGTGAGCTTCTTGCCGGTGCGCAGGATATCGTCCACCAGCAACACTTTCTCCCCAGGAAGTTGCTCGAGGTACTGGCGGAAGCGGAGAGGCTGCTTGTCGTCCTCCTGTTCAGCCCAGTAGACTTGATGCGCGCGCAGCGCTTCACAAACACCGTATGCCACCGGCAGACCCCCGGTAGCCGGAGCGACGATTGAAAGTTCCGGAATGATTGCGCGGATCTCCGGATTCGCCCGGAGAAGGCGGCTCAGTCCCACACTCAACACCTTGGCGTGCTGATAGTAGCGCATTGCCAGAGCCACCTGGAGGTATTCGTTGGAATGAAGACCGTTCGGGTATTCGAAATGGCCTCGCCGCAGAGCGCCGGTCTGTTCCAGCAGCGCGACCACTTCCTCTTGGGTTGGAACGAGGTGCATAAACTCAGTGAGCTCCTTTCCCGGTCAGGACCCGGGGTATCGTCTGAAGCAGGATTCTCCAGTCCAGCGCGAGCGACCAGTTGTCAATGTACTCCATGTCCATTTTCATCCACGATTCGAAGTCTAGTGCGTCGCGGCCGGCCAGGGTCCAGAGGCAGGTGAGACCGGGGCGCATCCGGAGCCTTCTACGCTGCCAGCGCTTGTACTGCTCGACTTCTTCCGGAACGGCCGGCCGGGGTCCCACGAGCGACATGTCTCCGCGCAGGACGTTCCACAACTGCGGCCATTCGTCGATCGAGAACTTCCGGAGCCATCGGCCGATGAGGGTCAGGCGCGGGTCGTTGGGGATCTTGAACGCCGTCCGCCTGTGGCTGAGGTGCTCGAGGCTTGATTTCAGATCCTCGGCGTTCTCGCACATCGAGCGGAATTTGTACAGCACGAAGCGCCTCCCGTTGAGCCCGCAACGCACCTGGCGGAAAACCGCCGGACCGGCGGAGGTGAGCCGGATCAAGGTGGCGACGATCAGCATCAACGGGAAGAGCACGAGCAGCCCCGCGAAGGAGACCGTCACGTCGACCAGGCGCTTCAGGAGCAGCCGGATCTCGTCGTGCGGGACGGCAGTGAAGGTCAATAGGGGTGCCGAACCGAGTTCCTCCAGATGGACGCGGCTGTTGACGTGCGGAAAGAAGTCTACCGCGACGCGTGTCCGGACTCCCTCCTCGTCGCACTCCAGAAAGACTTCCTCCAGTTCGGCCAGCCTGCGGCTGTCGACAGCAAAGAGGACTTCGTCGATCACACGCCTCTGCAACAGCAAGGGCAGTTCGGCGATAGGGTACACAGGGTAGCTTCTGGAAAGCTGCACATGATCGGGTGCGGGCCCACCCTCGTCCGCCAGGAAGCCTGTGAGCCGCACGCCGTACTTTTCGGATCGCTCGAGCGAGTCGCCAAGGCGGCGCGCCCGCTCGCCGAGGCCCACCACCAGCACGAACAGCGGTGCTCCGAATTCCCGCCGAATGATTCCCACCAGCTTTCCGGCTGCCAGTCTGAACAGGCAGAGGAAGCACCAACTGTAGACTGCAAAAAGAGCCAGAAACGTCCGGCTGAGGTCGAGCCGGAGGAGGAACTCGAACAGGATCACGGCAACCGCGCCGAGGACGCACTGCCGGAGGCTGTCGCGAACAATCACGCGTGGGTGGCCGGCGTCGAGTTTGTCGTAAACCTCAAGCCA
Organism: Bryobacteraceae bacterium; assembly: GCA_035455185.1. Lineage (GTDB taxonomy): Bacteria > Acidobacteriota > Terriglobia > Bryobacterales > Bryobacteraceae > JAEHDI01. The sequence continues at coordinate 12,671 of DATIFQ010000276.1, read as the reverse complement.
AAGCCCGAGGGCGACCCATACAAGCACAGTGACACCCAGCAGCAGGGCCTTGGTCGGAACGACGATGAAGAACACCCGCTCGAGCTGGAGGTGCAGGCGCGTCTGGTAGGCGGCCTCGAAAGCCAGCGCCGTTAGGAGGACATCCGACAGGCCGAACAGGACCCTGACCTTGCGGTGATGGCGGCTGAACACTCCGGAGAACAGAATATCATGCCGTGCACAGTAACCATGCCGGAAGCAGCCATGACGCGTGATATAAAGGCTCGTCATGGGAGACGGAATCTCGAGACGCGCGTTTCTCGGAGGCAGTGCGGCCTCCCTCCTGCACGCGGAAGATCGGCAGAAACCTTTCACCATCAACGATGACGGGGCGTGGTCCTGGTTCGAAGATGAGCGCGCGATCGTCCACAACGGCAAACTGATCGCCGGTTCGGTAGCGGCGGGTACGCACGATCCCGCTCGGCGAGGCAACGTCGAGGTGGCTGTCTTCGACCTGCGCAGGGGAGCCAGGTCGTTATCCACGCTGCACGCCAACCTTCAGTACGACGACCACAACTCGCCGGCGCTCCTGGTCCTGCCAGATCGACATATCCTCGCCGCTTACGCCAAGCACGGCCCGGAGAACCGGTTCTACTATCGGATCTCGGAACGGCCGGACGACGCCGCATCGTGGCAATCCGAGCAGACGTTCACCCCGAGCGAGTCGTCACGCATCACCTACTCAAACCTGCATTATCTGCGGAACGAGAACGGTGGACGGGGGCGGCTCTACAATTTCTTCCGCGGCCTGGACGGGCGGAACAAGCCCTCCTATGCGTACTCGGACGACCACGGACGGACGTGGAGGACCGGCAACGTATTCATCGACGTGCCGGCGACGTTCCGCCACCGGCCTTACGTGAAGTACGCATCGAACGGCGCAGACACGGTCCACATCTTCTACACCGACGGCCACCCGAGAGACTTCGAGAACAGCACGTACCACATCTTCTACCGCGCCGGGAAACTGCACCGGTCCGACGGCAGCGTCATCCGCAGTTTGGCCGAGGGTCTGAGAAGGCCGGAGGAAGGCACGCGGATTTTTGCGGGGAACGCCGAGAACGTCGGCTGGGTGAGCGATATCCATCTCGACCGCGACGGACGGCCCTTTGCCGCGTACTCGGTGCAGAAGGATCCCAAAGAGACTCCGGTGGGACAGGAGGGACAGGACCTCCGTTATCGGTACGCGCGGTGGGACGGAAAGGAGTGGAACGACCTGGAGATCGCACATGCCGGAACCCGCCTGTACAAAGGCGAAGATGATTACACTGGCAACATCGCGCTTGATCCCGAGGATCCCGGCACCGTTTACATTTCCACTAACGCAGATCCCGAGACGGGCGCGCCTCTTCGGAGCCGGACCGATGGAAGGAGGCACTGGGAGCTTTACCGGGGCGCTAAGAGCGACGGCGGCGGGCGGTGGACGTGGACGGCGCTGACGCGGGACTCGGCAGTGGACAACATCCGCCCGATCGTGCCGAAGTGGCCGGGAGACGGGGTCGCGCTACTTTGGCTGCGAGGCACGTATCGCGCGTATACGGATTATGATCTGGAGGTGGTGACGCTCACTCTGCCGCGGGGGCCGGCGGAGCGGTAGGAGTTGCGCGCGCGCCGCGAAACACGAAGAGGTGGCTCAACAGGAAGTTGAACAGTGAACCGGCGGCGATCGCGAGCATGTTCGCCGGCAGATAGTGCAGGCCGAGCCGGCCGACGAGCAGTCTCATCAGCACGAGGTTCGTCAGGATCGAGACAAGGCCGTTGCTCAGGTTGAAGCGCAGCAGTCTGTCGAGGACCGCACCCATTCGACGCCGGCCCTGCGTACGGTCCCCCCAGGTCCAGCGCTCGTGCCAGAAGAAGTTGTGCAGGACCGCCGTCTCGACGGCGAGCGCGGTGGCGACGAGATATCCGATTCCCAAGCCGCTCGTGAGCGCCGCGAGTGCACCCAACTGCACGACGATACCCGCCGCACCGACGGCGTTGAATTTCAGCCAGCGAACGAAGTTCAGCCTGATCACGGGATGCGCTCCTCCCGGTAAAGGAACACCGTGTGCCGGGCCACGGCGGCGAAGAGCATCAGGGTCATTCCCACGATGCCGACCACGCCACCGACGTCGAACAACAGGAAACTCCTGCCGAACAGCCGTACTGTCGGTCTATAGAAAAGGACAGCATTGCCTATCATCAGGAGTAGCCGCAGCTCCGTCGGACTGAACTTCCAATGGGACAAATGGAACGTCCCGATCGTGTACGTGGCGAGGTACACCTCGATCGAAAGAATCAGGAAAGCAACCAGGAGTCCGGCGGCAACGGCAGGACTCATGTAGCCGGAGAGCCCGAGACCGGCGAGCAGGAGTAGAGCGCCAAAGGAATCGATGACGTGATCCACGTAAAAACCGTAGCGGGGCCGCTGGCGGTTCCGGACCCGGGCCAGCGTGCCGTCGAGGCTGTCGCCGAACCAGTTCAGAGCGAGGAAGAGGGTTGCCAGGACGAGACCGGTGCGGTTCCGCGCGGCGTACCAGTAGGCGAGTCCCGCTCCGAGCATGGACAGTATGCCGAGCAGCGTCAGATGGTCGGGTTGTACCCATTCCGGCATCCGTTGCGCAAGAAATACAAGACACCTGCGCTCTATTGACGACAGCAGGCTGAGCTGTGCACGATCCGCATTCTTAAAGGCAAGCCGTTCCATTTCAATCCATTCATCCGAGCCTAATGCCGGCGCAGCACCGACGGCTTCCACCCGGTCCTAGGAATACTGGGCAATTCGAGTGCCAACTCCAGAAGTGTTCTATCATGTCTGAGTACAATAACCCGGAACCGGCGGCAATATCTATGAGGTGGCGAACTGGATTCTTAATTCTGCTTCTGCTCGTGGGAGCGACGTCGTGCAGTCGTGACCCCGAGGTAGTCAAGCGCAAATACGTCGAGAACGGGAACCGGTATTTCGATCGAGGCAAATATAAGGAAGCCTCGATCATGTATCGCAGTGCACTGAAGAAGGACCTGCGCTACGGCGAGGCGTACTACCGGCTCGGGCTGGTGCAGTTGAAGCTGAACCAGCCGATGGCAGCGGTAGCTTCGCTCCGGCGGGCGGTGGAACTCCAACCGGACAACGAGGACGCCAAGACCCGGCTGGCTGACCTCTACTTGGCCGCATACCTGGTCGGGCAAAGGGGCCGGGATCAACTCAAAACCGAGGTCAAGGACCTCGCCGGGCAGTTGCTCAGGAAGACCCCGAATTCCTTCGACGGAAACCGGCTTCTGGGACACGTCGAATGGCGCGACGGAAATCTGAAGGGAGCCATCGAGCGCTTCCGCAAAGCGGACTTGGCTAAGCCGAATTCCCCGAACCTCGTGCTGGCACTTTCGCAGGTGCTGGCCGCCGACTCGCAGTTCGACGAGGCGGAGAAGCTGGCCAAGAGTCTGATCGAAAAGGATCCGTCTTTCGGTGCAATTTACGACTCCTTATACGTCCAATACGCCCGCCAGAACCGTCTCGCTGACGCCGAAAACCTGCTGAAGCTCCGCGTGGAGAAGAATCCAAACAATTCCCAGTACATGATTCGGCTGGCGGGCCATTACTACGTTCTTGGACGGCGCGACGACGCCAGCAACGTGTTTCAACGCATGATCGACAACCCGCGGGAGTTCCCGAACGCGCGGCAGGAGGTTGGGGATTTCTACCTTAGGTTTCGGGAGTTCGCCAAGGCTGTCGAGCAATACGAGGCCGGCGTAAAGAACGCCGCCAAGAAGGAGGACCAGCTCGTTCTGAAGAGGCGCGTCGCGGATGCATTGATCGCGTGGGGCAAGAGACCCGAGGCGTCGAACGTGATTGAGGAGGTCCTCAAGGAGAATCCGAAGGACGAAGCGGCCAAAGCCATGCGCGCCTCGCTCATGCTCGACACGGGCTCACGGGAGCAACTGCAGGGGGTGTTGAACGACCTGCAGGCGGCGGTGACGCGGATGCCGAACAATCCGGTGGTGCGTTACAACCTCGGGCGCGCGCATTGGGCGAAGGGCGAGCTCGACCATGCCAGGACGCAGTTCCGTGAGGCGGTCAATCTCAGGCCGGATTATATGGCTCCCAGGCTGGCGCTGACCCAGTTGCACGTCAACCGCCAAGAGTGGGCACTGGCGCTACAGACCGCGAATGAAACGCTGGCGATCTCTCCGGCGAACCTCACGGCGCGACTGTTGCGTGCCGTGGCGCTACGCGGGACGGGCAACCCCGAACAGGCGCGGAAGGAACTCGTGGAGATCGCGCAACGCGACCCCAGCGCACGTGACGCCTATTTTCAGCTCGGGCGAATGGACCTGAGCGCCCGGAACTTCAAGCAGGCGGAGGAAAACTTCCAGAAGTGCGGGCAGAACGCCGGAAACGACCTGCGATGCATGGTGGGTCTGGTGGAGACATACGCCGCGCAGAACCAGTACGACAAGGCCATCCAACTACTCCAGGAAACAGGCCGGAAAATGCCGGACCGTTCCGAAATCACGGTGACATTGGCGAACACGTATGTCCGCGCGGCGAAGTATGACCAGGCGGCGACGATCTTCCAGGAGTTGATTTCGAAGGATCCGAAGTCGAGTGACTATCACATCAAGCTCGGCGAAACGTACCGACGGATGGGGAAACAGGATGCCGCTATTCAGTACTACCGGAAGGCGAAGGATCTGAGTCCGAACGATCCGATGGCTTACGCACCGCTGGCGGTGATGCTGGACGTGGTCGGCCGGAAAGCCGAGGCTGCCGATCTTTACCGGCAGTTACTAAAGCTGCAGCCCGACAATCCGCTGGCGCTCAACAACCTGGCGTACGTGCTGGCGGAGACGGGCGGCAATCTCGATGAGGCGCTGACACTGGCGCAACGCGCGCGGCAGAAGCTGCCCCAAGACCTGAACGTGGCCGATACTCTTGGATGGATCTACATCAAGAAGAACCTGGCTGGGAACGCTATCGATATCTACAAGGAACTGACGGCCAAGAACCCGGACAACCCGACCTTCCGATTCCACATGGCGATGGCCCTCGTCCAAAAGGGCGACAGGCCGCAGGCCAGGCGCGAACTCCAAACAGCGCTGCAAAACAAGCCTTCGAAGGAAGAGGAGGGCAAGATCAGGGAACTGATTGCCAAGATCGGGTGAGGCCGGGTTTGGGGTGCGGCAGAACGCCCTGAACAACTTGTTGAGTCGCTACCCGGCGGTGGCCTATGTGGCACCGTTCGTGACGTTCCTGCTGCTGCTAGCGGCGGGACAATATCTGACTCCCGGGCGCCAATTCTGGTATCCGGTACGCGTTCTGGCGGCATCGATATTACTGGTTCTCGTCTCCCGGCGCGTGCTGAACTTTCGTGTTGCGCGGTCGGCGGGCAGCGTACTGCTGGGAGTGGCCGTATTCGTGATCTGGGCCGCTCCGGACTTGATTTGGCCGGGATACCGTTCACACTGGCTGTTTCAGAACAGCCTCACTGGCGTGGCGCACAGTTCCGTTCACCCCGTTGCCCGCGAGTACGGGCTGTTGCTGGTGGTCCACGTGGCTGGCTCGGCACTGCTGGTGCCGATCATCGAAGAGCTGTTCTGGCGCGCGTGGCTGATGCGCTACGCGATCTCACGCGAGTTCGAGCGCGTTCCGTTGGGTGCGTACTCGGCAGAGTCGTTCTGGATCACGGCGGTCCTGTTCGCCTCCGAACATGGCCCGTATTGGGATGTGGGACTATTGGCAGGCGTCGCTTACAACTGGTGGATGCTACACACGCGCAGCCTCGGTGACTGTATCCTGGCGCATGCCGTAACGAACGGACTGCTGGCGGTGTACGTTCTGGCGACCGGCCGCTGGGAGTTCTGGATGTGATTTTCAGGCATTGATTCGTGCGGCCCTTTAAGGAGAAGGCGACGATGACTGTGCAAACGTGTTGGATTTTAGCAGGGGTTCTTGCGATGCAATCGATGACCATTCCTCCCGCGGCGGGTGGTTCCGGTACTGCCCCCGACTCACCTGTGTCGACATTGATCGAGAAAATACACGCTGAGGTGAACACCGAGGAGGCGATGCGGAACATGCGGGAGGTCTACGAGTCTGACCGGTTCTTTACATTTCCCGCTTTCCAGAAGACGGCGGAGCAACTCGCCGGAAAACTAAAGGGGATCGGCCTGAGCCGTGTCGAACTGCTTCATTCTCCTGCCGACGGCGTGACGCAATACGGATTCTGGACGATGCCGATGGCGTGGGATGCAAGGGGAGCGCGGCTCGAGATCGTGGAACCCGCCGTCCCCGCCGAACAGCGCGTGCTGGCGGACTATCCCCGCATTCCCACATCGCTTGGGATGTGGAGCGGATCGACACCGCCGGAAGGAATCACAGCCGAGGTCGTCGAGATGGCCGGCGACTCTCCCGAGGAAATCGACAAGCTCGACATGAAGGACAAGCTCGTGCTCACCCGATTCAACCTGCTCGGCTCGACGACGAGCTCAAAGTGGATCTTCGTCAAGAAGGGTGCGCTCGGCGTGATCAACGCCTTTACCGAGAATCCCGAGCTGAAGGACGGGCGGCACTGGGTCAATTTCTGGGGCGACAGCGGCTGGGCCTTTACAAAAAAAAGCACGCCGCTGATCTGCTTCTCGGTGTCGCCGCGGGGGTCGGACCTTCTTCATGAGCTGCTGGTACGACATGGCAGGGTGATCGTGAAGGCGAAGGCGGATACGCGCCATTACGCCGGAACGTATCCGTACGTCACCGCGGTGCTGCCGGGATTGAGTAACGAGGAGGAGGTGCTGGAACTTGGGCACACATCGGAGCAGGGTGCGAACGACAACGCCGCGGGCGTAGCGGCAATGGTCGAAGCGGTGGCCACACTGAAGCGCCTCATCGAAGCTGGTAAGCTGCCGCGTCCGCGGCGGAGCATCCGCATTCTCGCGATGGGCGAGCTGTACCCGACCATGCACTACCTGGCGACCTATCCGGAAAGATCCCGCAATACAGTCGCCGCGTGGTGTGTGGACACACCTGCCGCGCCGTACGAACTTGCCGGCACGGAGTATTCATTCCATCTAAATCCGGATGTCGGCCGATCCTTTATCGACGCGCTCACCGTTCGGATCGCGAGCGAGTACTTCTCGAAGATCACACCGCCACGGCCATTCCGGGAGGCGTCGTACGGTACCGGAACCGACAATTTTCTGTCAGACCCGGCGATCGGAGTTCCAACGATCTGGCCGTTCGCCGGGACGGGCATTCCAACGCACCATAACAGCGAAGACACGCCCGAAAGGGTGGACGCACGATCCCTGCGGGACATCACGGTCGTGACGGCCGCGTTTCTTTATACGGTGGCTTCGGCGGATGAAAGTGAGCTGCGGTGGCTGGCCGAAACCGCGGCGAGCCGCGCCGCACAGGTGTTGCAAGAGGACGGACGCCGCATGATAGACCGGGTGTTCGCCGTTACTGACGCCGGTGAACTCGGCCGCCTCCTGCATCGTGGAATCGAGCGGAACGAGTACCTGTTCGGCCGGGAATCACAGGCGGTGCGCTCCGTGCTTCGCCTGGTTCCGGAGGGTAGGCGTGCTGCCGGAGAGGCTTCCCTCGCACCCGTTTTCGAACGGCTTAGGCGGCTCGAAAAGGAGAATGCCGGGCGCCTCCGGGATTCCGTGAACGTCCGAGCAGGGCAACTCGGCCTCCAGACCGCGGTGGAGCCGGTGGCCACGCCGCATCCGCAAGCGGCGGCTGCGTCGCGCATGGTGGTGAAGCGAAAGCGAATGGGCACAATTCCCTTGGACGATCTTCCCGTTGAACAGTGGGAGGGCTACCCGTACGGCAGTTGGGCGTTGGTCCCGGTTACATCGCTGTATTGGTGCGACGGCCGGCGGGACCTCGCAGAGGTGATCCGTTTGACCGGTCTCGAACACGACACGGCCGGCTTCGATTTCGTCGGGTACTTCCGGTTTCTCGCCCGGCACGGCTACGTTGATCTGATCGAGCGGTAATTCACATTGCCGCTAATCAGGTCCGATGGTGTAATTTTGAGAATGGAGGCACACGGATTCATGTCAGATACCAGGCGAGCATTTCTCGGCAAAGCGGGCGCGGCAGTCGTGTACTCGTTGAGCGGCGCAGGCTCCTATCTCAAGGCTGCGAGCGCGTACGATCAAATCGGCCTCGGTTTTATCGGCACGGGTATCCAGGGAACGATCCTGATGGGTGAGTTTATCGAAATGCCCGGTGTGCGGCCGGTGATCGTGGCAGACCTGTATGATGGCTGCCTACAGCGGGCCAAGGAGCAGACCGGCGGCGTCATCGAAACGACGAAGGATTACCACAAAGTACTCGAGCGCAAAGACGTGGACGCAGTGGTGATCGCGACGCCGGACCACTGGCACAAGCGGATAGTGCTCGACGCACTGGCCGCGGGTAAACACGTCTACATCGAGAAACCGATGACCTGGAGCATCGATGAGGGCAAAGAGATCATCGATGCGGCGGCGAAGAGCGGCAAACTGCTTCAGGTCGGCAGCCAGGGTAAGACGTCGGCGCTGACGGCGAAAGCCCGCGAGCTCGTGAAGTCGGGGGCGCTCGGCAAGGTGAACATGGTGCGGATGTCGAACAACCGCAACAGCGCCGAGGGAGCCTGGGTGTACCCGATTCCGCCGGATGCCTCGCCGCAGACGGTCGACTGGGAGCAGTTCTTAGGCAACCGGCCGAAGAAGCCGTTTGACCCGAAGGTTTTCTTCCGGTGGCGCTGCTGGTGGGACTACTCGGGAGGCGTGGCGACTGACCTGTTTGTACACCTTCTGACGACTTTGCACGAGATCATGGACGTGCCCGGGCCAGCCTCGGTGGTATCCAACGGCGGGCTGTACAAGTGGAAGGATGGGCGTAATGTGCCCGACGTGATGAACTCTGTTTTCGAGTACGAGCCCGGGTTCGTGGCGGACATGTACGTCAATCTGTGCAACGGGCGCTCGGGCCAGCCGACGACCATCATGGGCACCGATGCGACTCTCGTGATGGACTACGGAAAAATGATGCTCTACCCGGAGCGCGTGCCGTCCGAAGTGCAAGTGTACGGCTCGTCGGCGTGGCCGAAGGCGATGCGGGCGGCTTATTTTGAAGCGGGCGGGTACACTGCGGACGGCAAGCCGAAGACGCCTCCTCCAGAGCCGAAGGAAGCCGAGGAGATCAAGGTCGAACGGGGGCCGTCGCACTACGAGTGGTTCATCATCTGCCTGCGCGAAGGGAAGCCGAGCCGGGAGGATGCGACGGCGGGGCACTACGCAGCAGGCGCCGCGCATCTGGCCAACATGTCATACCGTCAAGGCCACCGGATGCGGTGGGACCTCAATACCGGGAAGGTGAGCCAAGGCTGAGAGCAGGGAATCGAACCGGAAAGAAGAAGAATGACGCCCGCGCCCAGCGTCCACTGAAGACGCTTGAGCGCGTGATCTCGAAGGCGGGTCTCGGGTCGCGGACTGAGGCGTGCCGCTGGATCGGCGCGGGACGAGTTTCCGTGAACGGTCGTGTCATCCGCACGCCGGACCACTGGGTCGATCTGGAACGCGACCGGGTCACGCTCGACGGCAAACAGGTCCGGGCCGGCGACAAGATCTACCTGTTGCTTTACAAGCCCAAAGGCTACCTGACCACCTACAAAGACCCGGAAGGACGGCCCACCGTCTATGACCTCCTCGAGGACGTCGAGGAGTGGGTTTTTCCCGTGGGGCGGCTCGACCTCGACACCAGCGGCTTGCTGCTGGTCACCAACGACACCCAGTTCGCCGAGCGCATCACGAATCCCGAGTACAAGGTTCCGAAGACGTACCTGGTCAAGACCTCCACTCGTCTTGGCGACGAGCAACTCGACCAACTGCGCAACGGCGTGGTCCTGAGCGACGGTCCGACGCGGCCGGCCGCGGTTAAGAGGCTGCGCGATTCCGGCAACAGGACGTTTTTCGAAATCACCATCACCGAGGGACGGAACCGCCAGGTGCGGCGGATGGTGGAAGCCGCTGGGAGCAAGGTGCTGAAACTGGTCCGGACGTCGATCGGGCCGATCGAAATCGACGCTCTGCCGATTGGTAAGCACCGCCGATTGACCGCGGCGGAAGTCGGGGCGTTACTCCGCGCGGCCGGTGCGCCGGCCAAGACGCGACACCACGAACTGTAACAGGGTGATTGCGAGGCAGTTCGCGGCCGCGAGCCAGAAGGCAAAACGCAGACCGCGCGCGGCGGCGAGCTGTCCCACCAACCAGGGCATCGTCATCCCACCGGTGAGGGCGATGGCGAACAGGATTCCGAACGCCGTCCCAGAGATGTGCTCAAAACGGCTGCCGGCGAAGCCGAGCGTCACGGGGTAGATGCTGGCGAAACCGAGCCCGACGAGAATTACGCCCACCGCAGCCGTGCCGGCGCTTCCAGCAAGCAGCATCCAGGCGACGCCGCCGGCCGCAAGCAGGGCGCTGGCCGTCAGAAGCTTGCTCCCCTTCATCCGGTACACCAGACGGCTCGAGATCACGCGGCCCAGCATCATGGCGCCCCAATACGCGGCGAGGATGTAGGACGCGGTGCGGATCGAAGCGTTCAGATCACGGTTGAGGTACGTAGAGGTGTAGCCCCCGACGATGAATTCATTGCCCGATTGAAAGAAGAGCAGGAAGCCGAGAGCGAGGACGAGCGGATTGCGGACGAGTTTGCCGGCCTCGGCGAGACGAAAGCCCGGTCCGACCCGCGGGGGAGGGAACGGCAGCGCAGCGAACATCGCCAGTGGCACGAAGCTGAGGCCGATCGTCACATAGAGAATCGGCGCAAGGTCCAGCCTCTGCACCAGCGTCCCCAACAGAAACGGTTGGAACAGCGCGCCGAAGCCGAAGAAGATCCCCAGAACGTTGAGCGCCGAACTCTTGCGAGCCGGGTTTGCGTGGAGATCGGCGATGAGCGTGTTCGTCCCGCCGTTAAGCGCACCCCCGCCCGCCCCGAGGAGGAAGACGGCGGCGCGCAGTGTCTCGTAGCTGGCGGCAGCCGCGATCAGCACCAGCGCGGCAGAAACCGCGAGCGAGCCGGCCACCAGGACTGGTTTCTTGCCGAAGCGATCTATCAGCGGGCCGAGGACCAGCGTCGTCGCGAGCATGGCGAAGTTCATCGCCAGAAACAGGCCGCCTGCGCGCGCGAGGTCGAAGCGCAGGCGCTCGGAGAGCACGGGCAAGACCGTCCCCAGCATCGCCATCACGACACCGAAGAAGAACATGCCGGCCCAGGCGGCGGCGCTGAGCCACGGAATTGAGACGGCTCGGCGTGTCACGGCCGGCGTTCGAACAGCTTCTGCGTGAAGGCGTCGAACACCCTCAGGTTGTGGTCCTTCTCCACGCCGGCAACGTTTGGGGAAACGAACGTCGGCGGATGGACGCCGCGGGCGGCGAGACGAGCGCCAGTCTCGGCCACGAGTGCCATCGAAATGAAAACCGCGGCCATGGTGGAACCGGCTGCGACTTTCTCCTTCCAGCCGACATCGACGAGCGCGTCCTCCGGAGGCACGCAGTTGTCGATGGCGATGGCGGCGATGTCGGAGAGCTTCTTGCCGGTAGAGTGGGTCGCCTCGGTGACGGCGGCGTTGGCGTGCGACGAGACCGAGATTACGGTCAGTCCCTTCGCCTTCGCCTCCAATGCGACCTCGATCGGCGCGGCGTTCAGACCGCCGTGAGAAAAGACGAGCATACAGTCGCCGGCGTGGAGCGGATAGCTCTGGAGGAACACGCGGGCGTAGCCTTCGGAGCGCTCGAGCCACAGCAGTTCTCGCGCGCCGCCCGGTCCGACGACGTTGAACCACATCAGCCGCGGATCGTAGAGCGGAAAGAAACCGACGAAGCTGCCGTAACGCGGGTAAATGTCCTGCACCGGGATGACGGAGTGGCCGCTGCCGAACAGGTAGACGCGATTCCCGGCAGCGATCGCGGAGGCCATCGCCTCGGCCGCTTTGCCGATACGCTCCATCTGCGTCGTACGAATTTTCTCGAGAACTCCGGTGATCTGATCGTAGTATTTCTGCGCGGACATGATCTTATGGTAAGCGGTGCGGATTCTCTACGGCGCGCCGAACAGCGCCAGGCGAGCCGCTCCGAGGAGGCCGGCGTCTTCGCCGAGTTTTGTCAGTTCGATGCGCACCTGACGCACCGAGACCGGCTGTGCCCATTCAAGCACTTCCCTCCGGACAGGCTCCAGAAAGAGGTCACCCGCCTGCATCAGGCCGCCGCCGAGTACGACCATCCGGGGATTAAACGCGCTGATCAGGTTGGCGATGCCCATGGCAAGGTACATCGCCGTTTCGCGAACAGCGGCCAGCGCTGCTTCGTCACCGCTCCTGGCTGCTTCGATGACCGCCTCGGCCGACGGCGCCCCTAAACGCCTGGCGAGGGCCGGGCCGGCGGCTTCGGCCTCCATGCAGCCGATGCGGGCGTAGCCTTCCTTCCGGCGCGGATCCAGTGCAAACCAGCCGACCGATCCGGCGATGTCCCCCGCTCCGCGGATCAGCCGGCCGCCGCTCAAGATGCCGGCACCGATGCCGGTGCCGACCGCCAGGAAGATCACGTCCGAGATGCCCTGGGCCACGCCCATCCACTGTTCGCCGAGGACGTACGCGGCGCGGTCGCTA
>DATIFQ010000275.1:0-7992 GCA_035455185.1 Bryobacteraceae bacterium | reverse complement strand
GGGTCAGCCTCGGAGAGCGCTGCGTCGTACATCCGAACGTCACCGTCTATGACGACGTAGACGTTGGCGCCCGCGCAGTCCTCCATTCCGGTTGCGTGATCGGCGCGGATGGCTTCGGCTTTGTGCTCGAGGGGGACCGTTACCATAAGTTTCCGCAGGTCGGGCGCGTCTGGATCGGCGATGACGTCGAAATTGGCGCCAATTCCTGCGTCGACCGCGCGGCGCTCGGCGTCACCTGGATCGGCGAAGGGACCAAGCTCGACAACATGGTCCACGTGGCCCACAACTGCCGCATCGGACGCCACGTCGTGGTGGCGGCACAGACCGGATTCTCCGGCGGCGTCGTGGTGGAGGACTACGCCGTGATCGGCGGCCAGGTCGGCATCGGCGACAAAGCGCGAATCGAGTCCCGCGCCGTCCTCGGATCGGGTTGCGGCGTGCTCACGTCGAAGATCGTCCGGGCGGGTCAGGTTGTGTGGGGAACCCCGGCTCGCCCGCTCAAGGAGCACCTCGAGTTGCTCGCCAATCTCGGCCGGCTCCCGGCGACGCGAAAGGAACTGGCCGATCTGAAACACCGCCTCGAGGCGCTCGAAAGGAAGGCCGGGACGGGAGGCGCCTGAGCGGACGAGTCCCATGCTCGTAGTCGTGGGCGGGCACAGCCGGAACGTGGGTAAGTCGGCGGTTGTCGCCGGCCTGATCCGGGCCTTGCCCGAGGGACACTGGACCGCGATCAAGATCACTCATCACGGCCACGGCGCCCAGGAGTCCTTCTCTCTCTCCAGGAACACTGTTCCCGACGACTCGGACACCGGCCGGTTCCTCGCCTCCGGTGCGAGTCAATCCTGGTGGCTGCGTGCCGCGCCCGGTTCTTTGCCCGAAGCGTTGCAGAAACTCCGTGCGGTCCTCGCCGCATCCGGGAACGCCATTGTCGAATCCACCAGCATTCTCGATCACCTCACGCCTGATCTGTTCCTTCTGGTGGTAAATCCTTCGGTTATGGACTGGAAGGACTCGGCGCTCCGGTTCCTCGAACGGGCGGATGCGCTGGCCATCGTTACACCTCACGAAGGTGTATCGCCCCAGTGGCAGCGTCTCTCGGACCGCGTGGCCGGGAAGCCGCGCTTCCCGGTCTCCCCACCCGGTTACACCTCGTCCGCTCTCGTAGCGTTCGTCGAAGAACGGCTCAGGTTGCTGCCGGGAACGTCACGGTGAGGCGCAGCCCGCCTGACTCGCCCGGTTCCAGGTCCATCACCGCGCCGTGCGCCTCCGCGATCCGCTTCGCGCTGGCCATGGACAACCCGGCGCTCGGCGGCAACGCCGCGGCGAAAGGCTCCCACAGATCTTGTCGCTCCGAGGGCCCCAACGGAGCGCCAGCCGCGTACACCTCGAACTGAACCACCGCCCCAGTGGCCGAAGTGGAAATGGTCACCGGCTCGGTACCCGGCGCCAGCCGCCGGAACACCGAGATCACACTCCGAAAGAAGTGGCGCGCCTGCTCGCGGTCCAGGCGGACTGCGGGCAGCTTCTCGGCGAGGTTCATCCGGACCGGCGCCCCCACGGGCACTCGGTCCACGCAGCGCCGCACGAGATCATTCAGGTCAATCGGGCGCGGATAGCGGGGTACGGCGCCCAGGTAGTAGACCGTATCGTCGAGGATGCTGTTGATCTGCTGAATCTGCTCCTGAAGCCTCTGCAACTGGCCGCTCAGCCGCGGATTCTCCCGCGGCAGGACGATCGACAGATAGTAGGCGATCGACTCGATCGTGCTCATCGGCTGGCGCAGTTCGTGCGCCAGGTTCTGCACCAAGGCCGTTGCGTCCGGCTGTGCGTTCGCCCTGGGCGCCGCCGCTGCTCGTGCTGCGGGAAGGTCGGAAGATGCCGGCATGAGTGGCGTTGAAATTATATCTCCGCTTCCGGCTTCCGCGCATCGGGAGGAGGTGCGCCGGCTGGCTTAAGAAACAGAAATGTAAGGCCGCTTAAGGATCAGCCATCAAGCACGCCGGGGCGTGATCACCTCTCGAAGGTGACAGCGCCGGGAATTGGCGTATACTACAGGCTTTGGACCAGCGCTCCAAGCACCGGGAATCTGTCATGGCAGCAGTGAAACCAATCGAACCCCCAATCGGTGTCGAGTTGTCAAGCAACCCCGATCCGAACGCGGAGCTTGCATTTCGCTTCCTGCACTATCTCCTGATGATGCGCGAGGTGGAAGACCGCATCGAGCGAAAGCTCTACCGTCAGGGCAAGATCCTCGGCGGCGTCTATGTCGGGCGGGGCCAGGAGGCGATCCCGGTCGCATCCGGCATGGTCGCCGAACCGGACGACGTCCTGTTCCCGAGCCACCGCGACATGGCCCTCTACCTGATCCGCGGCGTCCATCCTCGGCAGATTTTCGCCCAGTACATGGGCCGCATCGGCGGTCTCACCCGCGGCAAGGACGGTAACATGCACATGGGCGACATCAAGTTAAAGATTGTCGCCATCATCAGCGCCATGGCCGCATCCGTGCCCGTAGCCGCCGGCGCCGCCCTCGCTCTGAAGTACAAGGGCAAGAAAGACATCGTCTTCGTGTTCTTCGGCGATGGCGCCACCAGCCGCGGCGACTGGCACGAGGGGATCAACCTCGCGGCCGTTCAAAGGCTTCCCGTGGTCCTGATCTGCAACAACAACCAGTACGCGTATTCCACGCCCCTGTCGAAGCAGATGGCTTGCGAGAACGTCGCCGACCGCGCCTCCGGTTATGGAATGCCGGCCGAAATCGTCGACGGCAACGACGTCTTCGCGATCCACGAATCCGTTCGCCGGGCGGCGGCGCACGCCCGGGCAGGGCTCGGCCCCTACTTGGTCGAGTGCAAGACTTTCCGCATGACCGGCCACTCGGCCCACGACCCCGCGAACTATGTGCCGAAGCACCTCTGGGAGGAATGGGGGCGAAAAGACCCGATCCTCCGTCTGGAGAAGCAGATGCTCGACAAGGGGTGGGCATCTCAGGGGGATCTCGACCGTGTTCGCTCGGACATCCGGAGTGAGGTGGACGAAGCGGTGGAGTGGGCCGAGAAGAGCCCTTACCCCGAACCCTCCGAACTGCTCGACAACGTCTACGAGAAACCTCAGACGGACGGCGTGGAGTAACCCATGGAAGTCACTTATCTCGAGGCCATCCGCCAGGGTATCTGGGAGGAAATGGAGAGGGACCCAGACGTCTTCATCATTGGTGAGGACATTGGTGTCTACGGGGGAGCGTTTAAGGTCACGGCCGGCATGCTCGACCACTTCGGCGAGCGCCGCGTTGTCGACACTCCGATCTCCGAATCGGCGATCGCCGGCGCTTCGATCGGTGCCGCGCTGATGGGCCTCCGCCCCGTCGCCGAGATGCAGTTCGCGGATTTCATCACGTGCGCCTATGACCAGCTCGTAAATTTCGCCGCCAAGTGCCGCTATCGCTGGGGCGCCGCCGTACCAATGGTCGTCCGCGCTCCCTCCGGCGGCGGAACCCACGGGGGCCCGTTCCACTCTCAAAATCCCGAGGCGTGGTTCGCGCACGTGCCCGGCCTGAAAGTGGTGACTCCCGCTACCGCCTACGACGCCAAGGGCCTGATCAAGTCCGCCATCCGCGACAACGACCCAGTGATCTTTTTCGAGCACAAGGGGCTTTACCGGCGCATCAAGGGAAATATCCCGGACGAAGAGTACACCGTTCCCATCGGCAAGGCGTCCGTGTTCCGCGAGGGCACGGACATTTCGGTCATCACTTACGGCGCCATGGTTTACGTGGCCCGGGATGCAGCTGACGAGCTCGCGAAGGAAGGGATTTCGATCGAGATCGTCGACCTACGCACCGTGTTCCCGCTCGATGAAGCAGCTGTCCTTGCGAGCGTGCGGAAAACCTCCAAGGCGATCCTCCTGCATGAGGACATCCTCAGCGGTGGCGTGGGTGGAGAGATTGCCGCCAGGATCGCTGAGAAGGCCTTCGATCACCTTGACGGCCCGGTGGTTCGCATTGCCGCGCCGGACACCCCGGTCCCCTTCAGCCCGCCTCTGGAACAGGCGTTCCTTCCGAGTGTGCCGAAGGTGATCGAGAAGGCCCGCTGGCTGTACAACTACTGAATCGTCATCGGGGGCGCCTTCTTCGCGGCGCGTTTTGCGCTCGCCTGAACGAGCTTGCGAAGATCCAGCAGATGCTGTGGCCTGTACTGGCGTTTGGACCACCTGCACCCCGGCGCAAACTGTACGCCCAGAAAATAGCCGATATCCCGGAACAGGCAGTAGCGGACACTCCCTTTGAATTCGGCCTTGTCGTGATGGATATGCAGCGTCGTGTCGATCGGAAGCGGCGTGTCCATTTGCAGGCAGACGCCGGAAAGAGAGATGTCCTCGAGATTGGCGACCGCCTTGCGGTTCCGCCCGGATCTGTCCGTCCAGCGGACCTTCACAAGATCGGCGCAAAGCATCCGGGTCTCGGCTCGCCTGTCGACCATATAACTCATCTATCGGTCCGCTCCATGAAAGAATTTAGGCGATAAAAAGACTTACCGCCGCCCTGTATCCGTGAGTACCAGCTCAGCGATAATCCTCCGCTGTCATCGGGTCCCCACATGGCGTCGTTCGTATTCCTCGCGGGTACAGAAACTCTCACGGCCGATCGCGCGGTCCACCGCAAGAATCCCGTCGAGGTGGTCCATTTCGTGTTGGAGCAGTTCCGCCAGCGGCCCGCTTCCCTCAATCGTCCGAATGGCGCCCGACAGGTCCTGGTAACGCACGCGGGCCGCCAGCGCCCGCTCCACGTATACCATCAGGTTCGGGAACGAAAAACAGTCGTCCCACAGCCGGAACCGGTCTTCGCTCTGCCACTCGAACTCCGGGTTGACCATCGCGTAGGGGATCCCTCCGAATTCCAGATAGATCACCCGTTGCGTCTCACCTATCTGCACCGCGCTGATGCCCCGGCCGAACCCGTGTGTTCGCTGAAACTCGTGCAGCGTCGCGCGCAGGTCGCGGATGATCAACCGCGCTTCTTCCGGTCGTTCCACCGGCCTGGACACGGCTCGCAGAAGCGGGTCGCCGAGCTGCAAAATCCTTCTCGCCGGCATTGCGTTTATGGTATGTTTACCTCGAACCTGGTTCAAGCGGGAGGTCGTGCATGCGGGGTTTCCTCCTCGTCGTCACCGTGCTTGTTGCCTTACTGGCTATTTTCGCGGTGGCGATGCTCCCAGACCGCCACGTCGGCTCGCGCAGCGTCCATTTCAGCCAGCCGCCGGAGTTCATCTGGCACGCCGTCGCCGACGTTGAAAACTCCCCTGCGTGGCGGCCGGACCTGAAAGAGGTTTCCCAGCTTCCCGATCGCGACAGTCACCCGGTATGGCGGGAAAGCTACTCCGACGGCTCCGTGATCGTGCTCGAGACGTCCGAGTCCGTCCCGATGCGGCGCCTCGTCCGCCGAACCGTTGAAACGAGCCTCCCGTTCGCATCCGCCTGGACGGTCGACATCGTACCCGCCGGCGACGGCTGCACCGTGACCGTCACCGAAGATCGCCGGATCCGCAACGCGGTCGTGCGCTTTATCGGCCGTTTCGTCAACGGCCGCGGCCCCACCGTGGACCGTTACATCGAGGCGCTCGGACAGAGACTCGGCGAGCCTGTCCACCCGCTCCCTTGAGGTGTCACGTTCCGCACCGCCGCGCTATAGTAATCCTTTCGCTTCGCGGACAATTTGTCTATGGTCAAGGTTCTGGAGGCCTGAGAATCCCGATGGCACCCGGCTGGCAGGCGCACATAATCGGCGTCGCCGTTCGTGTCGGCGCTTATGCGCTGCTCGTCCTAGGCGGGCTGATGCTGTTCTCGCAGTTGCTCGCCTGGTTCGGCAGCTACGTGCTCGCGAGTGCAGCCGGTGTGTTCCTCGCCGCCGTCGTCGCCAACGCGCTCGCCATGCGGATCTTCGAGCGCACCCATCTTGCCGAAATCGGTCTCGTCTGGACGCCGGCTTCCGTCCGCAACCTGCTGCTCGGACTGGCCGGTGGTGCGGGCGCGGCGCTGCTCGTCCTCGCCGGTCCGCTGGCGGTGGGGGCGGCTTCTTTCGAAGCGATTCCGAAGGGTGTGTTCGATTGGCGCACCCTCCTCTTCATCAGCGTGGCTTTGCTGTTCGGCGCGGCCGGCGAAGAGATGATGTTCCGCGGCTACGGCTTTCAGGCGCTCATCGGCATTCTCGGACCCGTCGCAACGGTCTTGGCCGTGGGGGTGCTGTTCGGCCTGGCGCATTTGTCGAACCTCAACATTTCGAAAGTCGGCGTGGCCAACACGATGCTCTGGGGCGTGTTGCTCGGCTTCGCCTTCCTCCGCAGCGGCGACCTGTGGCTGCCCATCGGCCTCCACTTCGGATGGAACTGGATTCTTCCGCTCTTCGGGGTGAACCTGAGCGGGTTTACAATGGATGTAACGGGGTACGTGATGCGCTGGAGAATCGGCTCCCTCTGGAGCGGCGGGAACTACGGTCCCGAAGGCGGCCTGCTGACGACGGGCGTTCTGGTTCTCCTCTCTCTCTTCTTGTGGAAAGCGCCCATCATCCGGCAGGTTCCTTTCCTGCTGCGGCCCCGCGCGGAGGAGTGAATGCGGCTGTCGCGGGCATGGCTCATCCCGGTGTGCCTCGTGGTTCCGGCGTCCGTGCCGGCCCGGGGTCAAAACCTGACGTCGGACGAGCGCGTGGATCTGATACGCGGCCTTACCGCCGAGTACGCCACCGCCAAAGTCGCTGTTCCCCGCTCCAAAAAGGCGCTCGTGGTCGACCCGAAGGGTGGCTACGACAAGAAGCACTGGGACGTGGCCGGGCGTGAATTCGGACCGGCCGCCCGCGTCGGCGACATCGTGCAGATCACCAAAGTTGAGCTGGAGGATGACCGCATCGTCTTCCAGCTCAACGGAGGCATGAAGGGCGGGAGGAAATGGTACGACCGCATTCAGGTTGGGGCGGGCGGCCGCACCGCACCCATTAGCAGCGGCTCCTATTCGGTTGCGCCGTCCGGCACCACAGTCGCTCTCGTCTTCCCGGATCGCCTGCCGGCTCTGAACACCGTGAAGGTCAAGGAGATCATGGCGCCCGTGCTCGACTTCAACATGCGCAGCGCCACCGAGCACTACGTCGAATCGCTGCCTCCGGAAATCCAGACCGCCATCAAGGAGAAGAAGGCGCGCGAGGGCATGACCCGGGACCAGGTGCTGCTCGCGCTCGGCCGTCCGAAAAACAAAGTCCGTGAGACCAAGGATGGAAACGAGCTCGAGGACTGGGTCTATGGCGACCCGCCCGGCCGCATTACCTTCGTCACCTTCGACGGTGACAAGGTCATCCGTGTCAAGGAAGCCTACGCTGGCCTCGGCGGCGAAGTCAGCCCCCCGCTGAAACCGCCGCTCTAGATTTCAGGGCTTTACCCCGAAGGCCGCCGTCTCATCGGACCTGACACTACGCCGCGCTTCGTTTACGGACGGTTCGTGTGATCTCATCTCCGACCACCCGCCGGGCGGTACGGAGATCGTATTCTGCTTGCAGGTTCATCCAGGTTTCCGGCGACATTCCGAAGTACTCGCCCAGGCGCAACGCCGTGTCCGCTGTGATCGACCTGGTCCCGTGAACGATTCCATGGATCCGGTTGGGAGGAACGTTCAAGTCGCGCGACAACCGGTTGATGCTGATGCCAAGCGGCTTCATGAACTCTTCGGACAGAATCTCCCCCGGATGGATTGGATCGAGCCTTGCCGGTTTCTTCGCCATGCGTCCTCAGTGATAATCGACGCTCTCCACGTCCAATCCCAACCTTATGACGGCTCAGGTATTATGTCAAGAGGAATGGCCGCACACCGAACTGGAGACGAGCGAACGTCTGCTACCGAGATGGGATGAGAAGGCCGGTCTCCCGGCGGGATGCGTTAAGCTCCCAATGGGTGGCGCACTCGAGGTGCAATCACATAGGAGACCGGCCATGAAGAAGAATAGCACTGTGGTAG
>DATIFQ010000274.1:0-2700 GCA_035455185.1 Bryobacteraceae bacterium | reverse complement strand
ACGCGAGTGACAGAGAACGGCCCGTCCCCGGCTTCTCCGGAACTCCTCTCGCTGACACTTCAAATTTGGCGATTACGTAGCCTGTCCCTGAAACTCCTGAAACTCCTGCGGCGGCCCGTCTCCGCGATACGCTGGGGTGATGCATCGTGCGTGGCTGCTGCTCCTGCTCACCGAACTGGCCGGCTTCGGCCAGCCGACTCGTCCCGTCTACGTAATCCACCGGGCGCCATCGCCCGTCACCCTCGACGCAAAGCTGGACGAACCCGCCTGGCGGAACGCTCCCGAAGCGGGGGAGTTCTATTTCAACTGGTGGAAGGAGGGAGAGAAGGAGCGGACCGCCGCCCGCCTGCTCTGGGACGCCGACAACCTGTACGTCAGCTACCGATGCCAGGACCGGCACATCTCCGCCTATGTGACCGAGCGGCACGGGCCGGTTTCGAAGGACGATTGCGTGGAGATTTTCCTGAGCCCCAACATCTCGAAGGCCCGCAACTACTACACGTTCGAGATCAACGCCATCGGCGCGATGCTGAACCGCTGCCGCACCGACTGGTGGACCGGCCCGCCGACCTGGGAACCCGAAGGGGTCCGCTATCGCACGACGTTCCACGGTCTGCCGAAGAAGGACGAGTCGCCCGACGACCGCGAATGGATCACGGAATTGGCCATCCCGTTCCGCAACTTCGCGCGCGACGCCGCCCACACGCCGCCCGAGGATGGCGACCGCTGGCGGCTGAACCTGATGCGAACGGGCGGGAAGACCAACGCCCAGCACAGCACGTGGTCGCCGATCCCGCCGCCTTCGGAGACGTTCCACACGCCCGAGGCATTCGGTTGGGTGGAGTTTTCGAAGGAGCCGGCACGGTAGCGAAGCCGGCCCTTGCAGGTTCCGTTGGGCGGCTTCGTTCGCGCCGGAGTTTTGACCAAACAAAGCCAATCCCCCCCATTTGCGGGGGTCGGCTCGCCAGTACCGACTCCCGGTCTCATCATAGGGCCGGAACGGTGAACCGGCCCCTGCTCTGCGGGCCGATCCGTTGAATCGCGAGGAGATCGAGGCAGCAGAATGGAGTGATTGCGGATCCATCTCTGTTTTGCGGTGCGGTTGGGGTGCAGTCCAGTCTGTCACCGGGGTTTCTGACGCGTTTTCGGCTCCCGGGAAATTTGCGCAGGCTGACGGGTTTTCCACCGTCCCTTAAACTCCGGCCTTGCTTCCATCACGAATGTGCCCTGAGATTAGCGGCGCCTGCCAGACCTCGACGCCTCCGTAGTGCCGCACGAATATCAGCCACGCCGTCGTATCATCAAATATCTCGACGTCATCGGCACTTGGGTACCACACATCATAGAAGTATCTGCAAAGTTCGTCGGTTTCAAAACGGTCGACGTCACGCAGGGGGCCCCACTCTACATACACAACGGGACCAGGCTTGATTCCGGCCCTTCTGAACAACTCATGGAGCGCAACTTCGTTTTCATTGAGGTTCAGGCCGCCGAGCGGTGTGGCTTGTTCCGAAAGCCATCGGATGACCTCCGATGGTGTGCCCTTTGGCCGACCCGCCCTGGTGAGCAGTCTTTCTGCGAGCGCACTCGCTTCTGAATCCGACAGGGGCTGGAACCGCGGCGGAGATAGGCCCGGATTCTCTCGTACGAAATTCTCGATCTTGAATGACTGCATCTAGTACTGCTCCTGGTTACGCGGTCCAACGGGCTCCGCACCCGTCCGGCCGCCTTTGTTCTTCTTCCCTTTGGTGAAATCCCACCAGTTAATGTGTGTTTGAGATTCGGGGCTTCCAGGCTTTGCATTCGGATGTCCGGGATCTAACCTATAGCCCTTTTGGAACCGGGGAACCGGGGGAACCGGGGACAGCCTGATCTGCGCATGTTTCTGTGAGTTTTGGCGGCCATCCGCCACTACCCTATCCGAAGCACAGATTATGTCACGAAGACAGCGCTGCGTTTTGGGAAACCTGAGCGGATCAGTGGAGTGCGCCCCTAAGGTGAGACACGGAAATCAGGGACAGTTCTACAGTGAATGGAGAACTGAAACTGATGAAGAAGAACCGAGTTTTCAGTCCGGCGTTCAAGGCAGCAGCAGTGCGCCGGATGCAGGCCGGGGAGAGTCCTTCGGCGTTGGCCCGCGCGTTAAAGGTGCGGCGCAAGCTGCTGTATGAGTGGCGCGAGGCGGTTCTGGCCGGACGGCCACTACGAACCGGCGGGCGGCCCAGGAAACAGTCCACTGAGGCGTCTCCGCCCGAGGAAGTCGCGGATCGAATCAAGCAACTGGAACAACTGGTTGGCCAGCTCACGCTGGAGAACCGTTTTTTCAAAGGTGCCTTGCGGCGAATCAGGGAGCTACGCCAGCAGAACGGCGGAGCTGGCGCGGCGGCGTCTTCGCGCAAATCCAAGCCATGACGCAGCAGCAAGGCGGAATCGGAATCGAACGGCTGTGCGAGCTGAGCCGGGTGGCGCGCTCCGGCTACTACCGCTATTGGAAGCGCGCGGCCCCTCCGGAAGCCGATGTGGAGTTGCGCGATCGGATCCAACGCATCTGTGTGGCGCATCGCTTTTACGGCTATCGGCGGGTGCAGTCGGAATTGGGCAAGCAGGGCTTCCGCGTCAATCACAAAAAGGTCCGACGGCTAATGCGGGAAGACAACCTGCTGGCGTTGCGCAAGCGCCAGTGGATCACCACCACCGACA
>DATIFQ010000273.1:0-19173 GCA_035455185.1 Bryobacteraceae bacterium | reverse complement strand
ACCGTTCGGGTGGACCTGCACCTCGGCCGTGTCATTCTCGCCGGTGAAGCCGGCAGGCAGCGTGCCGATGGTCTGGATCTCCTTGAGCACGCCGCGTTTGGCATCCCACGAAAAGGCGGTTACGGTGCACTTCATCTCGTTGATGGCGTACGCAAACTTGCCGCCGGGGTGAAACGCGAAGTGCCGCGGGCCCGACCCGGGAGCGACGGTGGCATAGGGCGGATCGTTGGGTGCGATCGTTCCTTTGGCGGCGTCGAACTTGTAGACGAGTAGTTGATCCAGGCCAAGGTCCGCCACGATGGCGAAGCGGTTGTCCGCGGAGAAGTTCACCGAATGCGCGTGCGGCCCTTCCTGGCGGCTCTTGTCGGCGCTCGATCCTTTGTGCTGGATGAACGACGACGCCTCGCGGAGCTTGCCGTCCGGCTCGACCGGGAGGACGGCAGTGCTGCCTGTGCCGTAGTTCACCACAACGACGTTCTTCCCCGTTTTGTCGACGTTCAGGTGGCAGGGTCCGCCGCCCTGGGAGGAGACCTTGTTGAGGAAGGCGAGCCTGCCGGTCTTGGGGTCGATAGCGAAGGCGGAAACGGCGCCGGCTTTACCGCCCTCGCTCACGGCATACAGGAACTTGCGGTTAGGGTGTAGCGCGACGAAGGACGGGTTCGGGGTCTCGGCGGCGAGATTCGGTTCGGTCAACTTGCCGGTAGCGGTGTCGAGACGGCTGACGTAAATTCCCTTGCTTGGGCCACGGGTGTACGTGCCGAAATACACGAAAAACTCCGCGGCTCCAGCGGATGAGGCAAAGAGCGGCAACACGAGCAGTGCAGTCACGGGAGCGGATAGGAACTGACACCTTGTCATGTGTTCCATCACATCGCAGTGAGGGCCGCGATGCAAGTGAGGGAGGGTGCCCTGGGAGGGTGCTGAAAACCCGCCGGGTAAGCGCTCCGACGCAGGACAGGAGTCCTGCGCTACGCAGTGGATCAACGATTTCCTGACCTGCCAACCGGGTTTTTCAGCGCCCTGGAACCGGAGGCCACGTTCCGCTATGATGTTCCCCACCAACGGCCATGCTCGAAAAAGTAAATCTCCGGCTTAAGTTGAGCAAAGAGGAATACCGGTCCGTCCTGCCCGCGCTCCAGCAACGGCTCTACGACCTGGAAAAAGCCTGCTGGGACCACAGAATCGCCTCGATTCTGCTTTTCGAGGGCTGGGACGCCTCCGGCAAGGGCTCCGCGATCGCGACGCTCACCGAGCGGCTGGATCCGCGCGGCTTCAAGCTCTATCCGATCCAGCCGCCGCGCACTTACGAGCAGAACCACCCGTGGTTGTGGCGGTTCTGGTCACGCACGCCGAATTACGGCGAGATGGCCATCTTCGACCAAAGCTGGTATCGCCGCGTGCTCCAGGACCGCGTTGGAAAGCTGATCTCCAAACGCGAGGCCAGCAGCGCGTTTCAGGACATTGTCGAGTTCGAGCAGATGCTTGCCGACGACGGAACCGTCATCGTCAAGTTCTGGCTCCACATAAGCAGAAAGGAACAAAAAAAGCGCTTCGAGGCGCTCGAGAAAGACCCGCTCGAAAGCTGGCGCGTTACCAAAGAGGACTGGGCGCGCCACCGGAAGTACGACAACTACCTGAAGGCGGCCGAAGAGATGCTGGCGCGGACGGAATCGGAGTATGGACCCTGGACCATTGTTGAAGCCACGTCCCGGTGGTTCGCCCGGCGAAAAATCTTCGAGACCGTCATCCGTGCGCTTGAAGCGCGCTTGGGCGATGCCGCCCCCCCGGTCCGTCCGGTGGGCGGTAAATCCCGCGCGAAGGTCGGAAACAGGCAGAAATCGCGCAAGGGGAGGCCGTGATGCTGGAAACCGTCGACCTGAGCCAGTCAATCGATCGGGAGACCTACGACGTGCAGCTCACGCGGCGACAGATCCAATTGCGGGAGCTTGGCTACCAGGTATACCGGCAGAAGCGGCCGGTGGTGATGGTGTTCGAGGGCTGGGACGCGGCCGGCAAGGGCGGCGCAATCAAGCGGCTGACCGAGCGGCTCGATCCGCGCGGCTACTCCGTCTTCCCAATCAGCGCTCCGGAGGGAGAGGACAAAACCCATCACTACCTGTATCGCTTCTGGCGGCGCCTTCCCGAGAGCGGACAAATTTCGATCTTCGACCGGAGCTGGTACGGGCGGGTGCTGGTCGAGCGCGTCGAAGGTTTCTGCACGGAGGAGGCATGGCGCCGGGCCTACCGCGAGATCAACTCCTTCGAGCGGCAACTGGTGGAGTTCGGCGCCGTCCTCCTGAAGCTCTGGATTCACATCAGCCGCGAGGAGCAGCTCCGAAGGTTCGAAGAGCGGGAACGGATCGCGTACAAGTCGTGGAAGCTGACCCAGGAGGACTGGCGCAATCGCGACAAGTGGCCGGCCTATCAGGAAGCGGTCGAAGACATGTTGCTCAAGACGAGCACCGCGACCGCGCCGTGGACGGTGGTCGAAGGAAACGATAAGCTGTGGGCCCGCGTTAAGGTCTGCGCCACGGCGGTCGACGTGCTGTCGCGCGAACTGAAATACGAACCGCGGGAACCGCTCCGGAAGGGCGGCAACAACCGGAAGAAGTCCAAGTAGACCGGCGCCCGGCTCTTACTCCGCCTCCTGCAAGTCCGCGAGATAGCCAATGAAATGTGGCGCCACGCGGGTATACTGCGTAAAACCTTTCCCCATGCTGTTCATCGTGTCGAGCGCGGGGATGGTGCCGCGCTGGAGAATCTCCCCGAGTTTGGCGTCGTGCGTCCGTCGGTGCGCGAACGCGATGCCGTCGAACAGCAGGAAGTTCGACCACGCTCCTTTGTTCGAGCGCGGGCACGACGTGTAACGGAATCCGTTGACCTCCGGTTCCCACATGTCGTCGATCAGGAAATGCGAGCCGCGTACGATCGATGTCGCAACAAGCTCGTCGGCGGTCGCATCGTAGTAATGCTTCAGCCCCGTCAACAGTACGCCGACCATGAACCCCGCGTTCCCCCGGTGATGAGGAGTGCACGTGCAGTGCCCTGGCACCATCTGCCGCTCCCAGCCGCCGTTCCGCGTCTGCCGCTCCAGCACGCGCTCCACGATGATCCGCGCCGCGTTCAGATAGAACGGATCGTTCGTCGCGTTGTAGGCGGCCATGTTCAGCACCAGGTGCCAGCCGGGATTACGGCAGTTGGTGAAGTCGTAGTTGCGCGTTTCGTAGGTATTGACGCGGTCGGCGATCCGCATCGCCGTGTCGAGCGACCGCCGGTCGCCCGTGAGGAAGTAGTAGTCGAGGTGGCCCTCGATGAACGTGTGCGAGATTATCGTCCCGCCGCGAGTGATTCCCTTCCCCTCGAACGGGCTGGTTGAATAGTAGTCGCCCGTGTGGCCCACGCAGTGCAGATACACCCCGCCTACCCTGGACTTGTCGCTGTGGTGGTGGATCGTGTCGACGTCCCGGTTGTGCCACTCCATCTCTTCGCCGGCGAGAAAAGGACGCCAGTCCCCGGTGCGCACAAACTGGAGGAAGAAGGCGTGCTGCGTGTCGTACTCGCTGTTGCCCCAGTTGATCACGCGCTCGCCCCACCAGTCGCCGAAATTGAGCATGCCGTATTCGCGGTTCGTCTCGCGGTTGCCGAGATAGCCGTCAAAGGAGCGAGCGAAGGCCTCGTCGTAGCGTGCGAGGATTCCATTCTGCTTTGGCACGGAGATTTCGCCGAACGCCTTGCCCGCCTCGTACCACGCCGCCGGCGCAACCGTTCGCAAGGGGGACGTCGGAGGCGCTTGTGCTTCCGCCGCCCGGCCGAACGAGAGCCACAGGTCATGCGTCTTGCTGACCCCCTGCCGGAACTTGTACACGCCGCCCTGGAGGTAGTAATAGAGCCGGTGCTCGTCCATCGTCCCCTTCGCGTCGTCATACTCGTTCGCGGCGAGCGGAGGGCAAATGCCGAGCTCGAACCCATTCGCGGAGACAGTGAGGTCTTTCGGGTAGTTCTGCCAGAAATCGCGCATCGCGAGTTGGACCGAACGGCTGCCGTCACTCCAACGTGCGAGGCCGGCTGAGCGCCTGCCGTCCGCGAGGCGGCGCCCCTGAGAAATGTCGTACCAGTCGTCGCGGTGCTGCGCGAGGTGGACCGGCGCGGTCAGCGCGGCGCCTGTACCTCCGAGCTGCCCTTCGATCTTCCCCGCCCCGGCCGGCGTGAGCGGCAGTCGCAATACAAGGCTTCGAATGCTCGTGAATTCGGCGGCGCTGGAGTCGTTCTCGAATGTGTGCTCCACGCGCACGAACGGCAGTCCCGCGTAGGCGTGCAGCCGCGTGATGAAGCGAAACAGCCTGCGGCCGTCTTCCGCGTAATGACCGCCGCTGACGCGAACCACGGCCCGTACTGGCCCGCTCTCCTCCACGACAACTTCCTCCGGCGGCGCAAAGCTCGAAAAGAGAGCTCCACTTGCGTCCCGCAGTTCGAGGGTGCCCGGAGCAAGGATCGCTTCGTTCGGCTCGAAGCGGCCGTTGCCGCTCGTGTCGAACCACACGCTGCCGGGTACGCCGTATTTCTGCTTGCTGACACGAATCCGCAACGGTCCGGTGACAACTTCGACCT
The DNA here is from genome assembly GCA_035455185.1 of Bryobacteraceae bacterium. Lineage (GTDB taxonomy): Bacteria > Acidobacteriota > Terriglobia > Bryobacterales > Bryobacteraceae > JAEHDI01. The sequence goes on along the minus strand of DATIFQ010000273.1, from coordinate 14,565 downwards.
GTTCGGGCTCGTCCTTCACGCTCAGGCGGGACAGCCCCTGCCGCCGCCGGACATCGGAGCCGTACTCGAGCGTGTAGGCGGTGTCGGGCCTGCCCTGGAAGTCGAGCAGCACCCACTTCACGCTACCGTCCTTCCAGCGTGCCTGCATGCGGGACTGTAACGGCAATTCCCTGCCCGCCTGGTCGAGCACGCGAAGATTTTCGTCGGAACCGAGTGCGCCTTCCGGGAATGGGACTCCAGCGGTCACCGGCAGCAGTCCGCCCGCCGCCACCGCGCCCGACGGGCTTGCCGCCGTGAGCAGCACGCGCGCCTGCGTCACTGAACCCGCCGGCGCCAGCGTGGGCTCGGTCCGGAATTCCCGCCAAGTGCTAGTCACTTCGCCGCCCTCTGGGGTCCGCGCCACGATGCGGAACCGGTAGCTCTGCTCCGGTTCGAGGTCCGCCAGCCGCACACGATGGTTATTGACGGCCAGTTCTTCCACGTGCCGCTTGTTCTCGCCCCACTCGACCGTACACGCCGCCGGCCAGCTTGTGATCCAGGTGATCGCAGCCGTGGCCGACCGGGCGGTGGCCTCGGAGCGCGGCTCCACCTGCGTGATCGTGAACTCCCGGCGCTTCGGAGCGGGTCGCTCGGCCAGGAGCACGATGTTCTCTGTGCGGTAGATGCCGTCCGCGGTCAGCGCGCGCAGCTCGATCGTTTCGCCGCCGCGGAAAGCTACAGGCTCGGCAGTGAAGTAGAGCCGCTCGCGGTTGTCGTCGGCATCGGCGATGACTGTTCCACGAACGACGCCGGCCACGCGGAGCTCGATGCGCTCATTCCCGCGCGAGTCATAGAAAATGATCCCGGGGTAAAACGTTCCTGCTTTCGCCGCAGTGACCGTGATGCGTGCATCCTCACCTTTTCGGGTGACAGACGGGCTTCGGTACTCTGACACGTTGTCGACCTCGAAGCCTTCCAACTGGAACTTGTCGACCGGCACCACGACATTCCGGCTATCACCCAAAATCCGGCCGAGCACGTCGAGCCCCCAGGTCGCCTCCATCACACCGGCCTGCTGGGCGTCAGCCAACGGGAGGGTCGCAAGCAGAGATAAAGTCGCAAGAAGAATTGTGAGCCTCATAGCCGGACCGCTTCGTGTCAGATACTATACCAAGCATGAGATTCGCGCTCGTTCTCTTCACCGCCGCCGCGCTTTTGCCGGCTGCCGCCGCCCCTTTTGAGGCCGGCGTGGCGCGCGTCGAGATTACGCCTTCGACGCTGCTGCCGATGTACGGATACGGCAACCGGAAGGGGCCCGCCGTCGGATACCACGATCCGCTCCATGCCAAAGCGCTGGTGCTTGCCGCCGGATCTGATCGCGTTGCTATCGTCACGCTTGACATCGGCATGTTCTATTCGGAACGCCTGCGCCGGCGGGTTACGGATGAACTTGGCATTCCCGTGTTGATCCTCGCAAGCTCGCACACGCACTCCGGACCGTCATTCATCAAGAACCGTGAGGACGCGCCCGATCCATCGTCGGAGCAGCAGGCGTACCTCAAGGAGCTCGAGGAGAAGCTCTTCGGAATCGTCAAAGAAGCGTCCGCAAACATGTTCCCTGCGCGGATCGGACTGGCCCGGGGTGCACTACGCGCGGGCTATAACCGCCTTGTGCTGCGAGAGGACGGTCGTGCGCGTGCCAACTTCGATAACCGCGAGCACGTCGCCTACGGTCCCGTCGACCCGGAATTCGTCCTCCTCAAGATTGAGGACATCTCCGGCGCGGCCCGGGCGCTGCTGGTCCACTATGCCTGTCACGCGGTCGTATTGCAGGGATCGAACCGCAAGTACTCGGCCGACTATCCCGGCGTCCTCCAGGCCAGAGTGGAAGAGGCGATGAAGGGCGTGCAATGCATGTTCGTCCAGGGCGGAGCGGGCGACATCAATCCGCTCAGCATGGGCCAGACCGGGGAGGACGAAGAGGACTTCAAGGCCGTCCGCCGGATGGGCGACGCGCTTGCCCGGGAAGTGCTCACCACCGCGAATACGATCCGCACGACCGAACCCGCTCGGCCCGAGATCCGCGCGAAGGCTGAGCTGCTCACGTTTGCGGACCGGTGGAATAAGAATGAGACGGTCGAGGCCGGCATCACGACCGTCCTGATCAACCGTGAGATCGCCATTGCGGCCGTGCCGGGCGAGCCTCTGCACCGTCTGCAAACCTTCTGGAAGGCGAACGCCGACGTTGCCTGGCCACTGTTTTACGGGTACTCCGTCAGCTCGGCCGAAACATGGCCGGGGTACATCCCGGACCTCCGTTCGGCGGCGTACGGCGGCTACGGCGCCGACGTAAGCACGAACATCGAAGTCGGAGCCGCGGAGCGCATCATGCAGCGCCATCTCATCAACCTGTACGGCCTGCGGGACATGTGGCTCGACAAACCGGGGAAGAACTGAGCGATGGACGTTAACTGGCCCGCATCCATCGCAGCCACGGCCATCTTCTGGTTAGCGGGGATTGTACTTTCGTTCTGGCCAAAGCAGGTCCAGAAATACTATCTCGGGTTCTTGGACCGCCACCAAAACACTGCAAGATTCAACCCTTTTGTCGACTGGATGCGCACGCCGTCGTACGTGATGTACTTACGGGTCATCGGCGTAGTGTGCTTTACTGTTTCCGCCTTCCTGATGGTCTGCCTTGCTGTGGCTATCCGCAGCAGCTTGCCGTAGTTTTGCGTGGGATCGGAACGCCAGGATTCGCTGTTTGTTCGCCTTTTCTGGAACTTCTTTCCTATAGGACGCCGTACGGAAGTGCCAAGAAGTGAATAAGATAGACGCATTCTCTTCTAACCTGGGGTACTAGAACAAAGTGAATTTTCTTCCTATTCAAAAACGTACTGGAGCTCCATTGAGGGGAATCGCGAATGATCTTAAATTGGCACGCATAGGTTAAAACGATGATTCCTCTTCTAAACGGCAATGGGAAGCAGACGAGAGAAAAGAACCTTCGCGCGAATTACTTGGAGCGGCTGCGCGAGATTGCCGAAGACACTCGCTACGGAGGTGATGCACTGCTTCGAGACGCTGCTGTGGGGGAGTTGAGTGAGGTGTCCGTTCTCGAGCAGACGCACTCTGAGGTGGCACTGCCTGAACCTTGGCAAGTGGAATCTGAGGAATCAAAGGGATCCAACGAGGCGTTCGACTCCGACGAGTTTCGGCTGCTGGCGGAGCAGGTGGCTCCAAGGTGCATCGACGCTTTGACGGAAGCGTTTAGGGGGGTGCACCGGCTTGCCGCCGGCGACCTGGGCAAGGCCGAGGCAGTCACAAACCAGGTGATCGCCCTGTCGGACGAAATTCGGCACATCAACGGCGAAATCTCCTCGCTGCGTCAAAGCACAGAATTCCTCACAGGAGCGGAGCGGGACTTGGTGACCCGGGCGGCCGTCCTGGAAGGCCAGCTTGCTGAGTGTGCAACAAGCGACCGGCAGGTCATTGCAGACCTCGCGGAACTCACAAACGCCCAGGCCCGGGACCGCGAGAGCCAGACCCTGGCCAACTCGGCAACGCAAGAGCAGTTGAACCGACTGGAACAGACCCTGACCGAACGACTCAGCGCCCTGGAGAACCGATTCACGGCGTCGCTGGAGACAGTCTCACTCGTCAGCGAGAATCTGACCGCCATCGCGCAGGCTTTGCAGACGCACTTCGAAACCAGTGCAAGGATAAATGTGAGCCTTTCCGGCGTCCAGGAAGCGCAAGAAGTCCTCCGGCGACGGCTGGACAATCAGGCTGAGGTGATGCGGAAACTCTGCGCTTCCGAACAGGAGAGGGGCAACCAGTTGCAGACAACGCTGCAAAAAATGAAGGAAATGACGGTGGAATTCTTCATGCCAGCCCCCTTGCCGGAGGACCTGTGAGGAAGAGCCCGTGAACTTTGTGCTTGAAATCTTCCAAAGAGATTTTGGCCAACTGGATCCAAGCCAGAAAGTTTTCCTGGTGACAGTGATTCTCGGCTGCGCCGTGCTGGTCGGGTACTCCATATGCCGCCTCCTGCGTTACTCGCGTAAGCTTGAGTCGGTCGACTCACAACTCTCGAAGCTGAGCAACGTCTCCCGCGTAGCGTAAGGACACTCATATTCCCCCGATGCGTCTCAGGGTACGGCGCGTTTGATTTTCACGCTATCATCGTCTTCTTATGAAACTGAAATCCCTCATTCTCCTTCTCGTGCTCTGCTCCTTCGCCGTCGCCCAGGATGCGAAGCTGCGGGGCGGCAACATGCTCGCCTGTGAAACGTACAGCTACCGGGATCTGATCCGCGACGGCAAGCTGGACATGACCACCGTCCCCGAGTTCTACAAGCAGCAGGGCATCAAGGGCATCTCGTACAACGACATGTTCTTCAAGACCCTCGACGACGCCTATCTCGATCAGGTGAAGGCCGCCGTCAAGAAGGCGGATCGCGTGGTGACCTGCTACGTCATCGAAGGCAACCTCGCGATGGCCGACGAGACCAAACGCCGCGAGCAGATCGAGGCAGACAAGCAGAAGATGCGCGCCGCCGCGAAGTTGAGCGCCCCCGTTGTCCGCATCAACGTGGGCCGCACCGACAAGCAGGAGAACTCCGACGACACCGTCGGCGTCGACCGCGTCGTCGCCGCTTTCAAAGAGCTCCTCCCGCTGGCGAAAGAGCTGAACCTCAAGATTTCGATCGAAAACCACGGTGGCGTTTCCAAGACCGCCGCAAACATCGTGAAAATCATCAAAGCGACCGATCCGAAGTGGGTTGGCTCGCTCGTCGACTTCGGCAATTTCCCGCCGGAGAACCGCTACGCGGAGATCGAGGCAGTCGCTCCGTTCGCATTCGTAACCCATGTTAAAATCATGGAGTTCGATGCAAATGGTGAAGCATCAGATTACGATTTCCCGCGCGTTCTGAAGATGCTGAAAAAGAACAAGTACAAGGGACCGATCTCGATCGAATACGAAGGCAAGCTCGACGCGGTCGAGGGCGTCCAAAAAACCAAGGCCCTCATCCTCAAATACTGGTAGACTGCATGGTCGGGGCGGGCGACCCGCCGGCGGGTCGCCCGATAACCGAACTATGACCCGCCAGCCCATCATCATCGCCCTGGATTTTGAATCCGCCGAAGCAGCGCGGGAGCTGGTCTCCAAGCTCGGGGACGCCGTGTCTTTCTACAAAGTGGGCATGGAACTGTATGCCTCCGCCGGCATGGAGTTCGTGCGGGAGCTGATCGCCTCGAGAAAGCGCGTATTCCTCGACATGAAGTTCTATGACATCGGCGAGACGGTCAAACGCGCTGTCGCACAGGTGGCGATGAGCGGAGTCGCTTTCTGCACCGTCCACGGCAGCAAGGCGGTGATGCGGGCGGCTGTCGACGGCCGCGGAGATTCCTCCCTGAAGCTGCTGGCCGTCACCGTGCTCACGAGTTTCGACCAGAACGATCTCGCAGATCTCGGCTATCCGTGCAGCGTCTCCGAGTTGGTGGACCTGCGCGTCGCCAAGGCGATGGAGGCGGGCGTGGACGGACTGGTCTGCTCGCCGCTCGAAGTGGCCGCCGTGCGCGGCATCGCTGGACCGAAGGCCATCCTGGTGACGCCGGGCGTGCGCTCAGCGGGCGAGGGGAAGGGCGATCAGAAGCGCGTTGCGACGCCCGCCAAGGCGATCAGGAACGGCGCCAACTATCTGGTGATTGGACGGCAAGTCACACGCGCGAAAGATCCGCGCGCGGAAGTGCTTCGAATCTGCGAGGAAATCGCCACCGTGTCACAATAAAATCTGTGACAGGTCACGAAATCCGCCGGAAATTCCTCGATTTCTTTGCTCAGCGCGGCCACCGTGTGGTTCCCAGCTCGTCATTGGTGCCGGCCAACGATCCGACATTGCTGTTCACCAACGCGGGCATGAACCAGTTCAAGGACGTCTTCCTGGGCCGCGAGAAGCGGGACTACACGCGCGCCGCCTCCTCCCAAAAGTGCGTGCGGGCCGGCGGAAAACACAACGACCTGGACAATGTCGGCTACACGCGTCGGCACCACACGTTCTTCGAGATGCTCGGCAACTTCTCCTTCGGGGACTACTTCAAGGCCGACGCGATTGCTTTTGCCTGGGAGCTGGTCACGAAGGACTACGGGATGCCGCAGGACCGTTTGTACATTACCGTGTTCCGCGAGGACGACGAAGCGGAGCTGCTGTGGCAGAAGGTGACCGGTTTCCCGAAAAGCCGGATTTTCCGTCTCGACGAGAAGGACAACTTCTGGCAGATGGGCGACACCGGACCGTGCGGGCCGTGCTCGGAGATTCACTTTGACCTCGGCCCGGAGGCGTCGGAGCCGGGCCACGAGGACGAAAAGTTCCCGAGCGACTGCGGCGGCCGTTACGTCGAAATCTGGAACCTTGTGTTCATGCAGTACGATCGCGACATCAACGGTGTCCTGACCCCGTTGCCCCGCCCGTCCATCGACACCGGCATGGGACTCGAGCGCGTCGCGGCGATCCTGCAAGGCAAGCTTTCCAACTACGACACGGATCTTCTGCGGCCGATTATCGAACGCGCGGCGGACATGTTTGGCGTCGTGTACGGCGAGGACGCCCGTACCGATACCGCGCTGCGCATTTGCGCCGACCACAGCCGCGCCGCCGCGTTCCTGATTCACGACGGCGTCGTGCCGTCGAACGAAGGCCGGGGCTACGTCCTTCGCAAGATCATGCGACGCGGCATGCGGCACGCGCGCCTGATCGGGGTTCATGAGCCGTTCCTGTACACCCTCACCGGGTTCGTCGCCGAGCTGATGCAGCCCGCGTATCCCGAGCTGATGGAGAGCGTTTCGCGCGTCGCCCGTGTGGTGAAGGATGAGGAGCACCGCTACCAGACCACATTCCAGGTGGCCGAGCGGGTTTTCCACGACGAAGCCAAAGCCGCCGCTGCCGGCGTCCTTGCGGGGCCGGTCGCGTTCAAGCTGTATGACACCTACGGCCTCGCCCTCGACGAGCAGGACGAGATGGCGCGCGATTACGGTCTTACGATCGACCGCGACGGCTTCGAACGTGAAATGGAGCGCCAGCGCGAGCGTGCCCGCGCAAGCTGGAAGGGAGCACAACAAGCCCAGATTGCGCCCGTCTATGAAGCGCTCGCCGAAAAGCGCCGTACACGCTTCCTCGGCTACGACACGCTGGAGTCGGCATCCTCCCGAGTGGTGGGCCTGGTGGTGAACCAGTCCCTCGCGGACGAGGTTGCCCCCGGAGCCAGTGCCGAGCTCGTTTTGGACGAAACGCCGTTCTATGCCGAAGCCGGCGGCCAGGTCGGCGACACCGGCGCACTCTATTCCAAGGAAACGGGCGCCCAGGTGGCTCGCGTCGAATCGGTCTACCCCGCCCTCGCCGGGCTCTCGGTCCATCGCATCGTGGCCGTTGCGCCGGTCCGCGCCGGTGATCTGCTGCGCGCCCAGGTGGATGAATCCCCGCGGCGCTCTACAATGCGTAACCATACCGCGACGCATCTGGTTCACGCGGCATTGCGGACGGTCCTCGGGACCCACGTCAAGCAAGCGGGCAGCGTTGTGGAGCCGTCGCGCCTCCGCTTCGACTTCACGCACTACGCGGCGATGGACCCGGCGGAGATCGAGGAAGTCGAACGCCTCGTCAACGAGCAGATTCTCCGGAACACCGACGTCCAGACCGATCTGATGGACCTGGACAGCGCCATCACCACCGGCGCCATGGCGCTGTTCGGCGAGAAGTACGGCGACACCGTCCGTGTCGTCTCCGTCCCCGGCTTCAGTAAGGAGCTGTGCGGCGGCACCCACGTGCGGCGCACGGGTGACATCGGCCTTTGCAAGATCGTCTCCGAGGGAAGCATCTCGGCGGGAGCTCGCAGGGTCGAGGCCATCACCGGCGAGGGCGCGCTCCATCGTTTCCAGCACGCCTCGGACTCGCTTGCCCGGATCTCGCAGATCGTTCGAGCCTCCGAGACCGAGCTGGTGGATCACGTTGAGAAACTCATTGCCCAGCAGCGGGCCATCGAGAAGCAACTCGACCAGATGAAGAACCGAGTGGCGCAAGCGCAGCTTTCCGAGCTTGAAGGACAGGCCCGCACGTTGAAGGGCGTCCGCGTGCTCGCCGGCCGCGTGGACGGTCTGGACCGTCAGCAGATGCGTGTGCTCGCCGATTCGCTGCGCAACAAGTGGAAGTCCGGCGTCGTCGTGCTCGCTTCTATCGACGATTCGAACGTCGCCATCGTCTCGGCGGTCACCAAAGACCTGACCGGCAAGGTTCACGCAGGCAAGCTCGCCGGATCCGTGGCCCAGATGGTCGGCGGCAAAGGCGGTGGGCGGCCTGACATGGCCGAGGCGGGAGGAAAGGACGTGGCGGCGCTGCCGGCGGCGCTCGACGCCGTGTACACGCAAGTCGAGGGAATGTTGTGACACGGCTTGACGCGATCGTCGCGGGCGCCGGCCCGACCGGTCTCGCCTGCGGCATCGAGTTGCAACGCCGCGGCCTCAATGCCGTCCTGATCGAAAAAGGCTGCGTGGTGAACTCGCTGTACAACTATCCGACCAATATGGTCTTCTTCACCACGCCGGAGCTGCTCGAAATCGGCGACATTCCGATGACGTCGCTGAACGAAAAGCCCACACGTACGGAAGCGCTTAAGTACTACCGCCGCGTGGCGGACCATTATAGGCTTCAGATCCGGCAGTATGAGCGCGTCGAGCACATCGCCGGGGAGGACGGCGGCTTCACAGTCCACACCGAGGACCGAAACGGATGTCCGCGGCAATACGTCACGTCTAAAGTGATCCTCGCGACGGGGTTCTATGACCGGCCGAACCTGCTCGGCATCCCCGGTGAAGACCTCGAGAAGGTCATCCACTACTATCGCGAGCCGCATCCCTATTACGGCCACGATGTGGCCGTGATCGGCGGCAAGAACTCCGCCGCCATCGCCGCGTTGGAACTTCACTGGAGCGGCGCGCGCGTCACGCTGATCCATCGCCGCGAGGGCCTCTCCGACAGCGTGAAATACTGGATCAAGCCCAACGTGGAGAACCGGATCGCGAACGGTGAAATAACCGCGCATTTCAACTCGCACGTGGCCGAAATCCGGCCGGAGGAGATTCTCGTCCGAACGCCGGGCGGCGATCTGTGGCTGAAGAACGACTTTGTCTTTGCCATGACCGGCTACCACCCCGACCTCGAATTTATGAGCACGCACGGCATCCCCGTCGACAGGGAGACCGGCCGCCCCTACACCGATCCCGAGACCCTGGAGAGCCGCCGCAAGGGAATTTATCTTGCCGGCGTCATCGTCGCCGGCATGCATACCAACGAAATTTTCATTGAAAACGGCCGTTTTCATGGCCGGAAGATCGCCGAGGCCATCGCTTCGGACCTGCGAAAGAGATGATGTCTGGCTTGTTACGGCGCGGGCTTCACAGCCTGCGCGGATTTATTGCTGTTCTGCTTTTGCTGGCGGGCGCGCTGCCGTCCGCTTCTTCCAACCGTCCGCCGCGCTGCGCCAGCGGCTCGTTGATTACCGCCCTGGATCTGAAGATCGTGCCCCCGGAGGGAGGCCAGGCCCGCCGCCTGCGCGACGTGAACGCCATCCCCGCGGGATGGCGAATTCTCTACGCCCCCGGATACCTCTCCAGTAATGACCCCGAAGATGCCAAGATTTCGGTGGTAATGGCCCCGGCCGAACCGGGACGGACCATCGAGATCAGCGATCCCTTCCGGGCCAATGAGCCCGGCGAGTGGAAAGCCCCCTTCCGGATTGGCGTGCTGGGTGTCGTCTTCGGCCCACAGGGTCTGGACCGCAAGAAGGTGCGCAACATGGTCGCCGAGGACGCGGACCTGATCAGCCAGCTAGCCGAATACGCCGAGAAATCCACGCAGACCGAGAATCTCATTCAAGCGCTGGCCGCCTACGAAAAGCAGCCCAATTCAGGACAGAACCTGGAAGCGGCGCTCACGGGCTTCGCCGGTGCGTGGAGTCTGCCGATGTCGCGGCTCGATGCCGGCGCCCCCCTCGATCAACAGGCGGCCTTGCTGATCCGCACTCTCAACCCCGCCTTCTCCTCGTTAGATCCTCTCTCGCAGCAGAGCGGCCGCCGGTTCCAGCAGTCGGCGGGCTTGGCGGCGTCGGTGGCGGGTTTGTTCTGGGGTCCGACCGTGGGAGTGGCGGCGGGAGGCACGGCGCTGTTTCTTAACCTGCGGAACATGATGTTCCCTGGTACCGATTTCCGCTCTACGTTTGCGCAGGCCAGCTCGGAGAACGTCGCGCTCTGCGCCGCCCGCGAAACGCAGAAGCCTCGCACGCGGCTCGCCTATCTCTGGGCGGTGAAGGTTCCAAATATCGAAGCGCCGAAACTGGAACTGGCCCGCGACGCACATGTCGCCACTGGCCTCCGAAGTGAGGTCGCTTTGCGTCCGGCCGAGTTCGAGGGCCGCTTCCTGCTCCGCGCCCGTGACTGGCGGGTTACGCCGGTGGGCGGAGGAGAAGACATCCCCGTGCACGTGCTTCCTGGCAGCGCAGCGGGAAAATTGTCGTCAATTCAACTGGACCTCGCCGCCGCCGAAGTGCCCCCCCGTGAGTACCGTCTGGCCGGCCGCTGGGATTGGACGGACTTTCAGGTGGACGGAGCGATTCACGTCTACCGTGTGTTGCCTCTGACCCAAGCTCGTCCTACCCCCGAGACCACAGACCGCCTTATCGCGGGCGCCGGCCCCGGGCAACTCGAAATCAAGGGCGCGGACTTCCAGTTCGTCCGCAAAGCCACCCTGCGCCGTCAGGGCGAACCCTCAGTCAAGGCAACCGGCCTCGAACTTCTGAATCCTGAGGACATCGATCCCGGCCCACGGCCCGTCTTGCACGTCGCCGTTGACACCAGTTCCTTATCGCCCGGCGCCTATACGCTGGCTCTCGACCAGCAAGGCGGGCTGGTAACCGACATCCCGGTGCGAGTGCTGCCGCCGCACCCCGTTCTCGATGGGCTGCCTTTGCGAGTGAATCTCGGCGAACCCCAGCAGTTGCTGACACTGCGCGGCCGCGGACTGGATCGGATCGAAGCGGCATCGGCCGAAAAGGCGGAGCTGCAACTGCTCGCCGGCAACGCGACGAAGCGGCAGCTCCGCGTGCGGCTCCTCGATCCCGCTCGCAAAGGCGACAGCATTGGGCTTCGCCTGAAAGTGGAGGGCGTCCATGCGGAGCTTCCCGTCGACCACGCGCTTTTCGTCGCGGGTCCGCGCCCACGGATTACTGCCGTTACCGTTTCAGCTCCCCCGGTGGCCTCCGTCGAACTTCGCGAGGGTGAACTGCCGGCCGGGGTGCCCAGGACGTTTGCTGTCCGCGCCACCGGCCTCGACGGCACTACCCGGCTCCAGGCCGGCTGCAATGACCCATCGCGCAGGCTGGCGCCGGTATCTCTCCGCCGAGGCGAGCAGCGCAACGGCGCCGAGATGCAGCAGACCGGGCCGGAAACCCTCTTTCTTTCTCTCGAACCCGGCATGATCGGGCCTCCGGGCTGCCGCCTCCGCCTCTTGGTGGAGACCGACGGTGAAGGGGTCTCCGACCCGGCGCCGCTCGGTACGGTCGTCCGACTGCCGCGCATCGAAAAGTTCGAGTTCACAGACGAGCAGACCGCCGCCGGCCTCTACATTGCGGTACTCGAAGGATACGATCTCGACGCCATCGCGCAAACCGGCTGGAACAGCCAGGAGGGCCACCCGGTGCAGGCGCTTCCCTCCCCGGTTCCCGGGCAGACGCCGCGTCAATCGCTGCGAGTTGCCCTGCCCTGGCCCGCTCCCTCGCCCCGTGCTCCCCTGTACGTCTTTTTGCACGAAGAAACCTCTGGCCGCCTGACCAAAGCGCGGCTCTGAATAGTTGCGATCATGAGCACACGCCGACATCAACTACTCCTAGCCTGTTCCGCTTTCCTTGTCTCCTTTGTCAGCGTTAAGCCCTCGTTGGCCGGTGCCTTTCCCTGGAAGGCGCCCACCGGCATCACGCTTCCACAGGCCGTCACGCCCGCCGCCGGCGGTGAATCCGCTTGGCGCAACGAGGGCGGCGTTTGGCTTCTCAACGCCGCACGGGCCGGACTCCTCGAGTCGCCCGCATGGTGGACCGGAAACCGGCCGCCCCGCGGCGAGGTGATCGTCCTCGAAGTCGATTACCTGGACGATTTCGCCCACCCGGTTCGCGCCGAGGTTTACAGCGCCCTCGGCACGACGCGGCCCTACAGCGAGTTGCACCGCTTTGGCGGCGCCGCCGACGGCCGCTGGAAGACCGCCCGCATTCCGGCGTCCTCCGATTTCACTTTCCGCTCGGCGTCGAACGCCCTCCAATTCCGCCTCACGCCCGCCGGCGGCCCGCTTAAGGCCAGAGCGTTTCGCCTCACCGCTCCGCTCCCCGACGAAGAGGAACGATATAACGCAGAAACGCGCGCCTGGGTCGCTCGTGAGCAGCGGCGCGCGGAGACCTCTCCGAGGTACTTCAACCTGGCTCAGAAAGCGGTCCTTCCGGGCGACTGGTCCCGCAAGCCGCTTGTTCCCTTCCGCCGGAACTGGATGGACCTTGTGCGTCCGATCAGCGCGCCCCAGGCAGGCGAAGCGGGTGCTCCGTTGCGCGTGCGTCTGTTTCGAAATGACGACGAGCCGGTGCAACTCGGCGTCTACGCCAACGCGCGGGATTTGCGGAATGTCCGTGTCAGCGTCGCGCCCGTGAAAGACGCCGCGGGTAACACGGTCGTCGAAGTCATCCCCCGGGTCGCGGAATATTCCAAGGTGAGAGGCCAGATGATTCCGAGCTATCTCATCGAATTGTTCCCACAGCGGCTGTGGCCCGCGTATCCGTTCGACGTGCCTGCCGGGCACAGTCACATGGTTTGGCTTGTGGTTCTTACCAAGGAAGCGACGGCACGTCCTGGAACGTACACCACCATGGTGCGTCTCCAGGCGGACGGTGTCGAGGAGTTCGCTGTTCCTCTGACCGTTGAGGTATTGAACGCACGGTTGCTGACCATGGAGGAGGCCGGACTGAAACTCGGCGGCTGTACCACTGGCCTCGTCCCGGAATTCGAGCTCGAGGCGCTGCGGAACTACAACCACAACATGGTCAACATCTGGTACGCGAGCATCCGGCCGCTCTTGTCGAAGAACAGCGGCTCCTTCGACATGGACTTTCGCATCATGGACGACTGGATGGCGGCGGCGAAGCGGGCAGGCATCAGCGATCTGGTCTACTTCCTCGGGGGCAACCCCTACGGCTTTCCGCAGACGTTCGGTTTTCCGCGCGACCTAGCAAACACTCTCCTCGGGTTGGACGACGCTGGCTGGAAACGACTCGCTATGGAGAACCCCCACGTAGTGCCGGAGAAGATCGCCCCGCTCATGGTCGAGTGGACCCGCCGTTTCGGCGACCACGCCCGTTCCAACGGATGGCCGAATGTGGTGCTCACGCCGTTCGACGAACCCGCGAAGTACGTGCAGTATCAATCCAGTCTCGGCATGCTCACGTTCATCAAGCCGCAATTCAAGGAGCAGATCCGCCTGTTGCGAAAAGGCGATCCGAAGGCCCAGATCTATGGCTCGATTCACCACTATGATCCCGGCATCGAGTTCCTGGAGGATGTTGACATCTTCTGCACGAATGCCGTCAGCGAGAACTGGAACCTCCCGGACGAGGTCCGCGCCGCGCGCAAGATTCTTTGGGAGTACTCCGGCAACCACGACCGCGGCCTGCCCGCGACCGCCCGCTATACGTTCGGCTACTACTTCGCCGCCCATAACAGCCGCGGCTCATTGGTATGGGCTTACAACTGGGGCAATCGGTTCGATACGCTCGACGGAAACAACTGGATGTACGTCTGGAACACTCCGTTCGACCTCATTCCTACACCTTACATGGAGGGCCTGCGTGAGGCCTGGGACGACCGGCGTCTTCTCGAAACCCTGAAGCGCACGGCGGCCGGGAAAGGGGTGAACCTCGACACGTTCTTGGGGCGGCTATTCGGTGAAATCTCCACCGCCCGCGGCGAGGGCGGAACCGACACAGTGGACGACTTCTGGGACCGCGCCAAGAACGACGCGATGATGGACCAGTGGAAGGACCGGATGGTCGACAAGCTGCTTTCGCTACAGTGACCGCGGGAGCCTGCCTTTACATTCCGCCTTCGTCCGCCGACGGCCCATAGAGGGCTGGTACCGGCAGGTCATTCAGCCGAAGGTAAACCGTAAGCTGCGCGCGGTGGTGAATGCTGTGGTTCATCACGAAGCTACGGAGGACCCCGATGCGCGGCATCGTCAGGATCGTCTGACCGTTGGACAACAGTGTCCACGGCGCGAGCAGCCGGTTGTCGTCGGCGCCGGCAATGGCCGCCCTCGCATCGGCCACGTTCTTGTCGAATATTTCCAGGAGCTCTTTCCGGCTGCCTGCCTGTGGAGTGCGCGGCGGTTCCGCTCCTGCCGGCGCCATGTCCAGCGAATCTTGATTGATTGCCACGGCCGCCCAGGATGGGATATTCGCGATGTGGGATGCAAGCCATCCCATCGTGCCCGACTTCGCGTGCGG
>DATIFQ010000272.1:0-4139 GCA_035455185.1 Bryobacteraceae bacterium | reverse complement strand
TTTTTGCTGAAGCGCATTCGAACGCCTCCTGCTTGATTCGGATCAGGGCCTCAGCGCCCAAACTCCCAGCCTAACGGCTTTTTAGCGGGCATGCTGTTCACCGGCGCCGCTTGCCGTCACAGGTTGTGCGAAACCATGAAGTACCAAGCCGCCCAGCGGTAGAGCCGCCAGGATCCATACAGAACCAGCACTGCGTACGACCAACGGGCTAGGCGGGAGACGATCCGATGATTACTCACGGATCGTAGCAAAGCGACACATCCCACGATGGTGCAGATGATGAGGAGACAGATTACGGCGAGAGCTGAGCCCTCGCCAAAGGGCTCTATCTTATGATCGGTGCTGTCGTAAGCCAAGGAGTTCCAGAATCGGAAGACGTGCCACCCACTGAAAAGCATGGCTGCGACGCCGAGCCCGAGTAGCGCCGCCTCGACCCGCTCAGCCGCGCTGCGGGCGCCTGAAGTCAGTGCCATGACGTTCTCGAGACGGTATCGCCGAACGGATGGCGGCTCAGCGGCGACGGCGGCGAAGCCGACGGCGTCCGCTGCAGCCGCGGGTTAGGCGGCTTAGGACTGTTCGTCGACATTCCGGAACCGCTCACGGATGGCTGATAACGCTACGCTGTCGTCCGATTCGACTTCCCACCACGAGCTATCAATCGCCCTCACGATAACCCAGGGTTCTCGGCTGGCCTCGAACGCTCGGAATTCGCCGTCAAGCACCTGAAGGAGATTCGAGATACCCGAGAGCAATTTAGCCCCCGGAATCCTCACGCCCTCCTCTGCCTGAAAGCCCGAGACGTTTCTCTCGTCCGTAGAGACGTAGTGCAAGCCGTCAATTGCCCAGGCAGAGGCCAATACCCGCGGTCCCAGGGCCTTTAGGACCTCGGGAAGGTCGAAGCCGAGCCCCGATTCTCCCTGCCGGCCGATGACCAAGCGGACCATGACTTCAGCCGCCTAACGTTTACAAGCTCAGCGGCGAGCGCCGGACCGAAGGGCCGGCGCGAGTCCGCTGAAGCGCGTCGTTCGGCGGCGTCAGAGGACCCCCTATTGCCCAGGGGCCGCTCAGGATTTCTGCTGGTAATAGACTTCGAAGGCCTGCTCATGCGGGGACGTCTTGAAGCCGCCGGGCACGCCCGCTTGCAGTTTCGGCATCAAGGTCTTGTCGCGGAAGGACTCCCAACTCTCTTTAGACTCGTGGATCGCGACGATGGTCCAGCCGCCAGTCGACGGCCCGGCGGCGTGGAAGACCTGACCCTTGGGGAGTGTGTTTTTGCCGGGATGCACCGCGGCAAGCGACGCGTCGTACTGATCCTTGGTACCGCCGGGAAAGAAGTGGATGATCCCGTATGCCATTTCGATTCTCCTCTGGGACGCGAGGTCCCTGTACACAGTTTAAGCGGGCAGGATACACCCGAAACGGCCAGGAGGACACCACGACACCGGTGCCTCGCAGAGCCGACCAGCACCACCCTGGGGGCCAAAATCCTCGTTTCACCACCGTCCGCCGAACGTCCCAAAGCTCAGCGGTGCGCGCAAGCGCGGCCGCTGCAGCGCCGTCTTCGGCAGGACATTCATCGATGCACCCAGGCTCTCGAGCTCTCCCGTCATTCTCTTACGGTCTGCTCGGATAGTGCAATGGCGACTGCCGGTGCGCTGCCACTATTACGAAGCTTCTTGCCGTTCCACTGCAGGTACTTTGGTGAACCGATGACGACGCACTCGGGCGCGAGGCTGGCGTCTTGTGGTTGAGCAACCTTAAGATGTAGCCCACCGCCGCCCTGAACGTTGAAAAAGACGTGAGCACCAGCGCCAATCGCGCTTACCGACGTCAGGACGAGCGTGGCGCCAGAAAGGCCAGGAGGCGGAGCCCCCCAGAGCCGGACCTCCACCGTGTGATTCCGGAAGCGGTTGATCGCATGGGTCAGCGAGTGCCGATTTGTGCTAAGGCTCGTTCCGAGCAGGATGCTCGCTCCTAGCGCAACCACGAAGAAAATAAGCTGTGAGGTGAGGACACCCGCCGCGAGCGAGCCTATCGCGATGGCTGACAAAAGGATTCGCGCGGGTGTAGGACGCATGAGCTACCGACGATGGCCATGGCGGCGCTCGCCGAACGGCTTGCGGCTCAGCGGCGCCGAAGGCGTCCGCTGAAGCCGCGGGTTAGGCCGCTGCAGGTACAGACCGGGTACATGGTTTACAGAATAGACCGGGGACATGGTTGACAGTTTCGCACAGGATGGGTTGGAGGGGGTGAGGGATGCCCTGGAGCGAAACGACGAAGATGCGAGAGCGGATGCGGTTCGTGCTGGATGCGGAGGGGGAGCTGTTCACGATGGTGGAGCTGTGCGAGCGTTACGGGATCAGCCGGATGACGGGTCACAAGTGGCTGCGGCGATTCCGTCAGGATGGGGTAGGAGCCCTGGAGGATCGAAGTCGAGCGCCGTTGCATTGCCCGCATCGGACCGATCCAGAGGTCGTGGAAGCGCTGGTCGAGGCTCGACGCCAGCACCCCTACTGGGGCGCTCGTAAGCTGATCCTGTGGCTGGCGAAGCGGCAGCCGAGCCTGAGGCTTCCCGCCGCCAGCACCGCCGGCGACATCCTCAAACGCGTGGGTCTGGTCAAAGACCGGCGCCGCCGTCGTAATCTCCCGCATCCCGGCCCGCCCACCACCGAGGGCATCTACCCCAACCAGCTCTGGTCGGCCGACTTCAAGGGCCAGTTCAGGACCCGCGACGCTGTCTACTGCTACCCCCTGACCGTGGCCGACAGCTTCAGCCGGTACCTGCTGGGCTGCCGGTCTCAGCTGACTACCGCGACGATCCCGACCAAGAAGAACTTCGAGCGAGTCTTCCGCACCTACGGGCTTCCCGAGGCGATCCGGACCGATAACGGCAACCCCTTCTCCTGCGCCACCGCGATCAGCCGCCTGTCCCGTCTCTCCGTCTGGTGGATCCGCCTGGGCATCCGGCCCGAGCTGATCCAGCCCTCACACCCCGAGCAGAACGGCCGCCACGAACGAATGCACAAGACTCTCAAAGCCGAGACGACCCGCCCGCCCGCCGCCAATGCCAGAGCCCAGCAACGCCTCTTCGACTCCTTCCGCGAAGAGTTCAACACTGAACGGCCACACGAGAGGCTCGAGAACGAAACCCCCGCCTCCATCTACCGCCCGTCTCCCCGACCATATCCGGAGCGGCTCCCGCCGTTGGAATATCCCGGCCACTTCGAAGTCCGCCGCGTCAGCCGTAACGGAGGCATCCGCTGGAAGAAAGGCTGGGTCAATATCAGCACCAGCATCCTCGAGCAAAACGTCGGTCTGGAAGAGGTCGACGACGGCGTCTGGTCCCTCTACTTCGGCTCCGTCCTGCTCGGCCGATTCCACGAGGACGACCTGACACTCCACGGAGCTCGACTCGATTGAGAGAGAACGGAGTACCGCCTGCTACGACGCGCTAGAGAAAGGAGAACGAACCAGGACCCCAGAGCCCTACTTTCCATCCCGTTGTGTAAACCATCTTCCCGGTCTATTCTGTAAGCTATCTCCCCGGCTGCTCACAACCTTCTCAGAAGTTCCCGGCCTTCAGATTGCGTCTGAATTCGTGGCCCTCCTTGTTGGCTCCGACAATTTCCGTGACGACTCCAATTGCCCGACGCGTATCGAAGTAGCCCACGCGTGCTATCGGCAACCGGAAGCTCTGGATCTCAGGGTAGCCCGAGGACTCCAGATGAGCGGCAGCGGCGGCGTAGCCAGCATCATCCAGCCAGTACGCCACGTGCTGAACGGCGTCACCGTGGCGATCTAGTGACTCCTGGAACATGCTGGCCCCCGATACAGGCTGGATCAGTTCTATCTGCGTATCGCCCGCGCAGGCGATGTACAGGTTGCAGACCCAGTTCCCGGGCTTCCCCAGGTAGGTGCCCTCGGTGTCCTTTGCGGCAAGGTTGTCAATGTGCAAGAAGCGGCTGATCCCTATCGTGTCGACGAAAAACCTTTCGGCTGCCGCGATGTCTTTGACGACCCAGGCAACCTGGCAGAACTCCGGAGCAAGTACTGGCTTTGTCACGTCTGGACTCCTGTTTCTATGTGCCGATGCGGCCTAACGGCTTGCGGCTCAGCGGCGCGCGCAAGCGCGTCCGCTG
>DATIFQ010000271.1:0-43532 GCA_035455185.1 Bryobacteraceae bacterium | reverse complement strand
ATTACCGCTCGTAGGCTGTGCGGGGTGCGGTCCAGCCAGACGCCTCCGATCCGCGCGTCGGTGGCCGCCGCCATCAACAGCCACACGCCGGCGGCATCGCGCGCCACCGCCCGGATCGAAGCCGGATCGACGTCGGCCCGCGCCGCCAGCAGATCCACACCACGCTTGATATCGTACGCGCGCAGCCCCGGCATGTTCTTGCCGATCAGCCACGCGCGCGTGGCCGCCAGCCAGTCGCCGGGCAACTGCCGGATGCTGACGTTCCACGGCAGCCCGCGCGGCGACAGCGCCAGCACCACGGCCCCTTTCCGGGCAAGCTGAAGCGCGAGCGGCGACGGCGGCGGTCCAGTCTCGACGACCACGACCCCCGGCCTTCGTACGGCGCCCCGTGGAATGATCAGTGCTCCGCCGATTTCGAGCCCGCGCTCGGTCTCGAAGATCACGGTCTGCGTCGTGATGTCGGCCGTCAACGTCTCGGCGACAACCTTTACATTGAGCGGCGTCTCGGCGACGGGCCGCATCCAGTTTCTGAGCGTGTTGAGCAGTTCGCCGGCGCTGAAGGACTGCATTCTGCTCTTCGCTCCATCGCGAATGGCTTCGTAAATGTCGCGCGACCCGAGGCCGGTCGAAACCTGGCCGGTTTTGGTCGCGAGAAGCTCGTGATCGGAAAGGAACTCGACCTCTTCCTCGCGCGCGTCTCCCCGGCCGTCCTTCAGCCAGCGGATCATCCAGCCGTAGATCGCCTCGCGAACCGGTAGCGGCGTGCCGTGGCCTCCCGGTCCGATCACCCACGCGATTCTCTCCTCGGCCCCGTAGACCGAGTACCAGCGTTTCGCCTCCTGGTAGACCTGCCGAGCGCCCTCGAGCGGGAAGAAATCGTCTACTGTGTTCGCGATCAGCCAGGGCTTCGGCGCGAAGAGCTCCACATAATCCGTCTGGTCCAGTCCGGACGAAAGGAAGTTTGGGAGGCTCTGCTCGGAATCGCCGACCGGTCCGGGGAACAGAATCCGGAACGAATTCATGTAGCAGGCCGGCGCGGCAACCTTGATTCGCGGGTCGAGCGCGGAGACGTAGGTCGTCAGCGTGCCGCCGCCGGAGCAGCCGGTGCAGCCGATGCGCTCGGAATCGACCTCGGACCGGCTGACGAGGTAGTCGAGCGCGCGCTTGGCGTCCCAGATGCGATATCGCGCAAAGCTCTCTCCGGCGAGAATGCTCTGCGCGCCGGGCAGGAAATGCTGATCGGTGGATCCGCCCGCGAGCGACTTGCCGGTCCGCTGATCGTAGGCTTGCAGCCGTTCGCCCTGGCCGATCGGATCGTAGACAAGGACGACGAAGCCTTTGAGCGCGAGGTTGGCCGCGATCAATTGCACGGCGGGTTTCCCCTGATCCCAGTGGCCGAGCGGCAGGAGCACGGCGGGATAGCGGCCCGCCTGAGCCGGACGGTACAGGTTCGCAGTCACCCAGACTTTCGGCAGGCTTTCGAAGACGACGTTCTCGATGACGTACTTGCCCTTGTCGATGCGGCCGGTGACGTTGGCGTTGAGCGGACCACTATAGTCGGGCAGCCCACCGAGCAGCTCGAGAATCTTCGCGCGTACGTATTGCTTGCGTGCGTCGGCCTGCTCCGGTGTACGGACCTTCGCGATTTCCGCGGCGCGCCGGTCGAGCTGCTCCTGCGCGATACGGTCCATCCAGCCGAGCAGCCGGGATTCCGGCGTGGGGGCCGGGCTTTGAGCGGCCAGCATCGCCCCGCCCATCAAGGTGACAGAAAGAAGTCGGTATTTCATGAGTATTCGAGAATCCTCTGCAATATAGCAGGGATCTCGAACACCGCGCGGTTGTCGATGGCTGAGGCGTTTGCACGGTAACGGGCGAGCTCGCCGGGGGCTAGCATTTCCGCGGCCACGATGTCGATGTTCCGGAAGTTCGGTACGACGCGGCCCACGCGGTGCTCCAGCACCCACTCGGTGTTATAGCGCTCCTGGGGCAGGGTCCATGCGTTGCGTTCGACGATCACCGGAAGCTTCATCGCCAGCGCCTCGCTGATGCTGCCCGGGCCCGGTTTGCCGATGAAGAAGTCCGAGAGGTGCATGTAGTACGGCACCTCGCTGGTGAACCCTTCCACGAACGTCGGAATGCGGGGCTTGTATTCGCGTAGCGCCCGCGCGAGCTTCTCATTCTTGCCGCAAATCAGGATGAGTTGCAGGTCCAAACCCGAGCGGTCGAGCTTCCGGGCGATCTCCCGCATCACCCACGAGCCTTGACCGCCGAACAGCACGAGGCCGGTGGGTTTTTCTGGGTCGAGGCCGAGCCGCGCCCGCTCGGCCCGGCGGTCCACGATGACCGGATCGTAGAAACGAGGGTTCAGGATCATGCCTGACACGCGGAAGATGCGCTCGTCGGTATGGCCCAACGCCCGCGCCTGCTCCACGGCGCGATCGCTGCCGCAGATCAGATTTTGTTCCTGGCGTTCGATCCAGAAATGCGGAGGGTAATCGGCGAGATCGGTGAGAACTGTCACGAAACGACCTTCCGGCCGCGCACGCAGCATGCCCTCCTTCAATGCGCGGTTGAAGTGCGGCACGAAGGAGACCACCATATCCGGCTGGCGTTCGCGCCAGTGTGCTTCAAGGAGCGGAACCTGTTTTGGGCGATAGAGCCGGATCAGCCACTGCATTGGCCGTACGAGTTGCGCTGAGCCGAGCGTCCAGCCTTTCTTGAGCATCAGGTTGTAGATGTCCTGGAGGCGCAGTCCGGTGAGCTTCCGGAACAGGTCGAGGGGATGGAGGACCTCCTGAAGGTTCATCAGTTGCACGTCCCACGGCCTCTGCTCCTGCTCAACGATATGCTTTAGCGCAGTGGCCGCCGCGCGGTGCCCGCCCCCGGCATCGAAGAAGACGAAGTCGACCCTCCTCATTCAGGACAATTGTTTCACGACGGAGCTAGCTGTGGCTTTTGGGTCTCAATGGCGTAGGCGGCCGTTCAAGCTTGTTTGTACGTGGGTGGGATTCTGAACAGAGCAGGGTCAGGTTCGCCGAGGCGGATATCGTACATCCGCCACGTGAACCTCACGCCACCGTCAACTGCTCTTTCCAACACAACGTGCTGGAGTTCAGACGAAATCCAGGCTTCTTCGATCAACTCGGGGATGACTCTCCTGAAGCATTCCAAGCCCTCGATACGTTGTGTCTCAGCGCCTGGCGGCTTTTGCAGTGCAGGGAGCACTGGCTGCGGAGGACACTCGGGCAGCTCGAAGAAAGTTTCCCGTCTCGGATCCAAAGCATACGCTTTCAGGCTGACTGGATCGACAATCCCGATTACCAGCGGCTGCCCTCGAACCCCGAATTCCGTGCGAAGACGCCCTTGGCCGTCGCGTGCAATTACTCCTGTGAAGATTTTGCGGCGCAGCCCCAGCCAAGTCTTCTTCTCACTGGCGGCCTCGGTGCTCGCGCAGAAGGGATGACCCGACACAGGCGGCGTCACCAAGCGCGGCCCATACACGTTCGACATGGCTGACCCTCCTGCAGGCAGGTGACAAGCCACCGTGCCTGCCACGACGATTCCGACGACAATAAACAGGCGCTAATAACACGGCCTCGAACCCATGGTGAGTTTCGCGAGCAAGCCGTTTCACGGGATGGTGGCACGTTTCGCCAATAGCGACGCTGTTGACCTCACAGGCTTAATCCGGGGCACAAATGGTGGTCTTAATAGATCGAAATGCACCGGGCGGCCCGGGCGGTACCACAGGCCCCACGTTATCATTCCCTTTGGGAGTTCATCCATACCATGTCGAATCCTCTCTCTTTCCTCACCGACCAGTTGAATGAATGGCATGCGGCGGGAACATACCAGGCGCTCCGCCAGCTTGAAACGGCGTGCATGCCGGTCTCGCGATTCGATGGCCGCGAGGTGATCAACCTCGCCTCCAACAACTACCTCGGGCTCACGAATCACCCGAACCTGATCGAGGCCGCGGTCGACGCCACCCGGCGGCTGGGCGTCGGCTCGGGCGCTGTCCGCACGATCTCCGGCACGATGGCGATTCACATGGAACTCGAGCGCCGCATCGCGGAGTTCAAGCATGTCGAGGCGTGCGTCGTGTTCCAGTCCGGCTTTACCGCGAATGCCGGGGCTGTTTCGGCCATCCTCGGCCCCGAGGACCACATCATCTCGGATGAGCTGAACCACGCGAGCATTATCGACGGCTGCCGGCTGTCGCGCGCGAAGATCCATGTCTTTCCCCACCGCGATGTCGCCACTGCCGATGCGAAGCTCGCCGCGCTCACCGGCCAACCGGGGCGCAAGCTGCTGATCACCGACGGCGTCTTTTCCATGGACGGCGACATCGCCCCGCTGCCGGCGCTGGTGGAGCTTGCCGAAAAGCATGGTGCAATCATGATGATTGACGACGCGCACTCTTCGGGGGTTCTCGGACGCAACGGCCGCGGCACGGTCGACCATTTCGGGTTGCACGGACGCGTCCACATCCAGGTCGGCACCCTGTCGAAAGCGATCGGAGCGCTCGGCGGCTACGTGTGCGGCAGCAGGGACTTCATCGACTATCTCTACCAACGCGCCCGCCCGTTCCTGTTCTCGACGTCTCACCCGCCCGCCGTGGCCGCCTCCTGCATTGCCGCTTTCGAGCTTCTCGAACAGGAGCCTGAGCGCATCGAGAATCTCTGGAGCAACACCCGGTATTTCAAGGAGGCGCTGAAGGCTGCCGGTTTTGACACAGGCGTCAGCGAGACTCCGATCACAGCTATCATGATCGGCGACGCCGCGAAAGCCCACGCGTACTCGCGAGCCATCTTCGAGGAAGGCGTCTTCGCCACCGGCATCGGCTTTCCCACCGTGCCGCGGGGCAAGGCGCGCGTGCGGACGATCGTCACTGCGACACACACACGAGTGCAGCTTAACCGGGCGGTGGAAATCCTGGTGCGCGTGGCGAAGCGGATGGAGATCCTGCCTCAATGACTCTGGATTGGCATGGCGGCATCCGGCGTGAAGTACGCTTTCCTAACTGCGCACTTCTGACTCGCCGCCGTCAGCGTTGTTCCCGCCCTAACTAAGCGTTTCTGCGGATTTGAACGTCTCCGCCCGGGTGTTACTTTCAGGCTGTCAGCCCATAGCAGACCGCAGGGAGAGGAGAGACAGCATGAAGAAATGGTTCAGGAATTTCTGGAACGACACGCGCGGCCAGGACCTCATCGAGTACGCTCTGATGGCAGGTTTCGTGGCCGTAGCGGCGGGAGCAATTATGCCCAGCGTCTCGACCAGCATCAGCACGATCTTCAGCAAGATCGGCAGCGTGCTCGTTGCCGGCGGCGGATAGACCTACCCCGAAGTCCTCAATGCGAAAACCGGCGGGTGGGCAGGCCCAAACCTTTTCCCCCGCCGGATCGTTCTTACTGCCTGCCTTTGCTCCGATGCCCGCTTGATATCATCGATCAGGCGCCAGTGTATCGCGCCCCGAGAGCAGTCACATGTGGCATCGTCCAGTTATCCTCCTCGTAATTTTCCTCTTTCCGGCCACTTGGGCGGCAGCCGAAGACCGGTTCCTCGCCGGCTGGGCCTCGGCAAGCATTACGCCTGACCAGCCGGTGGCTTTGGAAGGACAGGTGCGCACGCGCGTCTCGACGCACGTCCAAGATCCGGTGACAGCCACCGCGCTCGCCATGGAGCGGAAACCTGAGACTGGCGCCGTTGAGAGCGCTATCCTCATCTCCTGCGATCTGGTCGCCATCCGGACGGGCATCCTGGAGGGACTCCGGGAGCGACTCGCATCGCGGCTTTCCGGTTTCGACGTCCGGAAGGTCTTTCTTCACGCCACTCATACTCACACGGCTCCGGCGATGACCCCAGGCCTTTACGACATTCCGGAAGGCGTCATGCAGCCGGCTGATTACATCGAGTTTCTTGTCGGGCGGCTAGCGGACTGTGCGGAACAGGCCTGGAAGAGCCGGAAACCAGCAGGCGTAAGCTGGGCGCTCGGCCATGCGGTCGTCGGGCACAACCGGCGGGCCGTTTACAAGGGTGGAGACGCGCGGATGTACGGCAAGACGGACCTTCCCGGTTTCAGCCACGTCGAGGGCTACGAAGATCACTCAGTCGACCTGTTGTTCTTTTGGGACCATGATGCAAAGCTGACCGGCGTCGGAATTAACGTCTCCTGTCCCTCCCAGTCAGTGGAAGGGGCGTCCTACGTTTCCGCCGACTTCTGGCACGATGTGCGGGTCGAGCTTCGAAAGCGGTACTCGAAAGACCTGTTTGTCTACCCGATGACCGGCGCCTCTGGCGACCAATCGCCGCACCTGCTGCTCCACAAGCGGGCCGAGCAGAAGAACCTCGAGCGGCGCGGTCTCGCTGCGCGGCAAGAGACCGCCCGCCGGATCGTGAGCGCGGTCACTGATGCATTTGAGATCGCGAACAGGGACATCCGCTTCAACCCGCCGTTTGTCCACAAGGTGGAGGATCTGCGCCTTCCGGTGCGAAAGGTCAGCGCAGCCGAGGCTGAGAACGCCCGCCAGGAGATGGAGCGCACCGCCCGGGACGCTGCCGCCGACCGGACCTACGTCCTTTACCGGAACAAGGGTGTCCTGGAACGGTATGAGCGCCAGGATCGGGAGCCTTTCTATGCGATGGAACTCCATGTCCTCCGCCTGGGCGATGTGGCGATTGCCACAAATCCGTTCGAGCTTTATCTGGACTTCGGACTGCAAATCGAAGCGCGGAGCCCCGCCGAACAGACGTTTATCGTCCAGTTGGCCGGAAGGGGCATGTATGTCCCCACTGCCCGGGCGCTCTCGGGCGGAGGCTATGGGACCGAGGCCTATGTCTCACTGGTCGGCCCGGAAGGCGGGGAAGTGCTGGTGGAGCGGACTGTCGAGACGATCAACGCACTCTGGCCGGAGCGGTAGCTCTTCGTTCAGGCGTGTACTGCCTCTGTCACCGGCAGGAGATTGCCCTCCGCGTCGAACTCGATCTCCCTTGGGGGACCGAGGACTTCGAGCGCCGGGTCCGCTTCGATCTCCGGCAACAGATTCTCGCTCAACGCCAGTTCACGCAACTCCAGCGTGTTGCGGATCCAACCGATCGTCACTTCGCGCGAATCGAACTTGCCGACCGCCCGGGCCAGCGTTTCCAGGCACTGCCGGTCCGTGGGAAGGTGGATCGGAGTGCGGGCCGCCGCCAGCGTTGCCGCCGTCAGGGCGTTGATAAGCGTCGGCTGCCAGTCGATCTTCTCGACCAGGCGGTCGGTCACCACGTCCGCCATCCCGACGCCGACCGCGTTGCCGTAAGTCAACGGGCTCAGGTCGCGCACGAAAAGCCGCTCGATGATCGGAGCGTTCGGCCAGGGATTGTAGTTCGCGAAGGCGTTGCGGTTGATGACCTTCGTGTCCATGCCGGCGCCGCTGACGTCCTTCCCCATTTCGTCGACGATCAGCACGTCCAGAGCCTCCACCGGAATCCGTCCCATCCAGGACTTCGCCAGCGCCAGCAGCTCCTCCTCCTGGCGCTCCATGTCCGCCGCGGGGACCGCCGTGAGCTGCGCTGCGTTGTGGTTGGCGTCCTCCAGGACCGCCAGCCCGCCCAGAATCTTGCCGGACTTCAGCACCTGCCGGCCGACGCTGCGGACCATCGCCTCGATGCCCATCCGGTAGGCGTGCGTATGGTACCGCTCCGCGCCGGCGAACTTCCCCAGCCCGATGGCCATCATCTTGAACAGCCCGCTCTCGATCTTGCCGATGAAATCCGTGTGCCACTTGATGCGGCCCACGAGCATCACGCCATCGCTCTCCCAAGCGTGCCGGTCCATGAAGGTTTCGATCCCTTCCGGCGTCACGCCGAGGGCAACGACGTCGAGCGAGCTTACAATCGGGCAGCCCATGCTGGCGTCGTGGATCCCGTACTTGGCCAGCACCGCCGCCTGGCCCTCCGCGGTCGCCGCGCCATGCGTGCCCATCGCCGGAAAGATAAACGGTTGCATTCCCAGGGACTTCCAGTACTCCACCACCGCACCCACGATCGTCCCGATACTGGCGATGCCGCGGCTGCCAACGCCGATGGCGACCTTCGATCCAGGCTTCAGATGGGCGCCAAACGCGGCGCCTGCGAGCTGCCGTTGCACCTCGGCTGGGATGTCCTTGATGCTTCGGTCGGGAAAACGTTGGCGGACGCGAACTAACCGGGAGAACTCCATGCCGCTATTTTACGCCCTGGACGTGGGGCCGGGCAGATGGTGCTATACCTCCCACTCGCGCTCGAGCATTCGAGCGTACTCGCCCGAGGCATACATTTCGAAAGGGAAGTTTTCGCTGTGAACCGGTGTGAATCTCGCCGATTGTTGCCGGCACTCGAACATACGGTCGGCGTAGCGGAAGTGGTGGCGGACGAATTCGTCGGTGAGCATTTCGCGGAGGGGAACATCAGCGAAGACCGCGTTCAACCCGAGCGCCCTTCGAAAGATCGCCTTGTGGTCGGAGACTCCCCAACTCCGGAGCTTCTCCTGGACGGCGGATGGCGGATCCTCCACCAGCATCGCCGCAAAACTCTCCCGGCGGACGCCCCCCTCCCGGAGCGCATCCTCGCGCTCGACTACCTCCATGCTCTGCCCGATCCAGCGGTTGAGGTCCTTACCAATGTAGAAAAGCATCCGGACCTCATAGAAGCGTCCCTCGAGGATCCAGCGATTCAGCTCCTCCAGATTGAATTCTTCTCCGGGGAGCAATCCCTGAAGAATGAGGCTTGCCCTCGAACTGGCTGTCAACCTGTCCGGACCCGAAGCCTCGGCGAACGGATGGAGAATCAAGGGCGGCAACTTCCAGCACCGTGCGGACTCGAACGTGGATTGCGCCATCTCCTCCGCATCCATCGTCAGGACGCGGCGCTAAGATTAGTGGCCCGACGCGTGCGCGACGCCGATGAACCTGGGCCGGTCCGGGGCTGCAAGCAACTGTTCTGCCACACGCCCGGCATACTCGAGGAGTTCCGCGGCGGCGGGCGCGTCGATCTTGTCCCAAGTGTCGCTGGGACGGTGATAGTCTCCATGCATTCCCGAAAAGAAGAAGAGCACCGGAATCTGCTTCGGCGTAAAGGAGAAGTGATCGCTCGAGCCGTAACCGTCGGCCGTCGTAGTATCGATGTTCAACTTCGACGCGCCGTTTCCGTTCATGCCGTTGACGATCGATCCGAAGGTTGTGCCCGTCCCCACGCCGCCGACGTATACCTTACCCTCGCGCGGGCGTCCGATCATGTCCAGGTTGATCATGGCCACCGCGTTCCCGAGCGGCCTCGGCGGGTTGTTGGTGAAGTAGCTTGACCCGAGCAGGCCGATTTCCTCGGCCGCAAAGGTCACGAAGAGGATCCCCCGCCTGCCTCGTGGCTGCTTCGAAAACCAGCGGGCCAGCTCCAGAACGCCTGCCGTCCCCGATGCGTTGTCGTCCGCGCCCGGGTGTGGCTTCTTGCCCGCCTCCGAGGAGGCCATGGAATACTGCTCGCCGAGCCCAATGTGGTCGTAGTGCGCCCCGATGATGAGGTACTCGCCGGTCTGGCCCGGCATGTAGGCCATGACGTTCCGCACCATGCGTGTCTCCCGCTCGATATCTACTCTCATTTCGACTTCGAACGAATCCGGCAGCGCGAACGGCTGCGGCCGCAAGTCCTTGTCAATTGCCTTTACAGCATCAGCCAGCGGCCGGCCAGCCCTTGTCATCCAAGCTTCGGCCACTTCCGCCTTCACCTGTACGAACGGGATCCCCGGGCTTGCGGGGCCGAGCGCGCCGGAGAACTGCTCGAGATCGTCACTTTCCGAAGGATGATTGGGACGGTCGTTGATAAAGATCACGCCGCGCGCCCCGTGCGACTTGGCGTTCAGGGCCTTGCTCTCGAACTGGGCGTGGATCGTGTATACCCGGCCGCCGAAGACGCTTTTCTCGTCGAACTCCTGTGGTTCGTGCCGCAACAGGAGCACGATCTTGTTACGTACGTCGATCCCGTCGTAGTCGTCGTAATTGTACTCGGGGGCGGTGATCCCGTAACCGGCGAACACAACCTTTCCGGAGACCGTTCCGCTCTCCGAAAAGTTGAGCGGCCGGAAATCCGAGTCGAATTTCAGCGCCTGCCGCCGGCCGTTGCGCCACACGAGCTGGTTGTTTTTGCCGAGGTGCGCGTGCGCGGTCACCGGGAAGGATTGGAAGTAGCTTTGGCCGTTGCCGGGTTCAACGCCGAAGCCGCGGAACTGTGCAGCCAGGTAATCGGCGGCCCGCTCCAACTCCGGCGTACCAGTGCCGCGCCCCTTCATCTCCTCGGACGCCAGGAATCGGATGTGCTCGAGGTACTGCCCCGGGTCGATCTCGACCCCGCAGGCGACGCGAAGCGACAACACCACGGCAAACAGTAGTCGTGCTCGGCCGAGGCGCGTTTTCAAGACTGCTATTGCAGCGGCGATGGCAGTTTCACCTCGCAACAGGCGTTGTCGCCGGCGTTTTTCGCCGTCTTTTGATACGCCAGCTCAAAATCGATGATGGCTTTCAGTTGCTCCCAGCTCGCATTGGTCAGGCGCCGCCCGTTAACGAACAGCGTCGGCGTCGCGTTCAACTGGAGAGATCTGCCCTCGGCGATCGAGTTGTCGACGTCGGCTTCCGTCGCCTTTGCTTCGATGCACCGGCCGAGCTGAAGGGTATCGATCTCCTTGCCCTGCGCCCAGTCCATCACCTTCGAGCGCAGGTTCTCCGGCGTGAATGTCTGCTGCTGGTCGAAGACCCAGTCGTGGTATTGCCAGAACGCGGGCTCATTCTGGCCATAGATGCAGCGTCCGGCGATAGCCGCCGGTTTGGCCCACGGATGGATCGGTTCGAGCGGGAAGTCCTTCAGGTAGAGCCGGACTTCCTTTGGGTACGTGCTGATCAGGTTCTGCCGTAACATCTGTGCTTCCTGGCGGCAAAACGGGCACTGGTAGTCCGTAAACAGAACCAGAACCACCGGCGCGCCCGGCGTGCCGAGACTCGGACCCATACCGGTCCTCAACTTCGCCAGTTCCTCGCGGAAAGGGTTCTCCTGGATGTCGAAGACGCGCCCCTGGACGACCTTCCGCCCGTCGGCGGAAACGAAGAACGATTGGTTGAAGCTGGTCGGACCGGCCGCTCCAGTGACGACGACTTCCCGGAACCCGGGCAATTCGGACGGTTTCGGATCGCCGACGTTCACGGCGACATGCGGACCCCAAACAAAAAGATGGCGCACGTAAGCCTCGAACTTCACCTTGTCGAACGCGGTGCCGGCCGGTTTTGCCGCCGCGGCCTTCGTCCCTTGCGCGGCCGCCAAGGCCGCCAGGGCCAGCGCCAGCATCAACGCCTTTATCTCACCCCTCACGTTCTCTGTCTCCCTCCTCACATGACCGGCCCTATGCGCCACGGCACGAACTCCTTGTGCCCCCAGCGTTCGCTCGCCGTTCGTTCGCCGGAAGCCACGCGCAGGAGCAAATCGAAGATCTCCTGGCCCACGTCTTCAATCGCCGCGTCGCCATCGGTGATCCGGCCTGCGTTCACGTCCATGTTGTCCCGCATCCGGCGGAATGTGTGGCTGTTGCTGGCTATCTTGATCACCGGAATGCTCGGGAAACCGATCGCACTGCCTCGTCCCGAGGTGAAGGCGATCACGCTTGCACCGCCCGCGGCCAAACCGGCCAGCGACACCGGGTCGTAGCCCGGCGTGTTCATGAATACAAGGCCGCCCGGCACGATTCGCTCGGCGTAATCGATCGCATCCATCAGATTGGACGTACCGCCCTTGGCGACGGCTCCGAGAGATTTTTCCAGAATGTTTGAGAGGCCGCCTTCTTTGTTGCCGGGCGACGGGTTGTCGTCGAAGCTCTCGCCGAAGCGGCGCAAGTACTCCTGGTAGCTTCGAATGAACGCGAGCACACGCTCGGCCACCGCGCGGTTTCGCGCGCGCCGAACCAGCAGGTGTTCCGCGCCGAAGATCTCGGGCGTCTCGGCCAGGACCGGAGTTCCACCCGCACCGGCAAGCAGGTCGGAGCAGAACCCCAGCGCGGGGTTGGCAGTGATTCCGGAAAACGAGTCCGATCCGCCACAGTTCAGCCCCAGGACGATCTTCGAAGCGGGCAGCTCGACGCGGCGCTCGGACTCCGCCCGCTCGATGGATTTTGCGATCTCGCGGCGCGCAGCCTCGACAGCCGCCCGCGTGCCGCCACTCTCCTGGAGCGTGATACCGGCCAGGCGGCCGCTCCGCGCAGCCTCTCCGCCGAGGTAGTGGTCGATCTGGTTCACCTCGCAGCCCAGCCCCAGCACGACGGCCGCGGAAACATTCGGATGGTCGAGCACTCCGCTGAGTGTGCGTTGGAGCAGTATGGTATCGGGGCCGATCGCGTGGCCGCATCCGTCGCCGTGAGGGAACGCGACAACGCCGTCCACATTGGACGGGAGCTTTTCGCTCTCATAGCTCCGGGCGATCAATTCCACCGTATGCGCGGCGCAGTTGCTGGCAGCCACGACCGCGATGTAGTTGCGCGTTCCGGCGCGGCCGTCCTCACGGAGGTAGCCGTGAAACGCGGGCCCGCCGGCCGGTGCCACAGGGCGGGGAATCTCCGCCTTGGGGAACTCGTAGTCGATCGACCGCTCCTCGTACAGGAGGTTGTGCGTGTGCACGTGCTCGCCCGGTTCGATCGTGCGGCTCGCCGGTCCGATATTCTGGCCATAGCGCTGGACGAGGGCGCCGGCGCCGATGCGCGAGACGGCGACTTTGTGGCCGGCGGGAACCGGTTCCCTTAAGGTGATCCGTCGCCCTCCGGCGATTACCTCCTGGCCGCCCTGCAAAGCCGTGCGCGCCACCGCGACGTTGTCACTGGGGTGAAGCAGAATGACGGCGTTCTCGGCCGTCGGCGCCTTGGAGATGTCGAGTAGTGACACGGGCGCGCTACCTCACCAGGATCGTCTCAGTCAGGATCTCACCGGTATGGACGTGCATCTTGCCGTCCCTCGTTGGGTGAACCCACAGGCCTTCGCCGTCCGGCGCCGGGATTTCTTCGACGCTGCGGATGACGACGAAGTTGTCGCTCTCGGCTCCCTCCACAAACTTCCCGAGGTGAACGTGCATCTGGCACTGCGTGCGCACGAGGTCGCCGTTCATTGCCAGCCCCCAGCCTTCGCCCCACAACTCCTTCGCGCGGGCGATGGCCGCGGTCCAGAGTGCCGCGCGCTCCTTCGCTGTCATTTCCGGAAGGCGATACACGCCCTTAGTGACCTGGCGCGGAAGCGCCAGCCACCGGTTCGGCTTGCGCGGATTGATGTCCTTTAGGAAAAACACGGCAGGCGCTTCTGGCTGTTTGAGGGCTTCGCGGGTAAGCCCGCACTCGCGCGCTTCCAGCGAAGCGGAGTCGGCCGGGTCGCAGGCGCAACCCGCGACATCGGCGCGCGCGGCCATCGGAAGCAAAAAGAGACTTATTGCACCCAAGCGAAACATGGCGCTCATTATACTTGTTGAGTGTCCTCCGGAACTTGGAAATGGTGGCTCGCGGTTCCTGCTATCTATTTTCTCTTCTTTTTTGCTCTTACGGATATTGGCCTCATCGGCCCTGACGAGCCTCGCTATGCGTCGATCGGCCGCGACATGGCGCTTTCCGGAGATTGGGTCACTCCGCGCCTGTGGGGAGAACTCTGGTTCGAGAAACCTCCGCTGCTTTACTGGATGATCGGCGGAGCGCACCGCGCCGGGCTGCGGGGTGAACTGGCGGCCAGGCTGCCGGTGGTGCTGCTGAGTCTCGGCTTTCTGATTTTCTACTACCGGTTTCTACGGACCGAGTTCGGGCCGCGCCCAGCACTGTTCGCGACTGTCATTCTCGGCAGTTCCGCCGGCTGGCTTGCCTACAGCCAGCTCGCCGTCACCGACGTGCCGCTGGCCGTCACATTTTCCGCCGCCATGTTGCTTGGCTACCGCGCTCTGGAGCGCGGCTCCCGCCGAATGCTTGCTGTCGCCGCCGGTCTGCTGGCGGCGGCAGTGCTGGCCAAAGGACTCGTGCCGTTGGTTCTGGCGCTGCCCTTGCTGTGGGCATGGCGCGGCCGTCTGCGGCGGTTTCTCGATCCGGCGCCGGTTCTGGTGTTTTTGGTGATTGCGGTTCCATGGTTTGCGGTGCTCGCCTGGAAGACCGGCTTTCCGTTCGTCGAAGAACTCTTTCTCCGTCACCACTTCGCCCGGTTTTCAAGCGGGCACCAGCTCCACGCACGTCCGTTCTGGTTCTACGTTCCGGTGCTGCTGGCCGGCTTCGTGCCGTGGACGCCTGCGTTCGTCCTCCTGTTGCGCCGGGGGTTGTTCAGCGACCGGCGCCGGCGGTTTCTACTGATCTGGGTAGCGTTCGGGTTCCTGTTCTTTTCCGTCTCGGCGGGCAAGCTGCCGGGTTATGTGTTGCCCCTGTTTCCAGCCGTGGCGGCGCTGATCGGAATTGCGGTCGACGAGGCAAGGGACGCACGGTGGGTTCTGGCCGCCGCCTGCGCCACGCTGGCGCTCGTGCCGGTGATTACAGGAACGCTGCCGGGCGCGCTCGCTACGGGCCTTTCCCGCGCCCGAATCGAGGGATGGCATTGGTGGTTTGCGATCACCTACTGCCTGATGGCGGCGGTGATCTGGTGGTGGGAAGAGGCGGGCCGGCGCCAGGCAGCGGTCGGATTGCTGATATTCGCCACCGTGCTCGGTGTGGTGTTCATCAAAGTGAAGGCGTATCCGGCGATTGACCGGCTTGCGACGGCGCGTCCTCTCTGGCGCCATGTGTCCACGCGCGCCTATCTCACCTGCGTGGAACCGATCCACCGGAGCTTGCGCTACGGGCTGAATTACTACTCCGGGAAGCCACTGCCGGATTGCTCCCAACTTGTACGTCCGTTTCGCGTGCAGCAGCTTCCCGGCCACCCGCCGTTCGTCAACTGATGGGGCGCGCTCCTCCCCCGTATTCCGGTGGCCTACTTCGGTTTCGCGCTCTTGAGCGTCTTCTCGATCTTCGCCGTCAGGTCCTTGGTTTCTTTGGAAGGTTTGACAGTTTTCAAAGCGGCCAGAGCTTGGTTGCAGAACAGTTCGAGCCGCTCCGGCTGGTCAAGCTTCGTGCGGCTGAACAACTGAGCCTGGTCCTGCAAGTATTTCACCATGGCGAGCGCGAAGACATCATGGGGAACCTTGACATTGCCCGCCTTGAAGATGCTCTGAGCTTTGGCCACATCCTCCGGTGCTCCGACTGCCGCGCAGGTCGCCAGCAGGACACCCCGCTCAATCGAACGCCGCCGAACCGACTCCACTTGCGTTTCGGAAGGCGGCACCCCGTTGCCGATCTTTTCGAGCTCAAGCGGCTTGTTGGCGTTGCCCGTGGGGAAGACGAAGTCCAGGGGAATGTCCTGCGTGTGATCGTGTCCGCTGAACTTCAGGAAAGTCTCGGCGAACTGCAGCGCTCGGCGACCAGCCATGGTCCGGAGTTCGGTCATCTGCCTGCGGAACGGAGTCGGGTTGCCTCGGTTCGCCCGTGAGCCGGCTTCGAAGATGTCGGCCAGTTCCGCCTGGGACTTAGCCATGCCCGCCGTGAGCACCAACCGCCACGGAAGAGCGCGTTGTGTGTATTCGTTGTCCGTTTTCACCAATTGTTCGAGATGATCGGCAGTCTTTAGATAATCCGCCTTGGCGAATGTTTCCCCGGCCGCACCCCAATAGAACGGAGGGGTGCCCATTTTGGGAGCGGGCGGACCCGTGGAACACGAGGTCGCCAACAGGATCACGAATATCGCGAGAAAGAATATAGAGCAGTTTCTCTTTTCAGTGAAAAACATCGGGTTCTCCTGCACGTCTGCTTTATCACAATCGGTGGCTTCTTTGCAAGCTTCCTTGTCAAGGAAATTAAAATCTGCTATTCTCTATAGAGAATGGGGTATATACCATGACGACTGTCCTGGAACCGACCGCGGGCGCCATAGAGGCGCAGTACGACGAAACGGTTCGCCGAGACATCGAGCTTTTTCGGGAGCAGGCTGAGGCGTTCCTTGCCGGAAACCTCACCGACGACCAGTTCCGTGCCTTCCGGTTGCGGCGCGGCATTTACGGGCAGCGACAACCCGGCGTACAAATGGTTAGGACAAAGATTCCGGGTGGAGCGCTCACCGCTGTGCAGATGGAGCAGCTCGCTCGGGTGGCGGACAAATTTGCGGGCAGAAAGGCGCACCTCACGACGCGGCAGAACGTGCAGTTCCACTTCGTGCCGCTACGCGACGTCCCGCCGTTGCTGCATATGCTGGCCGATGTCCGCCTCACGACGCGCGAGGCATGCTACAACACGGTGCGCAACGTCACCTGCTGCCCGATGGCCGGCATTGCCCGCGACGAGGTGTTCGACGTCCGTCCGCACGCCCGGCGCATCGCCTACGCCTTCCTGCACCGGGAGTTGACCGACAGCCTTCCGAGAAAGTTCAAGATCGCTCTCTCCGGCTGCGCCTCGGACTGCATGGCCGGGGCGATTCACGACCTCGGTCTCCGCGCGGTGGTGCGCCATGAGAATGGAGTGGAGAAGCGCGGATTCCGCATGGTGGTCGGCGGGGGACTGGGTCCGTTGCCCCGAGAGGCGCAATTGCTCGACGAATTCGTTCCCGAGGAGCGGATTGTCAACAAGTGCGAGGCGGTGATTCGTGTGTTCAACACGCACGGCAACCGCAAAAATAAGAACATTGCGCGGTTGAAGTTCGTGGTTCGGGAGCGGGGCTTCGACTGGGTGAAGGAGATGGTGGAGAAGGAGTACGCGGACATTCTGGCGAACGGCGGCATCCCCACGCCCGCTGTCATTCCCGAGGGCTTCGGCGGCTTCGAGCCGTCACCGCCGGAGCCAGCCTCGGGCGCCAGGCTTCCGGTGATCGGCGACCATGATGCGGACGATGCGGCCTACCGGCGCTGGCTCGAAACCAACGTCGCCGAACAGAAGCAGGACGGCTACTTCGCGGTCACCGTCCGCGCCGACCAGGGCAATCTCACCAGCGGCCAGTTGCGCGCAGTCGCCTCCGTCGCCCGCGACGCCGGCGACGGTTTGATCCGGATCACCATCGACCAGAATATGGTTCTCGCCTTCGTTCGGCGAGCCAACCTGCGCCGCACTCACGCCGCACTAACGAGCGCCGGGCTCGGAGCCTCCGGAGCTGGCGAGATCGACGACGTCACCACGTGCCCGGGCGCGTACTCGTGCAACCTCGGGCTGACGAAGTCGATGAACCTCGGTCACGCGCTTCACCAGGCGGTGCGGGAGTACGATGATCCGGCAATTCGCCGGCTCTCGATCAAGGTGAGCGGTTGCCCAAACTCTTGCGGACAGCACTGGATCGCCGACTTCGGATTCTACGGGAATTCGAGGAAGATCGAAGGCAGGGAAGTTCCCTACTACCAGATGCTGCTTGGCGGAGGATACGACCGGGACGGGATGGTTCGGTTCGGTCTCGGCGTGCAGAGCATTGCCGCAAGGTTGGCGCCGGCGGCGGTACGGAGGGTGTTGGACCACTACGCCGCCAACCGGCAAGACCGCGAATCGTTCCGCGATTACGTTCTGCGTTTCAAAGTGGAGTTCTTCCGCGAAATGACGGCTGATCTGGCTAAGCCGCCCGAGCTGTTGCCGGACATGTACAAGGATTGGGGCGACGACGCCGACTTCTCGCTCAGCCTGGGGCGAGGGGAGTGCGCGGCGTAAGCGCGGAGTCAGGCGCGGCGTGAGGAGCGCGCGCCGACGGTTTTGACCAGCTCCGCGGGTACCTCACTAGCGACGATTGCAGGCACAGCAACCTTGGCGCCAGTCATCTCGGCCATCGCTGAGATCGCAATACCCTCCGCCTCGCGGTTGAAGACCAAACGGTTTTCCGGCCCGGCGTGGTCGATCGCGATCAGGTCGCCGGCGCGGATCTGCTCCGTAGCGATCAGGTTGGACATAGGCTGCACGACCAGCCGTTCGATGGCCCGCCGCAGGTGGCGCGCGCCATATTTCACGTCCGTCCCTTCCCGCAGCAGATGCTCCTTGGCGCCGTCGGAGGCGCGAAAGACGAAGTAATTTGGACCAACTGAGTCAAAAATACGCTGCTGCAATCGGCTAAGCTCGATGTCGAGAATGCGCCGAAGTTCCGTTTCTCCGAGCGGCTTAAAGACCACGACTTTGTCCAGCCGGTTCATGAACTCCGGGGTGAACTTTCGCCGCGCGGCTTCCATACCGGCGTGCATGATCTTGTCGGCGGTCTTGTCATCCAGATGGCCGGAGGCGTGCTCCCGTGCCGTTTCGGAAGCCGCGAATCCCAGATTCGGTTTCAGTATGGAACTCATCTGGTTCGCACCGAGGTTGCTGGTCATGAAGATCATCGCCCGCGAAAAGTCGACACGGCGGTTATCTCCCAATGTCAGCGTCGCTTTGTCGAGGATGCCGAGCAGCAGGTTCCAAAGGGCGTCGCTGGCCTTCTCGATCTCATCGAACAACACGAAGCTAAGCTTCACCTTGTCCGTGTGCCACTGGTTGATCATCTCCTGGCTCAGCAGGGGATGAGTTTCCCGGTGCCCAAGGTAACCCGGAGGCGAGCCAATCAGCTTGGCGATCTCGTGGCTATGCTGAAATTCCGCGCAGTCGATCTTAATAACCGAACGCGGCGTTCCCACCAGACACTCCGCGGTCGCTTCGACGATCCTCGTCTTGCCCGATCCCGTCGGTCCCAGAAACAGGAAGTTACCGATCGGGCGATCCGGACTCGTCATCCCCGCCAAGTGCGTCTGATAAACGTTAACGATTTCCTGGACCGCTTCTTCCTGACCCACGATCAGTTTCCGCAGGTGCCCCTCGAGCGTTTCCGCCTCGCGCCCCGTTCGCGAAGGATCCAGTGGAATGCTCACCTGAACCATCTGAACTTTTTACCTCCGGATGCCGACAGCCGGCTCCGAAGAAATGTAGAGCAATTTAATTGCCAACTATTTCTTCGGCTTCGATGGCCGCACCTCAACCCGGCTGATCAACGTCCGTCCCGGCATCCGCAGCACGCAGGCCACAATCTCAGCGATGTCCTCGGCAGCGATCTTCCAATCGTCGTTCTGTGAGCGAGAACTGAACTCGGTGGCTACACTCCCCGGCATTACCGTGCAGACTCGCACGTTGTCGTACCGGTGATCCAGCATCATCGCTTCGCTGAATCCGTTCAACCCGAACTTGGATGCGTTATATGCAGCCCCACCCGCGAATGCGTTCTTGCCAGCCAGGCTACTTATATTGATGACGAATCCGCCTCCCCGGTTCCGAAAACGAGGAAGCGCCTCCGAGCAGCAGTAGTAAACACCCGTCAAGTTCGTGTCGAGAGTACGCCGCCAATCGTCCGAAGACAATCGACTTACGCTCGCAAAGACACCGATTCCCGCATTGTTGACCAGGATGTCGAGACCGCCGAGTTGCTGGTCCACAAATGTGAACAAAGCGCGCACCTGGTTGAGATCAGCCACGTCGGCGGTGGTTCCAACCACTGTCCCACCTGTCTCGTGCGACATCTCTGCGACACTCTGTTCGACGCCCGCCGCCGAGCGCCCGCAGATGGCGACGTCGGCGCCTTCCCGGAGGAGGCGTTCCGCGATGGCGCGCCCGATACCGCGCGTTCCGCCGGTCACAACCGCTTTCTTACCACCCAGTACGTTGGTCATTTTTCGATTATGGGCCATGCCGCCGCGTTTGCGGGGTGACGACTCACGCAAACAGGGGCGGGGAACATTTCGTAGTCCGGTACGCTGGTTTTTACGCACCCTGCGCACCAGTTTCACGGTGACGGTCGTCCGCTATACTGAAAGTTCAACCTCCTCTTTTTGGAAGGAATATTCCGGAAATGCATGAGATGAGCACCGTCTGGCTGCGGGTTGCGGCCGCGCTCTACTCGCTCGGATTGCTGCAAGCGATTCTAGCCATCCTTCGCCGGCGCTCGCAGCAGATCTTCCGGCCAGCGCTCGTCGCCTTTCTCGTCGCCGTGGTGCTCCACATGGTTGCTATTGTCGAGGAGGGCATCTACACCGGCCATTTTCCGGTCAATAACTTCTGGGAGTCGGTGACATTGTGCGCGTTTCTGCTGGCGCTGTTCTTCCTGTTCGTCTACTGGCGTTACCAGTTTGAAAGCCTCAGTGTTTTCGTCTTTCCGCTCGTTTTTGTGATGACGCTCGTCGGTAGCTTTGGCCGGCCGGTCGCTTCCTGGACGAACCCGGCCGTTCGGGACGTCTGGCTGCTTGTCCACGTGGTCCTTGTGCTGCTCGGGTATGCCGCCATGGTGCTGATGGCGGCGGCGTGCGTAATCTACCTGATCCAGGAGCGCCAGCTCAAGTCGAAAAGCCCTCGCGTGCTCGCCGACCGTTTGCCGCCGCTCGGGACCTTGGACGAGTTCATCTCGAGGGCCATGGCGATAGGATTCGTCCTGATCACACTCGCGGTGATCGCGGGGAGTACCTGGGCGTTCGTCGAATCCGGAACGCACTGGATTCGCGAGCCCAAGATAGTGATCTCACTTGTCACCTGGGCGTTTTATCTGGCGATGATTTTTCTTCGAGTCGGCGCCGGCTGGCGCGGCCGGAAGGCCGCGTTTCTCGCCCTGGCCGTGGTGGGCTTCTCGGCGCTCACCTGGGTGGCGCATTCCAATCTGAGGGTTATGCTCGGACGCGGATGAAGCTCACGGTTACAGGCATCAATCACAAGACGGCGCCCGTCGAGGTGCGCGAGCGGCTGGCGTTCGATGATCAGGCGCTGCCCGGCGCGCTTTCCGCGCTCCGCTCGCGGCCCGGGGTCGCTGAGGCGCTTGTGCTTTCCACCTGCAACCGCGTCGAGGTGGCTCTTGCCTGTGACGGGGAGGCGGATGCTCGCGCCTGCGTGCTCGACTTCCTGACGACTTCGCGCCACGTTCCCGCCGATTCCGTGGCGCTTCACTTGTACCATCACGAGGAGACGGAGGCGATTCAGCACGTGTTTCGCGTGGCGTCGAGCCTCGACTCGATGGTGGTTGGGGAGCCGCAGATCCTCGGCCAGCTTAAATCGGCGTATGCCGCCGCCAAGGCGCATGGCGCTCTCGGTGGCTATCTCGACGCGGTCCTGACGCGCGCCTTCAGCGTGGCCAAGCGGGTCCGCTCCGAGACAGAGATCGGAAAAAGCGCCGTCTCGGTCAGCTTCGTTGCAATCGAACTGGCCCGTGAGATCTTCGGGTCGCTCGCCGGAAGAAAGGTGCTGCTGGTCGGCGCGGGCAAGATGTCCGAGTTGGCCGCGCGTTATCTTCACCGTTCCGGAGCGACGCAGATCTTCGTCACCAACCGGACCCACGACCGCGCTGTCGAAATGGCCCGGTTGTTCCAGGGCCTCACAGTGGAGTACGACCGGTTCGTCGCGAAGCTGCCTGAGATCGACATCGTGATCACATCCAGCGGGGCGCCTCACTACCTCCTTCGCAAAGAAGAGATGCGGCGCGTTATCGAAGCAAGGCGGAACCGGCCGATGTTTCTGATCGACATCGCCGTGCCGCGCAACATAGACCCTGCCGTCAACGACCTGGACAATGTCTATCTTTACGACATCGACGATCTTCAGAAGGTGGTCGACTCGAACCGCAGGGAGAGGCTGAAACACGCGGAAGAGGCGGAGGCAATCATCTCGCAGGAGGTGGAGCGCACGATTTCGCGCTTGCGGGCCCGCGAGGTGACGCCCACCATTGTCGGGCTTCAGGAACGGCTGGAACAGGTGCGCCTCGCGGAGATCGAGCGAGTGCGCGGCCGGCTCGGTGCGCTGACTCCGCAGCAGGAAGAGGCCGTTGAGACGCTGACGCGCGGCCTGATCAACAAGATCGCGCATACCCCCATTGCCGAGCTGCGCCGCCACGCTTCACTGCCCGACGGCCTCCAAACCATCGATATGATCCGGCGCCTGTTTCGGTTGGACGACTGACCCATGCTGACGATTGGCTCCAGGGGTTCCCAACTCGCACTCTGGCAGGCGCGCTGGATCGAGGGCCGCCTCGAAGCGTTCGGCGAGAGAGCGCGCATCGAGATCATCAAAACGACCGGCGACAAGATCACCGATGTCCCTCTGGCCAAGGTCGGAACCAAGGGTCTCTTCACGAAGGAAATCGAGGAAGCCCTCCTCGACCGACGGATCGACGTGGCGGTACACAGCTTGAAGGACCTTCCTACCGAGATGCCGGAGGGCCTGGT
Source organism: Bryobacteraceae bacterium (assembly GCA_035455185.1). GTDB lineage: Bacteria > Acidobacteriota > Terriglobia > Bryobacterales > Bryobacteraceae > JAEHDI01. The sequence continues at coordinate 21,314 of DATIFQ010000271.1, read as the reverse complement.
CATTGCCGCTGTCCCCGAGCGCCAGGACCCGTGTGACGCACTGGTCGGCCGCAAACTGGCGGATCTTCCACCGGGCGCGAAGGTTGGGACGAGCTCCCTTCGACGTGTGGCACAGATCCGCGCGCTGCGGCCGGACATCGTGATCGAATCTGTCCGCGGCAATGTCGACACTCGACTTCGCAAGCTCGACGAAGGGATGTACGATGCGATCGTGCTCGCGGCCGCGGGCCTGAAACGCCTGGGGTGGGAAAGCCGCATCGCCGAAATTCTTCCTCCCGAGGTCATGTGTCCCGCGGTCGGGCAGGGCGCGCTGGCCGTCGAAACTCGCGGCGACGGAGGCACCGGACAACAGGTGTGCGCGCGCCTGAACCACGAGACGACCCGAATTGCGGTGGCTGCGGAGCGCGCGCTACTGGGTGCGCTCGGCGGAGGCTGCCAGGTTCCCATCGGCGCGTATGCGACGTGCGAGGGGGAGACACTCCGTCTTCTCGGGCTGGTGGCGTCGCCGGACGGCGAGACCGTGATCCGCCGGCAGACCGTCGGGACGCGGTCCGACGCGGAATGCCTTGGCCGTGAACTCGGGCGCGAACTGTTGGCCGCCGGCGGCAGTCAAATTCTCGAAGCCGTCTACGGCTTCTCGCTTCGGGACCTCAAGAAATGACCGCAGCCCGCGTCTTTCTCGTGGGCGCCGGACCCGGCGATCCGGAACTGATCACCCTGAAAGGGAGACGCGTCCTGGAGTCCGCTGACGTGATCCTGTACGACCATCTCGCGCCCGTGTCTTTGCTCGACTTCGCTCCACCGCACGCCGAGAGGATCTACGTCGGGAAGAAAAAGGCGATACACGAATTTTCGCAGGCCGAGATCTGCGCGATGCTGGTCAAGCATGCGCTGCGCGGGCTCACCGTTGTCCGGCTGAAAGGCGGCGACCCGTATATCTTCGGACGGGGCGGGGAAGAAGCGGAGGCGCTCGCAGACGCGGGCATTCCGTTCGAGGTGGTACCTGGTGTGCCATCGCCGCTGGGGATCGCCGCCTACACGGGAGTGCCGCTGACTCATCGCGATCACACGTCGGTGGTGACGTTTGTGACCGGCCACGCCATATCCCAGATCGATTGGGACAAGGTCGGAGCGGCCGAAACGCTGGTGATCTTCATGGGGCTCACGAACTTTCCCCAGATCGCCGCCGAGATCATCGCGCGCGGCCGGCCGCCGGAAACGCCCGCGATGGCGGTCCGCTGGGGAACGCGGCCGGATCAGGAGACGCTTGCCGGAACGCTGGCCTCGTTGCCCGGCCTGATCGCGCAGCGAGGGATGAAGCCGCCGGCCACGATCATTGTCGGCGAAGTCGTGCGCCTGCGGGACAAGCTCAATTGGTATGAGCGGCTGCCGCTGTTCGGCTCGCGGGTCATAGTCACACGGGCCCGCGGCCAGGCCGGCGATCTCTCTGCCCGTCTGCATTCGTTGGGCGCCGATGTGATCGAATTTCCTACGATCGAGATCCGGCCTCCCGTGGATTGGTCGCCGATGGACAGTGCCATTGCAAACCTGTCCGCCTATGACTGGCTCATCTTCACTAGCGCCAACGGAGTACGCTACTTTGTCGAGCGCCTTGAGGGTTCGTCCGCGGACCTGCGCTCGTTGCGGGCGCGCATCTGCACGATCGGACCGGCCACGCGCCGCGCTGTCGAGTCGCTCCACCTGAAGGTTGACCTGATGCCGGAGGAATACGTGGCGGAAAGCCTCCTGAAGGCCTTCGAGCCGCATGAGATCGCCGGCAAGCGCATGCTGCTGCCGCGCGCGGCAGTGGCCCGTGACCTCGTGCCGGCCGAACTGGCGCGGCGAGGCGCCCGGGTGGATGTGGTTGAGGCCTACCGGACCGCGATCCCTGAGAACGCGGCCGCCCGCGCCCGGGCGATCTTCTCGTCAGGACGTAAGCCGGACTGGGTCACTTTCACGAGCTCGTCGACCGTAAAGAATTTCCTTGAGACCGCGGGACGGGATGTTTTGGACGGCGTACAAATTGCCTCGATCGGGCCGGTCACCAGCGCGACGATTCGAAAGCACGGCCTGGAGGTTACGGCAGAGGCGTCGCCGTTCACGGTCGATGGGCTGGTGGAAGCCGTGCTGGCGCACTCACGCCACTGACACATCCCCCCTGCCTCTGACAAGCTGCGTGTGACGGTCCGTCCAATGTCCTGGCTTCACTTTGGCGGCGCGGTAGTTCCAAGCCGCAGGACGGCGTCGCGCAGCTTCGCGTGGCGCTGCATCGTTCTCACATAAGTTGTCTCGTCGGGGGCTGACTTTGCACGGACGACATCCGACGCACGGCGCTTCTCTTCCGCGCTCCAGCGGCCGAAATCCGGAATCAGTGGCAGGATTGCGGCGAGACCTCCAGGCGCTTCCTCCCTTCGCCGGCTCCGCTGCAAGGCGAGGCCAATGTTCCGTACGCGGAAACGGTCCCAGGCGCCCGTTTCGCCGCCTGGCATTTCGTAGATGACCGGCGCGGTGGCCAGCCGCCGAAGGGTCCGCGCGGGCGTCCGGTATCCCGGCGCCGCCGCGATTTTCCGCTCTTCCGCTTTCGCCAGGTTCTCGATCGGCGCCTCGGTGGAGCGGAAGCCCAGCTTCCGGTAAAACCAGAACGCGCCCGACTCAATCGCCTCGTCGTTTTCGTCGCCGATCTGGTAGGGATCGACCGAGAAGCAGGTCACGCCGAGCATCTGCCGGAACAGCCGCAGCAATTGCCCGAACAGCCAGGCGGTTTCGCCTTCGCGGAAGGTGTAGTAAAGGTTGAAGCCTACCTCCAGTCGACCGAACAGCGTCAGGGTTTCGAAGTAGCCAACGGGCACGCCGTTCTTGAACATCGTGGCTGCGTGGTAGGCGCGTAACGGCAGCCGCCGCTCCCGCGGCACGCCACACACGTAAACGGCTACCCCTCGCCCAATATTCGCTTTCCAGACTCTCTTCGCGTCTCCGTACGTGAACCCATGCAGCTCGCGGTAGCGGACCGCGGAAGTCCGGAGGGCCGTATCGAGCACCGCCCGCCCGTGGGCTGGGGAAAGCCGCTCCAACGTTAGTGGCGGCCCATCGAGTTCCGCTGCCAGGGACACGCCGCTTCGCCGAAGCAGAGGTTCATCGTGATAGAAGACCTCACTCGCCGGAAGCCGCGTCCTCGTCCTGGTCGCCTCCGAATTGCCGAGATTCCACCGCACGGCCAGATCGAGGCTTCGATACAGATCGGCCTTCTCCGGCTCCGTGGCAGGCAACGCGGCGATGCGGCGCAGCAGCCATCCGAGTTGGCGATCGCTGCCCGCTGCGGCATCCAGCCACGCCCGGTAGGGCACGTGCGCCTCGACCAGTGTGTCCTCCTCCACCAGTGGAAACAGCCGGCGCCAAAGCCCCGCAGCGCGATCCGTCAGCTCGAATCGTTCCCAGTCAACCTCCAGTTCATTAGGATGAAGTTCAACAAGCCGCCGTGCTACGTCATAGCTGAAGATTGCGGAAAACGCCGTACCGGCGATGCCCGACACTTCCGGCTCCTCGAACGGCTCCGGGTCCGCTCGTGCGGCACGCTCTCCGAACGATGCCAGCAGGTCCTCGGCGCGCTGAAGCACTCCTTCGCTCTTCGGATACGCGCGGTGAAACAACAGCGCTTCGTGGAACCGGATCAACTCATCCGCTTCGATAACTCGCGCCTTCGCTGCTTCATTTAGGAGCGCTTCGGTTCGTTGTGCCTCGCCCGGTCCGAAACGGCGCTTCGCCTCCTCCAGCTTCTCCACGAGTTTGGTCATGGTCCGGAAGTCCCCTGAAAAGATACCAAAAAGAACGCATGCCGAAACCTTTTCGGTTCCGGCACGTATCTGAGTAATTGAGACTATGAGATCCGAAATAGTCCGCTGTCAACTTGCCCTGTTCGTCGTTCTTGCCGCTCCCGCTCTAGCCGGCCCCGATCATCCGTCCGCCGAGCAACTCGTCGAGAGACATCTCCGTGCCGCTGGGGGACGGGAAGCGGCGGGCCGCATTACTACCCAGATCCACAGAGGGACGTGGCATCCCCGTCCCGACGCCCCGGGCTTTCCCGTCGAGGTGTACGGCAAGGCGCCGGGAAAGTGGGATTACCGGATGACGATCCCAGGCGTCTTGATGATCGAGCGCGCCTGCGACGGCGTATCAGCCTGGACCCAGACTCCGGACGGCACGGAGACCGTCAAGCCGGACGATCTCGTTTCAGAAAACCATGGTTTTGACTTCCAGGTCCCGTTCCGTCTCACGGAGCTCTTTCCCGACATGACGGTCAAAAGCAGGGAGAAGAGTGGCAGCCATGAAGTCTGGGTGGTCGAGTTCAAACCCGCGCAAGGCAAGGCGGTTGTGGCTCACTTCGACGCCGGCACGGGCCTGCTCTCCCGGCTCGGGATCTTCTTGTTCGAGGACTATCGCCTCGTGGACGGAGTTCAGGTTCCATTCACCGTGCGAGTCCTGGAAGGCGGGCGCGAGCAGGTGATGAAATTCACGGAAATCCAGCACAACGTTGATGTCGATGATTCGCGCTTTGTGCTGGCCTCCAACACCGCCGCATACAAGCGGGCGATGAGCGAGATGATGCGGGATTCTCTCGACCGCTCTCTTGAAGGCATCGATCCAGGCGCGGCGCGGACGGTGCTCGATCGGCTCCACGGGTTCTCTCCGCAGGATGGCCGCATTCTATACGATCTCATCGTCGAGAAAGGCTACAAACAGGGCCTGGAAATCGGCACCGCCGAGGGAAACTCCGCCATCTGGATGGGAATGGCGTTCAAGAGGAATGGCGGCAAGTTGATAACGCTCGAAATGAATGCCGAACGAGCGAAGGCCGCGGCCGAGAACTTTCGCGAGGCGGGGCTTGACAGCGTGGTCGAGTGTCGAGTCAACGACGCATTCTAAGGAGATTCCATCTCTCCGCGGCTCCTTCGACTTTGTCTTCATGGACACCGGAACCCCGCATAACAAGCGGTTCCTCGATCTTCATTACGGGCGGGTGACGCCAGGCGGTGCCATCAAGGCGCACAACGCCAACGACTTCGAACACCGCCAGCCCGACTATCTCAAGGCCATCACGACCGATCCCAACCTCGAGACGAAGATCACACGGACCCCAACGGGCGGCATCTCAGTCAGCATCCGGAAATAGGAGGCAGGGTAAGAACCACCAGGGTGTCCGGCCTAATCGAGCGGGACGAACACGTCGAAGATCGCCGAGGTCTTTCTATTGAAAATCACCGCGCGACCGCCGATGTACCCGCGCGCAAGGCCCGGTGAGAGTGGAGAGAGCCGTTGCTCCACGTCGACCGGGAACGGGTAGATCTTCTTTTCGAGTCCGGGCGGAAGGTGTCCCTTCCGATAGAGCTGCTTCATGAGGCCGGGCGGCAGGTCGCCGCCACGCTTCGCCAGTCCTGGTGGAAGCCCACTGCCCGGGCGGCCCATCAGAAAATCGCCAACGATCCGCTGATCGTGGCCGACGAAGATGTTCACCGCGACGGCTGACGGACCGTCATAGTCCTTGTAGCGGCCCTTGTAGTGGTGCTTGTGCCTGTGGTTGCCCTCGTCGTTCCCTTGTCCGTTTTCACGATCTGCGGCGAGCGGAATTCCGATTAAGAAAAAGCCCGCCGCGACTGCCAGCAAGCAACGCATATCACTCCTCCTCCTCACCAGTAGAACCCACAAGCAACTTTTATGCCAATCGGAAAAATCAGGAAATTCGCTGCATTTTTTCTATGAAATCGACGATTTCTTACACATCTCGCGGGTTCTTTTTGCCCTTCGGCTCCTTACCAGGCAATCCGGCGGGGTTCTCGTGGACGCGCTCGCGGAAGCCGCCTTTCATGCCGGTAGCGAGCGATACGGCGGACTCACCGAAACGGTCGCGCAAGCGGTCCGCGGCCGAGAGCGCCTTCCGCCAGCGTTCGTTCTTTTCCGCCTCAAGGAGGTTCATCTGTCCTTCGCCCGAGTCGAAAGACGATGCCTGCACGCCGAGCAGCCGCACCGGAACGCCGCGCTTCCAGTTACCGGCGAACAGGCTCCGCGCCTCGTCGAATAACTCCGTGTCGAGCTGCGTGGCGTGGTCGAGCGTGCGAGCGCGGGTAATGGTAGTGAAATCCTTGTAGCGCAGCTTGAGCTGTACGGTTCGCGCGTATAGCCCATGCTCGCGCAGCCGCCGGCCCACCATTTCCGAGAGACGCGCCAGCGTCGATTCGAGCCGCTCCAGGTCGGCAGTGTCCTCGTCGAACGTGTGCTCGTGGCTGATCGACTTCGGGTCTTCCTCGTCGCCGATGACGCCGTCGAACCAGCCTCCGGCATCCAGTCCGCGTGACTTGCCGGCCAGTGCCAGGCCCCACTTACCGAACTTCTCCTCGAGGAAGGAATCGTCGAGTTTCGCCAGATCGCCCACCTTGCGTATACCGAGGCGGTGCAGTTGTTGTTCGGTCGCCTTGCCGACGCCGGGGATTTTTCGTACATCGAGGGCGGCGAGGCACCGCGCCTCCTGCCCCGGCAGCACCCACAGGACGCCGTTCGGTTTCGCCTGGTCGGAAGCGATTTTCGCCACCAGCCGCGACGTCCCGATGCCGATCGAGCAATTCAGTTGCGTTTCAGCCCTGACGCGATCATGCAGCAGATGAGCGGCGCGGAGAGGAGGCCCGTACAAGCGTTCCGTACCAGTCATGTCGAGGTAGGCTTCATCGATCGAGGCCATCTCAACCTGCGGGGTAAAGCTGCCGAGCACCCGGAAGACTTTGTCGGAGTACTCGCGATAGCGGTGCGGGTGGCCATCCACGAAGATGGCGTGCGGGCAAAGCTTGTAGGCCGTCCGTAGCGGCATGGCCGAGTGGACTCCGTACTTGCGCACGGCGTAGGACGCGGCCGACACCACCCCGCGCTGATCCGGGCGGCCGCCGACGACCACCGGCTTCCCCTTGAGCGACGGATCGAACAGTTCCTCCACCGACACGAAGAACGCGTCCATGTCGACGTGGAAGATCGTGCGCACCACACCCTATTTTGCACCCGCCCAACGGGCGGAGATGACGCGGGGGATGCCGGCGAGGTCGGGGATGATTTCAATGTCTTCCCAGCCGGCTGCGAGCATACCGCGGACGCGGTCGCAAGACTTAAAGCCCAGTTCGAGCACAAGGCGGCCACCCGGGTTCAGCACGCGCGCGCCGTCGGCGACAATGCGCTCGTAAATCTCGAAGCCCGTCTCGCCGGCGAACAGCGCCACGTGTGGTTCGTGGTCGCGCACCTCGCGCTGGAGGCCCGGCGCTTCGTGAAGCGCCACATAGGGTGGGTTGGAAACGACCAGATCCACGCTACGCGACGCAACGGCGTCCAATACATCGCACACGATCAGATGAACCGCAGCGTCGAGCCGCGACGCGTTCCGCGCTGCCACCACCAGCGCCACCTGCGAGATGTCCGTCCCCCACACCTCCGCGCCGGTCTCCAGTCGCAGCGTCACCGCGATTGCCCCGGACCCGCAACCCACATCCACAACCCGCCGTCCCCGGCTGGAATGCGCCAGCGCCGTCTCCACCACGTGCTCGGTCTCCGGGCGGGGAATCAGCACTTCCGGCGTGACCTCAAACTCGCGTCCGTAGAACTCCTGGCGTTTCGTGATGTACTGGGTCGGCTTGCCTCGCAACCGCTCGTGCAAATAGCGGCCATAGTGCAACCTGGCGAGATCGCTCAGCTCTTCCTCGGGATGGGAATAGAGGCGGCCACGCTCGCAGCCGAGGGCCCTGGCGAGCAGTACTTCCGCCGTCAGGCGCGGCGCCGGGACGTGGCCTTCCTCAAGAAGCCTGGACCCCTGCCGGAGTGCGGTGTGAACTGTCATGGGGGGCGCCGGCGGGCGCGGTCTGCTGCTTCAGTTTCTCGGCCTGGTAGTATGTGGACAGCGCGTCAATGATCACGTCCAGACGGCCGTCCATGATCAGGTCGAGCTGGTGCAGTGTGAGTCCGATGCGGTGGTCGGTGACGCGGTTCTGGGGAAAGTTGTAGGTGCGGATCTTCTCGCTGCGGTCGCCCGTGCCCACCATGCTGCGCCGCTCCGCGCCGATCTGGGCTTGCTGCTTCTCGAGTTCGATTTCATAGAGCCGCGAACGCAGGACACGCATCGCCTTAGCCCTGTTCTTGATCTGCGATTTTTCGTCCTGGCAGGAGACGATCAACCCCGTCGGGAGGTGCGTGATGCGCACCGCCGAATAGGTCGTATTCACCGATTGCCCGCCCGGACCGGATGAGCAGAACGTATCGATGCGAATATCCTTCGGGTCGATCTGGACCTCGACCTCGTCCGCTTCTGGCAGCACCGCTACCGTGATCGCCGAGGTGTGTACGCGCCCTTGCTGCTCGGTCACTGGCACGCGCTGCACACGGTGCACGCCGCTTTCGTACTTCAGCTTGCTGTACACCTTGTCGCCATTCACCAGCGCGATCACTTCCTTGACTCCGCCGACCGCTGAATCACTGACCGAGCTGATTTCCACCTTCCAGCCCTGCGACTCGGCGTACCGCGTGTACATCCGGAAGATCTCGGCGGCAAAGAGCGTGGCTTCGTCGCCGCCGGTGCCCGCGCGGATCTCCAGAAGGACGTTTTTGTCGTCGTTCGGGTCCTTGGGCAGAAGGAGGACCTTGAGCTCCTGCTCCAGCCGCTCGAGTTTCGGCTCGAGGCGAGCCACCTCCTCTTCGGCCATCGTCCGCAACTCGGGGTCGGACTCCTCGAGCATGGGACGGGCTTCGCGAAGGTTCGACTCCGCCCGCTTCCACTCCCGGTACTTCGTGACGACCTCTTCCAGTTCGGAGTGTGCCTTGGTGGTCTTACGGTAGTTCTCGGAGTCGCTGATGACAGCCGGATCGGCCATCTGGCGGGTCAGCTCCTCAAAGCGGGCCTCGATCTCATCTAGCTTTTGAGCGTATTGCATGGGGAGTGGTTAAGCGATGACGGCCTGGCCGCCCTGAGCGTTTTCGAGCGCCATCGCCCCTTCGAGGGCGTGGATGGCGACGGCCACCTGATCGTTCGACGGCGGCTGGGTGGTAATGCGCTGGAGCCACAGTCCCGGAGCGGTGAGGGTGGCCATGAGGCCGCCGCGGTGCTTGGCGGCGAAACGGATCAGTTCGTAGCTCAATCCGGCGATGAGTGGCAACAGCGCCACCCGAGCCACGAATTTCATGAGGAAACTGTCGTACGGTACCAGGGCATATACGAAGATGGCGATCACCATCACAACCAGCAGAAAGCTTGTGCCGCAACGCGGATGGAATGTCGTGAAGGACTGTGCGTTCTCGACTGTGACCGGTCTGCCGGATTCATAGTTGAACACGACTTTGTGTTCGGCGCCGTGGTACTCGAACACACGCCGGATGTCCTTCCAAAGCGAAATCAGAAACAGGAAGGTGAGGAAGATGGCGATCCGGATCAGTCCGTCGGTGAGGTTAAACACGATGCGCCCTTCGACCGCCGGAAACCACTTTCCGAGTGCAGAAGTGAGCAAAAGTGGCACAAATTTGTACAAAAAGATGAAAAAAGCGATCGAAAACGCCAGATTCAGCGTCATCAGCCAGGGAGACAACTCCTGCTTCTTCTCCCCAGCCTTTTCGTTTTCTAGCGCGGCGTTGGCTGAGAACCGTAAAGCTTTGATTCCAAGCCACATAGCCTGACCGAGCGTCCCCACACCCCGTAGGATCGGATATTTGAACGCCGGGTACTTTTCCGAGACGCGCGGAACCGGCATCTCGTCCTTGATCATGTCGCCGGCAGGACGGCGCACCGCCACGCAATAGCTGTGCGGGGCGCGCATCATGACGCCCTCCATCACTGCCTGGCCGCCGACGAGGGTCTCCTCACCCGCTTCGAGCACGGGCAGCATCTGTGTGTGCACTGCGAGGCGCAGAAACAACCGGATAGACAAGATCGAACCAGCTCCTGCTGCCAGTATACCGCGAGTCCTAAAGGGCTCAGGCCGCGGCGGCACGGCGGGCGTGGCGAGAGGTCTCGAGAAGCCACTGCAACTGCGTGGGTTCAAAAGGCGTGGCGCAGTAATCCGTGACCCCGGCCTCAATGGCGTCGATCCACTCCGAGGCCCTCGGGTGGCGGCTGACGACGATTACCGGCAGGCCGGGTTGTTCGCGCCGGAGAATCTCGAGCATGGCACGGTAGCAGACCGGGTCGGCGGCACAGAAGATTACGTCGGCGGTGACGCGATCCGCAACACGGATGCAACCACCCGCCTCAACGAGGGCAGCGCCCAACTCCTTTGCAAGTTGCGCGTCCAGTCCGGAAAACAGAACCTTCATCGGGTTACGAGGGCCGTTCATTGCTGATTCTCCTTTGTCCAGCTTTCTCTACCAGATGAACTCTGCGGCGAGAGAATTTCAGTCCGCTTGGACCGAAGGGAGCGCACGTCAAGAACTATCACGCCCCGTATGCTAACCAGCATATGTGATTTCCCGATGAAAAGCGATCGAATTTTTTTATGGGCGTGATGAATTTCGCGTTATCTCGACGTAGGCGTCACGGACCTGGGCGGGCAGGGAATCGCCGACCCACGTTTTCACCGACTCGGGCAGTTTAACCGTCGTGGCGGCCGGGTTGCCGTCCTTCATGGTGACCAGATCGTCCACTTTCTTGCCCTTCTTCACGGCCGCATCGACCGCCTTCCGGAGCTCGATGAAGAATTGTGCCTGGCCAGTGAGCAATTCTTTGCCCGCAAGCCCGCCGTGGCCGGGCAGCACGTGGACGACGTCGAGTTTCTGGGCGGCTCGCAACACGTTCGGCCAGTTGAGAATGCTGGCATCGCCGGTGTAGTTGTAGGGGCCATTGACGGCTGCATCGCCGGTGCATAGGACTTTTTCTTTCGGCAGGTAGGCGAAGCCGTCCCCGCGGGTGTGCGCCCAACCGAAGAAGTGAAGCTCGATCCGCCGGCGGCCGTCTTCGATGACGTACGGGCTCTTATCGAAAGTCTGGCGCGGCGGTTCGGGCTCGGGAAGGTTCAATTCGGCGACGTCCTGGCGAGTCCGCGCTGTTTCGAGCCATCGCTTAGGCTCATAGCGCTTCAGTTCCTCGGCGACGTTGACGTGGGCAATTGTGACCGCGCCCATTTTCGTCCAGACGGGATTGCCGTACGCGTGATCGCCATGGTGGTGGGTGTCGAAGACATACTTGACCGGTTTGGAGGATACCTTCTTCGCATCGGCGAGCACGAGCCGGGCGCCGCTCGGAAAGTTGGCATCGACCACGACAAGGTAGTCCTTCATCTCGATGATGACGTTGTTGCAGTGGCCGAGCTCCTTGAGATCGCCCTCGCGGAACCAGATGCCTGGTACGACTTCCTTGAGCGCGCCGGTCTGCGCGCCGCCCGGGGGAACGATCAGGGCGACGGCGGCAAGGGCGGCAGAAACGACGGTAAGCCAGAGACGGGTGAGAGTCATGATAAGTCTTCCGCGGATCGCAGACAGTCTACAACAACGGCGCCCCGGATGGCATTGGTAGAATGAAGATTCTGGAGGGGATATGGCAGGAAGACCGCGGCGAAAAGCCGTGGTGTGCGATGTCGGCGGCGTGCAGGTCGGCGGATCTCATCCGATCGTCGTGCAGTCGATGACGAATACGGACACGGCCGACGTGGCGTCCACCGTCAACCAGGTGATGGAGCTGGCGCGAGCCGGCTCGGAGTTGGTGCGGGTGACGGTGAACACCGAGGCGGCGGCCGCGGCCGTGCCGAAGATCGTCGAGTCGCTCGCAAAACTTTGGGTCTCCGTACCAGTTGTTGGCGACTTCCACTACAACGGCCACATCCTGCTGAAAAAATACCCCGACTGCGCCCGCGCCCTGGCCAAATACCGGATCAACCCCGGCAACGTCAACATCGGGAAGAAGCACGATGACAATTTCCGCACGATGATCGAAGTCGCCATCGAAAATGCCAAGCCGGTGCGGATCGGCGTGAACTGGGGATCGCTTGACCAGGTGCTGCTGACGCGGCTGATGGACGAGAACTCGCGGCAGTCGGAGCCGCTCGATGCGGCCACGGTGATGCTGCGGGCGATGGTGCAGAGCGCGCTCGAATCGGCGCAGGCAGCGGAGCGATATGGCCTCGGACACGACCGGATCATCCTGAGCGCGAAGGTGAGCGGCGTCCAGGATCTGATCGAGGTCTACCGGATGATGGCTGGCGAGTGCGACTATCCCCTGCATCTCGGGCTGACGGAAGCGGGCCTGGGCAGCAAGGGCATCGTGGCGAGTTCGGCGGCGATGTCGGTGTTGTTGCAGGAGGGCATCGGGGACACCATCCGAACCTCGCTGACGCCGCTGCCGAACGGTGACCGGTCCGAAGAGGTGATCGTGAGCCAGCAGATTCTGCAGTCGCTGGGCCTCAGGAACTTCAGCCCGCAGGTCACCGCGTGCCCGGGTTGCGGGCGGACGACGAGCACATTCTTCCAGGAGATGGCGGACAGGATTCAATCCTACCTGCGAGAGCAGATGCCGGTGTGGAAGGGCCGGTATCCGGGTGTCGAGGAGCTGAAGGTGGCGGTGATGGGGTGCGTGGTGAACGGGCCGGGCGAGTCGAAGCACTCGCACATCGGTATCTCGCTGCCTGGGACGTTCGAGGAACCGACAGCGCCGGTGTACGTGGACGGGCGGCTGCACACGACCCTGCGCGGCGACGGCATCGTGGCCGAGTTCATCGAGATCCTGAACGGATACGTGGCGAGCCGGTACTCTTAGACTGTCACGTTTCCGGCGCCTCACGCGCCGGAGGTGTCTTCGGTCTCGCCCGAGCGGTGAGACACGAAGCATCGATAGCTGTTTCGCCCGGCCAGTTCAATCGTGTCAAGGGTCTCCGTCACCGAGCCGATCTGGTTGAGCTTGATGAGGATGGCGTTAGCGATGCCGTTCTCGATTCCCTCCTGAAGGATTCTCGGGTTCGTGCAGAACACTTCATCCCCAACGAGCTCGATTCGTGATCCGAGAGTCACGGTGAGGTCTCTCCACCCCTCCCAATCGTTTTCTCCCATGCCGTCTTCCAGCAAGACGACAGGATACTGATTCGCCCACAACTCCCAAATCTTGATCAGTTCTTGGGAAGTGATGGCTTTCTTGTCAACTTGGAGAAGACGTATATTCCGTCATCCCACATCCCGCTGGCTGCGGGATCGAGGCAGATGGAGATGTCCTCGCCCGGTTTGTAGCCTGCTTTCACGATCGCTTCCATGATCACTTCGACCGCCTCATCGTTCGACTTGAGGTCCGGGGCGAATCCACCCTCGTCGCCGACGGCCGTGTTTGTAGCCCTTTGCGCGCAACACCCGCTTCAGCACGTGGAAGGTCTCCATACCCTTGCGAATCGCTTCTGTGAATGAAGGCGCATTGTAGGGTGCGATCATAAGCTCCTGAAAATCCACGGGATTGTCGGCGTGTTTCCCGCCATTCGGAACGTTCATGCACGGGACCAGCAGGAGACATGTATTGACGCACAAATACGCTCCTATCCAAATTCAAGTTAGCTGCCGCCAGCGACGGCGCGGGTTAAAGCCCGCGTTGACGAAGCTGGAAAAAGAGCACCGGGGTGATGAGCAACGATAGAACCATCGAAACGGCCACGCCACCGATCACGGCGATGGCCAGCGGCTGAAGGAGTTGGGCTCCGGAGCCCACACCGACCGCCAGCGGGGCCATGCCGAAAATGGTGGCCAGTGCGGTCATCAGAATCGGTCGCAGCCGGCGCCGCCCGGCATGGAAGATCGCTTCACGTAATTCATAACCCTTCTCCGAGAAGTACTGTTCCGAGTCCAACATCAGAATGCCGTTCTTGTGGACGATGCCAACGACCATGATGGCGCCCATGAACGAGGAGATGTTGAGCGTCGTCCTCGTTACCCATAGGGCCACCAGCGCACCCGAGCCACAAAGGATCGTCGCCGCCAATATGGCGATCGGGTGCGAAAAGGAGCGGAACTCGAACACGAGAATGACGAAGATCAGGAGGATTGAGAGCAGCAGGACCTGCGTTAGCCCAAGGAATGATTCGCGCTGCATCTCGTAGAGTCCGCCATACTCGATATGGGTGCCGGGAGGGAGCGCGATCTCCTTCGGGAGCCTCTGCTGAATCTCTTTAATTGCGGAGCCGAGATCCCGCTTTTCGAGGCGTGCGGTCACCGCCGACATGTTCCGCAGGTTCTCCCGGCGTATTTCAGTTGTTCCTTCATCCACTTCAACGGTCGCAATGCTCGACATCGGTACCGTTTGACCGGTTGGTGAGGTCAAGAGCAGGGACTTGAGCTTGTCGGTTGAGGAACGATACTCCGCCGGATATCGGACGCGGATCCCGACCAGTCGATCTCCCCGGATCAGGTCCGATGCCAGTTCTCCATCAAGCATTGCGGCCTGAAGGTCCGCGACATCCTTCACACCGAACCCCGCCAACCTTGCTTTCTCCGGGTCAACGCGGAAATTGTGAGATGGCCCGATCACTATGGTCTGATTCACGATATCCACGACCCCTTTGACTTTCCCCAGCCATCCCTCAATCCGGCGGGCGACCTCCTTGTAGGTTTCGGCGTCGTCGTGGCGCACTTTGATTTCTATGGGCTGCGGCGACCATGCAAGATCGCCGATGAGGTCTTCCAGAATGTGCGGAAACTCCACATCGATGACGGGTTCGGACGAGACGATCTTGTGACGCAGTTCCGACGTAACGTCTTCAAGAGATCGTCTCCGGTCTTTCTTCAGTTTGATGAGGAAATCCCCGGTATTGGGCTCCGCGATGGCAAGAGCCAGGCGCGCCCCTGTGCGGCGGGAGTAGCTCTCGATCTCCGGTGTTTCTTTGACGAATTGCTCGATGTGCCGCAGTACTCGATCCGTCTCCTGAAGGGAAGTGCCGGCTGGTGTGCGGTAGTCCAGCACGAACGCCCCCTCATCCATCTCCGGCAGGAACCCGCTGCCGAGCCGAAAGTAGACTCCGATCATTCCAGCCAGTACGACCACAGTGCTCAGGAGAATCAGCCGCGGATGATAGAGGGACCAGTGCAGCCCGGCTTCATATCGTGCGGTGAGCCAGCGCAGGACGCGGCCTTCGCCAGCTTGTTCTGCCTGCTCTAAATCCGTCGCGGCGGCACCGGTGGAACGGCGGAAGAACACCGCCGCCAGCACCGGCGTGAAGAAGATCGCCAGGAAGAGGGAAGCGAGCAGCGCCGTCACCATGGTCATCGCAAGAGCACGAAAGAAGACGCCTGTTATCCCCCCAAGGAAGACCAGCGGAGCGAAGACCATAATTGGCGTCAAGGTTGAGCCAGTCAACGCCGGTGTGAGCTCCGTGATGGCACTTTTCGCCGCTTCCATCGGCGCCTGGCCAGTAGAGAGGTGCACAATGATGTTCTCCACCATGACGATGGCATCGTCGATCACCACGCCGATACAGGCCGCCAGACCTCCGAGGGTCATCAAATTGAAGCTCATCTTGAAAAATTTCATGAACACGATCGCGATGAGTACAGCGATTGGAATCACCACCGCCGCCACGATCGTCGTGCGCCAACTCTTCAGGAAGACGAGAAGAACAAGTACGGAGAGCCCGAGGCCGATGAGAATGCTTTCAGTAACACCAGCGATGGAATCCCGAACCAGAACAGACTGGTCGTAGTAGGTTGACAACTCAATATCGGGCGGCAGGGCCTTCTTGATATCAGACAATTCCGCGTTCACTGAATCCGCGATTTGAACCGCGTTCCCGTCTGGTTGTTGCAGAACGTTGACCAACACAGCAGGACGCCCGTTTGCCGTCACGATGTTGTAGATTGGCCGCTCACCAGGCACCACATTGGCGAGATTCTTGACGGCAACAGGCGTGCCGCGCACTACATCGACAACTGTGTCTTCGATCTGCTCACGGGTACGCAGTAGCCCGGTCACGGTAGTCAAGTAGAGGTGGTAGTTCTCTTGGACCATGCCCGAGGGCGAGATCGTGTTGCTGCTCCGAAGTGCATCGGTCACCTTGGTCAAGGGCATGCCGTAGCTGTTGAGTTTCTGCGGATCTACCAAAACGTGGTATTCGGGCGGACGACCGCCGACGATTCGCGTCTCGGCGACACCTGGCAGTCGGTAGAGGCGCGGAGCGATGTTGTAGTACGCCAGTTCCCATAAATTCGCTTGCGACCGCGTCGGAGACGTGATGCTAAACCCCACCATTGGAAAGATAGAAAACGTGAGGCGGTTGATGTAGAAACGGCACGTGGAGGGAAGCGAAGGCGTGATCTGAGAGATGCGGCCTTGCACCAGGTGGAGTGCGTTCAGGATGTCGACGTCCCAGCGAAAGAAGACGCTGATTTCCGTAGATCCGCGCGCGGTGACGGAACGGACAGTCGTGATTCCGGGAACTATGCGAATCGTCTCCTCGATGGGGCGGGTGACTCGCAGCATTTGGATATCCACCGGAGTGATGCCGTTGTCCACCAGGATGACGATTCGAGGAAAGTCCGTCTGCGGGAAGATCGCGATGGGTAGGCGGAACATGAACGCCACCCCTGCCAGGGCGAAGGCCAGGACGATGATCACCATCGCACGGGCGTTCGCCTGGACGAATTGGGCAAGGCGGCCGGTCACGGCTTCTTGCCCTCCTGCACGCGAATCTGAGTTCCATCCGCCAATCCGTAAGCACCCTGAATGATGACAGATTCGCCCGCGTTCAGACCGTTCCGAATCTGGACCTTGCCCTCAAAGACGTCTCCCGTCTCCACCTCCCTCTTCACGGCCACACCCTTATCACCGGCCACCATCACGACGCCCTTACTGGCCCCTTCCGCAAACTGGACGGCAGCGACGGGGACGACAACGCTCTTTGGCACGATGCCCGTGACGATCGAAACCTGCCCAAACGTACCGGCACGTAATGCTCGATTAGGGTTCGGAATCTCGCACCAGGACTCGACGGTTCTCCTGGCCGTATCAATGGACTGGTTGACGACTGAAATGCGGCCAGCAAAGGAGGTTCCGGCAGCATCTGCCGGCACGAACGCGCACGTTTGACCTGTTCGGACAGCCGCTACCTCGGAATCCGGGATCTGTGCGCGTGCCACCGCCACAGCCAAGTCCATGACAGTGAAGATTGGTGCGTCAGGTTTGGCCATGTCACCTGGAAACATAAATTGCTCGGTGATCGTTCCGGGAGAAGTGCTTCGGATTTCGGTGAAGCCCAATTGAGCCTTGATCGCGGCCAGGTGCGCTCGAGCCTGCTCAACCTTGCTCTTGGCCATCAGGATGTCCTTGTCACGGGACTGGTTCTGAAGCAAGTCGAGAGCCCTCGTGGCGACCTCGTGGTTTGCCTTTGCCTGCGCCAACTCAGTTTCACTGAGCAGCAAGTCTCGCTGTGGAATGGCGCCCTGCTCAAAAAGTTGCCGCCGGCGATCGTAGAATTTCTGGGCTTGGTTGAGCGCAGCTTCCGTCGTGGCCGACTGTCCACGGGCCCGCTCAATATCAGTCGGTAGTGTTCCGGAGGTCACGCGCTCCAGGTTGGCTTCGGCTTCGGTTACAGCCGCCGCGGCTTCATCGCGTTGCGCCAGCAGGTCTCGGTTATCGAGTTGCGCCAGCACTTGGCCGGCTCCGACGCTGTCGCCCTTCCGGACTAACAACTCCCGAATTGGCGCCGTCACACGGGAACCGATGTTGGCTTGCTCGCGAGCGAACACGAAGGCTGGGGCTCGCACCATCGATTTGACGTCGCCTACGTCGGCTTTGGCGACCACCACTGCCACAACCGGCTTTGGAGGCAGGTCTTCATGTGATCCGCAGCCTACGAGGACGAAGAGGCTAAGGAGCAGCGCGTTTTGCGGTTTCATCGTCCTGCTGCGACCTCCAGGTCGGCTTTGGCATTCAAGTAGTTGGCCATAGTCGCGTAGTAATTACTCCGTGCCTGCGCGAGTTGATTCTGCGCAGTCACAACGTCAAGCGCCGATCCCTCACCGCCTTCATAGCGGATGCGGCTCAAACGCAGATCGTCCTCCGCCAGCTTCGCCTGTTGGCTTGTGAGCGAAATCTGCGCGAAGAGTTGCTTCACCCGGGCAAGGGCGCCCTGGTAGTCCTTCGAGAAGGTCCGCTCGGAAATTGCGCGGGTTGATTCGATCTGTTGCGTTCGCAGCCGAGCTTGCTGCATGGTGCTGCGAGCCCTGTTCCAGTCGAAGACAGGAATCGTCAAATTGACAAATGCGGCATAGCCGCGATCGCTAATCCGCACAGCGGTGGAGTCGATGCCGTATTGGAATGTGAACCCAAGTTGAGGAAGCAGGGCGGAACGGGCGCGCCGCACGTCAGCCTGGAACCCCCGCCTCTGCGCGTCGAAGAGACTGAACTCCAGTCTCCTGAGAAATGGCGCCGCTTGCACGGCTTCGGGCTCTGGCGGCGGAGGGCTCTCATCGAAGAGATCGGCCAGGGCTAGGCTGCCAGTAACATCGCGGGTCCAGAATGATGCTAACTCCTGGCTGGCCAGATTGGCCTCCAGTTCGGCGGCGTTGACAGCCTGCTGAAGGAAGGCGACCTGCGCTGAAGCCTTGACCACATCTGCCTGAGCAGCCTCTCCACCTTGGAAGAGAAGTTTCGCTCTACTCTCGAAACTCCGACTCTCGGCGAGGGCATCCTCAATGATCCGGACGATCCGGCGCGTGAGGAGGGCCCGATAATACGCGGTCGTCACGGCGCGCCGGAGGTCGCGTTGCGTGAGGGCCACGCTGGTCGCCGCGATCTCTTGCGCGACGCGTGCCCGGGTCATGTCAGCGCGCAAGCGGCCCGAAGTGTCGAATTCCTGGTTCACACTGAACAGCGTCGCGTACTCCCGGATCCCGTTGAGAGGAATGAAGCTGAAAGTCTCGCGGTTGTTCATCAGCGGGCTATTGTAGGTGAAGCCGTTGATCAACCGGGACTGGGGGAGAAAGCCGGCTCGGGCTTGCGTGACATCTCGCGCCGCGATATCACGCTCCTGGAGGGCGACACTCACCGACGACGGGACCGACTCCGCCAGCCGGATGCAGTCCTGAAGCGTCAGGGCCTGCGGGGGTTGCTGCTGCGCGGGTGCGCACGTAACGGTTGCTGCCAGCAAGCTGGCCGCGGTCAGGAGATTCTTGAACACTGGTCAAGCTCCTCGTCGTCGTTGGGCCCAAAACTGCAAAAGCTCCTACCAGTTGGCAGGAGCTATCATTCCCGAACTCCCGGGACGGTTAGCGGCGAGACTCCATCGCCGGTCAATCTACAGACATTCCAATATAGCCCATGTGAGAGCAGCCACAGTCGGTAACATCATGGGCGGCGATTCAGGCTGGCGATACCCCACGCATCAAGACATCGGCCAATTGGCCTGCAATAGGTTCTTTGATCGGAAGCGAGAGCACTTTTCTGGCAGTCACTTCAGTGAGGTACGGCCGTGATTTCGCAGAAAACCGTCCTTCCTCCCAGATGGCGCAGCAGGCGTGTGGGAAGCCGTGCTTTGGCTGCCCGACACTGCCTGGGTTGACGACTTGACGCCCATCAAGGACCGCCTGGAAGGGTAGATGAGTGTGGCCCACCAACAGGACGTCCGCATCGACCTGTGCCAACTCCACAGGCCATTCCGGCGATCCTGGCGGAGAATACCGAAACAGCGGCTCAGATGGTACTGCGTGGCAGCGTATCGCGACCGAGAAGTTCGACGACTGGCTAGGTGTGGTCTGGACCAGCGATCTGGCGGAGCCATCCAGGAAGCGCCGGAACGAGTTCGTCGAACCAGTGCGGCGAGTCAGCCGGCAGCTCTCGCAATCGCTGTAGGACTTCCGTAACCGGCTTTCCGAGCGGATGGTTGAGACACTCGGTGTTCCACTCCGAACCACGGAGATGGAACTGCAAACGGAAGACCCCAGATCGCCCGATGTGCGCGTGGGCAAGATCTTTGACCGTAATTGGGAGCTCCTCTCTTGGTTGGTACCGATGGCGCTCGTCAGAGGCACCTTGTTGAAGCACTATCACCACAAGGTTGAGGACCTTGTGTTTACTAACCTGTCACGACTCGCATCCCAATGGGAGGACATCGTGAACGCCTCGCTGTTGGCACTCGAAAAGGAATCCATCCGTAGGCTCGGCGGGCTGATCGGAACGATCGAGAAGCTAATTGCCTCGGCTGGGCAGCAAACGCAGCAGCTTCGTGTAGACATTGAGCGACTGGCAGAGCTTCGCCACCGCCTGAATGGTGGTGGCGCATAGCCTCCGAGCTCTACCAGCACCAGGCCGTCGAAAGAAATCGATGGGCCGGATCGACGGGCTCGTCTCCCACGCTGGAAATGCTGGTCAGATCCAACAAGAGGCACCTCGGATCGGCCGCGCCCCTGGCGCATCTGGAAGAGTTGCGGTATCGTCTGGATGTAAAGAGGAGCTGAGGCTTTCTACCGACTGTAGGCTGAGTCGCCAGGGAGGAGCCGAAAGCCTCGGTTTACGTGGACGGCCGGCTGCACACGACCCTGCGCGGCGACGGTATCGTGGCCGAGTTCATTGAGATCCTGAACGGGTACGTGGCGAGCCGGTACTCCCGAGGGAAGGAAGGCGCGTTGACGCCTGTCAACGAAAAGGGGATTCGTGAGAAGGTCCGTGACGCCTACTCGGCCGCGGCCCGGGATCCGCTGGCTATGCATCCGTTTCCCGTGGGGCGAAGCTTTGCCGAAAGCCTCGGATATCCCCCTGAATTGTTAGTACCACTTCCGGCCGAAAGCGTGGAAGCGTTCTCGGGTGTCTCCAATGTGTCGTTATTCGCCGAGATTCCCAGAGGCAGCGTTGTTCTGGACTTGAGGTGCGGCGCGGGGCTCGATTCAGTCGTTGCTGCAGGCCGCACAGGGCCCGCGGGAAGGGTGATTGGGATCGAATTCAGCGAGGAGATGAGCGGCAGGGCACGTCGCAGCGCAGCGGCCGCGGGCTTCCGCAACTGTCTTGTTTGCGAGGCGGATGCCGAGCGGCTCCCGATTCGCGACAACACAGTAGACGTTGCGCTTGCCAACGGAATCTTCAATCTGAATCCGGCCAGGAAGGCCATTTTGCAAGAGCTTGCACGCGTATTGCGGCCGGGCGCGGCAGTGTTCGGGGCCGAGTTGATCCTGTCGCAGCCCTTGCCGGCAGAGCAGGTGATGACCGCGGCCGATTGGTTTGCCTGAATCGCCGGTGCAAAAGAGGGCGGCGCCTTCCTCGACGAGTTCCGGGCGGCGGGATTCAGCGACGCGTGTTTCCTCAGGGTCTCGCGTAACGCGCGGACAAAAGACCCAAGGGTGCTGGCCGCGGAGTTCCG
>DATIFQ010000270.1:0-7835 GCA_035455185.1 Bryobacteraceae bacterium | reverse complement strand
TGATGAGAAACTCCGTGTGCTGCCGGTTGAGCAGACCGGTCCGGTCGTAGAACCCGTCCATGCCGAGGAGCACGGCCTTCTGCACATGCCGGGAGGCGCGTAACTCGGCGAGAAGATGGTCGAGGTATTTCCGGTTGCTTTCCTGCGGAAGCGCCGGCGAGAGGTCATGCTTCCATAAGAGGAAGCGAAATAGCGGGCTCTTGAGCAGCTTCGGCGAAATAAAGCAGCCGTTGTCGCCGTCGGGGAGCGCCGCGAGATGCACGTGGCAGTCGACAAGGGTCTTGCTCGGTGCTGTCTGCATGGGCGATCTCCAGCGGTCGCTTGGGCAGTCTATCACTTAATCCCAGGCGGGAAACGAGCCTTCCGCGGCCAATGTATTCAATGCTGTTTCGAGCGTCGTCATGAAACTCTGACGGTCGCCGGTCCACTGTACCGGTTCGCCCACAAACACATCGCAGAAAAACGGGACGAGCAGTGCTTCGCCTTTCGGCAGCGCCTTTCCGAGTCCGTGCAGGAATACCGGCGTGATCGGCACGTCCGGATGTCGCTTGGCGAGGTGAGCGATGCCGGTCTTGAAGCTGCCCATCTGCTCGGGCTTTCCGCGAGAACCTTCAGGAAAGAGAATCAGGAGTTCGCCATTGCGCAACGCTTCGGAGCAGGAGGCCAGGGGGTCTTGGCCACGCTCCACCGCCTGACGCTCGAGGGGAATGATGTGCATGATGGTCAGTGCAAACCAGGCCAGCAGGCGGTCCCGCAGGAAGTAGTCTGTTGCCGCAACTGGTCGCAGCGCGCGCAACAGGCGCCGGGGAAGCAGCGTCATGAGAACGAGGGTGTCCAGGTGGCTGTTGTGGTTGGAGACGATAATCGCCGGCCCCTTCACCGGAATCCGATCGAGGTGCCGGACGTTCAGGCCCAGCACGATCAGGACAAGGGGACGAACGATTGTCAGAAAGAAGAGTTGCTGCAGCACGACGCGCTCTCAATAGTGCAGGTAATAGATGAAGTGAAACAAAATCGGTGCGGTATAGGTCAGGCTGTCGATGCGATCGAGAATGCCGCCGTGTCCTGGTAGCAGGGTGCCGCTGTCCTTCACGCCGATGTCGCGCTTCAATGCGGAGATCGTCACGTCGCCGATGAACCCGCCGCATCCGATGAGCAGGCCCGCCAGGAGAGATTCATGCAGCGTCAGCGGGGTGAACTGCGGCGCCAGTAGCGCAGCCAGACCGATCGTCGTCGCGAGGCCGCCCAGAAATCCTTCCCAGGTCTTGTTGGGACTGACCTTCGGGATGATTTTGTGATGCCCCGTCATTTTGCCCCAGACGTACTGAGCCACGTCATTGAATTGTGTCAGGAAGACGAGATAGAGGACCAGGCCGGCGCCGCCGGCGATCGGGTTCTTGTCTTCGGCCAATACGAGGAAGAAGGCCGCGTGACTCACGCTGAAGACCATCATCATCAGACCCCAGTGCAGCGTGCCGGCTGCGCGCAGAAATTCTTTCGTTTCGCCGATCAGCACCATGCGCATGGGCAGCAAGAGGAACAGATAGACCGGAATGAAGATGATGAACATCCCGTACCATTCCCAGTGCACCCAGAGGTATTGGATCGGAATGGCCGCGTAGGCCCAGAAGAGCACGCGCCGGTCGGCCCGTCTGGTAGGAATCAGTGAGACATACTCTTTCAGCGCGAGAAAGCTGATGAAGGCAAAGAAGACGATGGAGGCGGTCCGGCTCAAGAGGATGGCCCCGGCGAAGATGCCGACCATGATCCACCAGGAACGGATGCGCTGATGCAATTCGAGATAGTGTGTTTCCGGGTGCAGCCGCTTAAGAAGAACCGTGACGACGGAGGCGAGAAGGAGAATGCCGATTATGCCCCCGA
The DNA here is from genome assembly GCA_035455185.1 of Bryobacteraceae bacterium. GTDB lineage: Bacteria > Acidobacteriota > Terriglobia > Bryobacterales > Bryobacteraceae > JAEHDI01. The sequence goes on along the minus strand of DATIFQ010000270.1, from coordinate 5,954 downwards.
GTGCCCAGAAGACCGGCGGTTTGACGTGGGTGAGCACTATACGGCTCCTTCGGCCAATGAACGCCTGGCGCGATTGTAGATGGTGAAGGCGGAGAGCAGCACCATCGCACCCAACAACAGGGTCACCCAGAGGCCGGGAGAAATGTTGAGGCCCAGGAGCAGCGTGATGAGGCCAAACACAAACGCACGATCGCTTTTGCCCATGGGCCCGGCATAGTTGCGTGCAGCGCCGATCTGGACGGCGGCGACGCCGGTCAGCTCCACGATGACACTCAGGACCACGACCGACACCACCAGCCGCGGATCGAAGCCGGGCACCTGCGCCAGAGGCAGATACAGGGCGGAGTCTGAGAGGACGTCTCCCAGCTCGTTCAGGAGCGCGCCCAGCCGGCTCTTCATATCATGCTCACGGGCCAGCATGCCGTCGATCGCGTTCAGCGCCATGCGGAGGATCAGCGTGAGCGGTATGAGCAGGAGTAGCGGACGGTTGAACGGCTGCCAGGCAATGACCGCACCTGCGAGACAGGAAAGGCCCAGCGCGGCGAGGGTTACTTGATTTGCCGTCACGCCTGCGGCGGCGAGGCCGCGCGTCACCGGACGCAGCAAATTCTGAAAGGCCGGTTTGAGTTGATAGATACTCGGCATGGCCCGGTAAGTATCCCAGCAGGGCTGAACCAAGCGTAGCACAACGCGTTTGATTGACTAGTCAAATCTCGTTTGATTGAGACGGTAGCCTGACAATTGACCAGGGACTTGGTGGTCAAGCCCGGCTCCTTGGTTGTCATCGTGTGCGCATTCTCAGCCCGCGGTTGCCGCGCTGAAAGAGAAGTCGCCCCACCCAGACCATGCCCAGTAAAAAACCTATCACGAGTGCGAGTACCGGGTGCGGGATTGTCGTGGCTTCGACTGGCGCGGGGCTCACGCGCAACTCAGCTGGAAACGGGCGCGGCGGGACTGCCACGGTTTTCCATTTCGAGTGGTCGGCGGGGACGCGCTGTTGGTACTCCTCGAGTGTCGCGACTGCGTGGGTGCCTTGGGCGCGACTGGATGGAATCTGCGGGATATGGACGTAGAGCACGGCTTCAACATCGTCACGCAGCCATTGCTCGAAGGACGTGAGCATCCGCCCAGCGTCCGACTGTTGAAGGAGGTGCAAGAGGTCGTTTCCGATCGCCTCGAAGGTCACGCGTGGGAGCAGCCTGGTCCGCTCCTCAGAGAAAAATCGATAGACGTTTAGCCCGCTGACGAGGCTGCGGTCCGTGGCGGCTATATAGAGATAGCCCCCCGTCGCTTTTAGACGACTGCTGGGGCCTTGCATGGGAATTTGCCAGCCGAGGGCACGCAGTTGATCGATGCTGAGCCCTGCGCAGTTGAGCAGGGCGTTATCGTAATCCAGTTCGTGGCGGTAGAGCCGGCGAAACACGTCCTGAACGGTGGATTGAAAAACGGCGGGAATTCGATCGTGCTTCAGCACGATTACAAGGAGCGCACTCGGCCGATAGTAGGATTGTCCGCTATTGAGATCCATCAGGTAGTTGTCCATCGGGACCATGGCAGGGAGAATGCCCTTTTCACTGATGACGTCGGGATCGTAGAAATTGTTCACCAGCCAGTCGGCCCATTCGCCGTGGGGACCGACTCGCCCTGTGACGATGCCGAAGTGTCCGCCGTGCGCCTCGTCGTCGTCGGCTTGGGCTCCATTGAGTATGGCGCCGAGGACCGGTTTCCCGGCCCATGATGCGCGGCTCTTCTCCCACAACACATGGGTCGTGATGGTTTCACTCGCGGCCTGACCGGCATCTTCGATCAATCGCGGGATGGTCTGGTTATTGGCTGTCACATCCGTGGATCGATCGCGGGTAAGCAGGAAATCGGCCGGCCAGATGGTGCGGGTTTCGAAGTAATATCCCTCAGGAGAGGGAACGGTGCGGCCGCGCAGGCGCAGGGGATGGGTGCTGAAAAAGCTCGCAGTGGAGTGGTTGTAGTACGACTGATTCGTCGGGAGTTTGGGCGTTAACCGAAGAGGAATGCGGCTGCCCTCCGCGACGTTGAGGGAGATGTGGTCTGATGCGAGCAGCGCCTTCGAGATCAGTTCAGGTGAGCCGAGCCACACCAGAAATGGTAGAGGATCTGCGGAGCCCTGGCCTTCCTGCGCAGCAGGGTGTGAGGGAACTGCAATTGACTCCTCAGCGAAGTACCAAAGAGCCTGCGGAGGTGTTTTGCAGTGGTTGCATCGGCCGGTTGTCAGCGTGAAGGCGGTGCCATTGAAGAGCCCGAGATGCTCTTGAGGCAGCGGGGAACTTCCGATCTGAATCGTTCCTATCACGGTCGCGGATTCTGGTGCGGCCCACACAGGATGGGTGCCAAGCACGACAGTGGTGATCAGCATGGCGCCGACACTGGCAAGCCTGGTCGCATGCGAGTGGCGGTGCGTGTGCGAATCGTCGGGTAACCCTGTTCGCGCCTGAAGCAGTCGGTTGTGCATAGGGAGACGTCACGACGCCGGCATAAGCCGCTCGGTGGCGATGCGCTTCACGCCGCGGAGATCGATCTTGCCGGTGCCGAGGACCGGCAGGGACTCAACTTTCACGAACTGATGGGGCGATGGAATGAAGAGGTTCGATAATCCCTGGGCTGCGACCTTGTCCAGGATGTCCGGGATGCGGGATTCGTCCAACGTATGCAGGACGGCCAGACGCTCGCCTTTCTTCTCGTCAGGAATGCCCGTGACGGCGAAAACCTGCATATCCGCGCCCGCAGCCTGCTGCAGCGCTTCTTCGACGAAACCGTGGGGAACCATTTCCCCGCCGATCTTCGAGAAGCGCGAGAGCCTGTCGGTGATCGCCAGGAAACCGTCTTCGTCCAACGTGGCGATGTCGCCGGTTACGTACCAGCCGTCCCACATGGCTTTGTCCGTGAGATCCTTCCGGCCCAGATACCCGTTCATCACGTTCGGGCCCTTCACGAGCAGCATGCCTGGTTTGCCCGGAGAGAGAAGCTCAAACGTGTCGGGATCGACAATGCGAACGGACACGCCCGGCAGGGGCTGTCCGACGGTTCCCCGGCGCGACGCCACCTGGTAATAGCCGGCGGCGCGGAAGTCCGGACAGTTCGCCGCAATAACGGGCGCACACTCCGTGACCCCGTAGCCTTCGACGGGGGCAATGCCGAATCGTTCCTGGAACGACTGCACGAGACGCAGCGGCAACTTTTCGGCCCCCGTGAGAACCACGCGGAGCGTGCTGAACTGTTCCGGCGTGCAGCGCCGCTGATACAGCTGGAGAAAGGTCGGGGTAACGACCAACAGCGAGACGCGGTAGCGGCTGCACAGGTCCCCGATGACGCCTACGTCGAGCGGCGAGGGGTGGAAGACCACGCCGGTGTTATGGCGCGCGTAGAACCAGAGCAGCATGTAGCCGAAGGAATGAAAGAACGGCAGAATGCCGAGAGCGCGATCAGTCTTGCTGATGTGGATGATTTGCGCGGCACCCTCGACATTGGAGTTAATGCTGAAGTGGGAGAGCATCACGCCCTTCGGCTCACCCGTGCTGCCGCTGCTGAAGATGATGGTGGCTAGATCGTCCATGCTCCTCTTGCGCGACTGGCCGCAGGCCCGTTCCACGAGCCGTATCGGGGCGAACAGCGCGAACAAGATCGCGATGACCTTCCTGCCGCCGCTGATCGTCTTGGCGATGTCCTCGATCCACAGAATAGCGGTGCCTTGGGGGATCTCGATCTTTGCCTTTTCAATAAAGCGGTGGCTGGTGAGCACGGTCTTGATGGACGCTTGCGTGACGGCTGATTCGAGGCCGGCGCGGCCCACCGTATAGTTCAGGTTGACGCTGGTCTTCCCGGCCAGCGACGCCGCGATGTTGACCAAGGCGCCCGCAACGCTGGGCGGCAGGAGCAGGCCCACATGCTCTTGTCCTTCCCAATGGGGTTTGAGTGTCCGGGCAAGGGCGATCGTTCCGACCAAGGCCTGGAAGGCCGACACATGCGGGCGGGAAGCGTCGGCCATGGCAAAGGAAAACGGGTTTCGCCGCCAGGTTCTCACCACGGGACGATGCAGGGCTTCCTGATCGACTTTTCGCAAATACCATGCCGCTTCTCCCAGCTCCCGCACCAGGCGGCGTAGTTCATAGGCCGGGGTGTCGGCGGGTTGCGGCGCTCCAAAGGAGACCGTGACGGGATAGGGGACACGCTCCGGCCATTTGCTGACGAATCGCCCGTGCGTGAAACTGAAGATGCTGCCCCAGACCCGATCGAGATGGATCGGAATGACGGGGACGGTGCGCCCCTTTACGATGCGCTCGAATCCCCTTCGGAACGGCAGGAGCGTCCCGGTTCTGGTGATCTGCCCCTCGGGAAAAATGCAGACGATCTCTCCGTCGTCGAGCGCCTGCCCCGCGCTGCGCAGCGCCCGGAGAATCATGCGGGGCCCGCCGGCGGAAGAAATGGGGATGACCTTCATCGCGGTCATCAACGCTTTGAAGGGCGGGTGTGTCGCATAAGCGGCATCCACGACGAACCGGATGGGCCGATCGACGCTCGCCATGAGCAGGAAGCCATCCACGAAGGACATATGGTTCGGGACTAAGAGCGCCCCGCCGGATTGAGGCACGTGATGCTGGCCGACAATGCGGACCCGATACACTGTGTTCGTCAGGATGACGAGCAGCAGCCGGAGGAACGCATCGGGCAGCAGCCAGAGAGCCCATAGTGTGCCTCCGATGGTGATTCCGGCGGTGGCAAGGAAAATACTGCCGGTCGAAAGGCCGGCATTGGCGAGGGAGCCGCCGGCGAGCGATCCCAGCAGAATCCCGGTGAAGACGCAGGTGTTGGAGAATGAGATGACGGCGCCGCGCCGATCGGGCGGTGATTTCCACTGGATCACGGCGTTCAGCGGCACGAAGATGAACGCGCTGGAGATCCCGAGGAGCCCCATAACGAGAAACGTTCCCCACAATGGCGGAGTCAGCGCTCCGAGCAGAGACAGCGCGATGAACACGCCCGTGGCTCCCAAGGGGATCAGTCCGTACTCCACCCGGTTTTGAGACAGCCGTCCGACCAGCATCGCACCGAGGCCGATGCCGACGGACAGCAGTGTGAGCGGGAGTCCTGACATGGCATCGGAGAGCTGGAGGACCGCCTTGGCATAGACGAGGACGTTCTGGGCGAAGAGGCTGGCGATCGTCCAGAAAAAGATTTCACCGGGAATGGCCAGGCGCAGCAGCCGTTCTGATTGGATGGCGGCCCAGGCGCCGCGAATCGTTGAACCGACGCCGCCGGTGGCGCGTGCGGGCGGGACGCGGGGGACGGCAAAGGCGGCGACCAGACCGACGATGGACAGCAGGGCCAACGTGAGCGGCGCCAGCCAGGCGGTTTCTCCGGCGCTCTGTAGAAGAAAACCGCCGGCAGCCGTCCCGGTCAAAATGGCGGCAAAAGTCCAGAGCTCCAGGAGCCCGTTCCCGGAGGCGAGCCGTTCATGCGGAATCAACTCAGGGAGAATGCCGTATTTCGACGGGCTGAAGAGCGCGCTGTGCACGCCCATCCCGCATAAGACGATCAACGGCAGCACGCCGCCGGCGGGATTCAGCCAGAGCGCGACGGTGCCGGCGCTCATGAGCAGCACCTCGACGATCTTTATCGCGATGATGACCGTGCGTTTGCTCAGGCGATCGGCCAGCGTGCCGCCGACCAAGGATAGCAAGACCAGCGGCAGGGTGAAGATGATAAAGGTGAGTGCGGTTTGCGTCTGCGCCGCAGTTTCCAGTTCAGGGCCCGGCGCCATGTGCGCGGTGGCCTGCCGGATTGCCAACAGGGCGACCATGAGCTTCCACGCGTTGTCGTTGAACGCGCCGCAGAACTGGGCGATCAAGAGGCCGCGCAAAGGATGCTTCTGTTCTTGAGTCATGGGATGTGTGCGGGAATCTGTCGCAAACGCGCGTATAAAT
>DATIFQ010000269.1:0-5342 GCA_035455185.1 Bryobacteraceae bacterium | reverse complement strand
GAGTTGCTTTCCAGGGCGAGCAAGATGCCCGTCGCCGAGGTGAGAGGCGATATCCTCGCCGAGGCTAATCACGTCCACGTGATTCCGCCGGGTCGCAATTTGGCCATCTCCGGTGGAGTCCTCCATACCACGCCCCGAGTGGATGCCGGCCGGAACGTGCCAATCGATGTCTTTCTTGAGTACCTGGCCCGCGATAGGGGCGCCAAAGCCATCGGCGTCGTTCTCTCGGGGACCGCGTCGGATGGAACTCTGGGCCTACGGGCGATAAAGGCCGCAGGTGGCACTACGTTTGTTCAGGAGATCGGATCGGCGAAGTTCGACGGCATGCCGCGAAGCGCCATCGCTGCGGGTGTAGCTGATTTTGTGCTGCCGCCGGCCGGAATCGCGCGGCAACTGGCGGCCATCGCACGCGATTCCCATGTCCCGATCGAGCCTCAGAAGGCGACTGAGCAGCCGGGGGAAGCAGAACTGAAGAAGATATTCCGGCTGTTGCGCAGCGCTACCGGAGTGGATTTCACGTACTACAAGCACAGCACCCTCCAGCGGCGCATCAAGCGGCGCATGGCCCTCCGCGGATTCGAGAAGCTGGAGGACTACAGCCGGGATATCGAGCAGAACCGCGACGAAGCCAAGGCGTTGTGCGAGGACTTCCTGATCACCGTCACTGCCTTCTTTCGGGAACCAGCGGTCTTCGAGGAACTGAAGAAGGAGGTGTTCCCCGCGCTGGTTGAGAATAGAGGGCGCGAGGATCCAATCCGAATCTGGGTGTCTGGGTGCTCCACGGGCGAGGAAGCTTATTCGATCGCCATCTGTTTGATGGAATTCCTGGAGAAGGCGGAACTGAGCCTTCCGTTCGAGGTCTTCGCCACCGATATCAGCGAAACGGCGATCGAAAAGGCCCGCGCCGGCACATACACGGGCGCCGCGTTGGCTCATGTGTCGCCGCAGCGATTGGCGCGGTTCTTCACCAGAACGGAACGCGGGTACCAGGTCACGAAGACCATCCGTGACGTATGCGTTTTTGCGAGGCACGACGTAACGCAGGACCCGCCTTTCTCCAAGCTGGACCTGATCAGTTGCTGTAACGTGCTGATCTACCTTGGAGCCATATTACAGCGCAAGGTGTTGTCGATCCTGCATTACGCCCTCAAGCCAACGGGCTTCCTTGTACTCGGTCCATCGGAAAACGTCGGCACGCTGTCCGAGTCCTTTCATCACGTGGAAAAGACCCACACGATCTATCACGTGCTGCCGGCTGCGGGTAAGCCGGCGGCGCCCATAAGCGAAGACCGCCGGACCAAGAAGGTGGTGGATTTCCGGGAGACAATTGCTGAGGGCCGAGCCGGGCCGGACGTGCAGAGAGAAGCCGACCGGTTAATGCTGGCCGAACACGCCCCCCCCGGCGCCATCGTTGACGAGGATATGAACATTGTTCAGGTCCGGGGCCGCACAGCTCCGTACCTCGAGCTTTCGCCCGGCGAGCCAACCCATAGCCTCTTGAAAATGGCGCGCGAAGGCTTAGTAGCGGGCCTGGGTAAGGCGTTTCAGACCGCCAGACAGAGAAATGCCGTAGCCAAAGAAGACGGCATGCGAATCGAAGGCAGTGGCCAGTTGACCGAGGTCACAATTACGGTCATCCCGCTCAGGGGATCGTCCTCTGTCAAAAAACGGTATTTCCTGGTCCTGTTCGAAGACGCCGAGCCGAACGGTAGCCCACCAACAAAGCGCAAGCCCTCGACACACGACAAAGATGTGACCGCCCGGTTGCGGCGCGAGCTTGCAGCAACCAAAGAGTACCTGCAATCGATCCTCGAAGACAAGGCAATTACCCTTGAAGAGCTTCGGTCAGCGAACGAAGAGGCGCAGGCGGGCAACGAAGAACTGGAAACCGCGCAAGAAGAGCTGGAATCAGCCAATGAAGAACTGAACACACTCAACGAAGAACTGAAGATCAGTAACGCGGAATTCAGCCAGGTCAACCGGGATCTGACGAATCTTCTCGAAAGCATCAGCATACCCCTGGTCATGGTTGGCAAAGACCTGCGGATTCGCCGTTTCACCCGAGCCATGGAACCTATGATGAATCTGATCGCCTCCGATGTCGGGCGATCGATAACGGATCTTCAGCCTCAAATGGAACTGCCCGACCTGAGGCGGTTACTGTTGGATGCAATGGAGGGCGGCAATCGGAAGCCGCGTGATGTCCGCGACTCGCACGGCCGCTGGTTTTCGCTCCGCATCCTGCCGTCCCTGGGGCCAGACGGGAAGATCGACGGCGCCGTGGTGATGTTGATCGATATTGATGCGGCAAAGCGCGGTCTTGACTTCGCCGAAGCCATCGTAGAGACCGTGCGGGAGCCTCTCGTGATCCTGAACCAGAATTTGCAGGTCATGAAAGCGAACAAGACCTTCTACCAGACTTTCCAGACCTCCCGGGAAGAGACCGAGCAGCGTCTCATATGGGACCTGGGAAACGGACAATGGAACATCCCGAGACTGCGAGAACTGCTGGAGAATGTTCTCCCCGCACACTCAACGTTCCGGGACTTTGAGGTGACACACGAGTTTGAACATGTCGGACGGAAAGTGATGCTACTCAACGCCAGCGAGATCTTCGATCCGAATGCACAAGCTCGGACGATCCTCCTCGCGATTGAGGACATAACTGACCGTAAGCGAGCTGAGGAAGAACTCAAGGCGACCAATGCCGAAGTGCAGCATTTTGCCTATGCGCTCACGCACGACTTGCAGGAACCTCTACGGATGGTAGTGAACTTTACTGAGCTCCTGGCGCGGGAGTATGAAGGAAAGCTGGGCGAAGAAGCGGACACAATCATCTCCTATTCCGTCGGGGGCGCGCGGAGGATAGAGGCCCTGCTGAAGGCCCTGCTTGGGTATTGGGAAGTTACCGAGCGGGACCAGGACAGCTTCGCCTCGATCGATTGCGGCGCTGTTCTCGCCAATGTGCTGGCGAACCTCGAGGCGGCCATCGCGCACAGTGGCGCCATCGTGACCTCCGATTCGTTGCCAACTGTGGTAGCTGGAGAGGTCATGCTGATGCAAGTTTTCCAGAACCTCATTTCCAATTCGATCAAGTACAGAGGCGAGGAAACGCCGAGAATCCACGTCTCGGCCGAGAGAGATGCGGAAGGATGGCTGTTTTCAGTGCGGGACAACGGAGTGGGCATCGCTCCTAAAGACGCCGACCGGGTGTTCGGCATGTTCAAACGCTTGCATGGAAGCGAAATTCCCGGTACTGGGATCGGTCTTGCGCTCTGTAAGAAGGTTGTCGAGCGTCAGGGTGGGCGGATCTGGGTGGAGTCGGAAAGAGGGCGCGGTGCTACGTTCAAGTTCACAGTTCCCGGCCGACATAGGGAGCCCGAACCCAGGCGCGCGGATTGAAAATGGGCAACTCTGGCGAGAATCCGGTGGAAGGCGAGGTCGAACGCCTGCGCAAGGCGCTCGACGCGGAAACGCAGAAATGCCTCGAGGTGCGGAGGCAGTTGGAAAGAGCGAGCGCGGACTTTGAGGAGTTTGTCTCCATGGCGGCTCACAACCTCCGCGAGTCTCTTCGCGACGTAGCCTCGTTCAGTCAACTGATGGCCGAGACCTATGCCGGCCGCCTCGATTCCGATGCTGACGTGTTCCTGGGGCGTATCCAGGAAGGGGCGGCCAGAATGCAATCACTGCTCACCGACGTGGTGGACTACTGGGCCACGGATGCTGGCGGCCGGCAGGCCTCCCGGACGGACATGGAAGCTGTCCTACGCCAGGCGCTCCTCTCGACGGACAGACAGATAAAAGAAAGGAACGCACTCGTCACGCATGACCCGTTGCCGCAGGTGTGCGGAGACTTCGAAATACTGGCCAAGGTCCTGCATCATCTGATTCGAAATGCCGTCGAATTCTGCGGCACGCCTCCTCCTCGCGTACATATTTCATCAAGACGAGAGGGTCTCCACTGGGTATTTTCTGTGCAAGACAACGGCCCTGCCATAGACCCGGCATTCGAGGGCCGCATATTCGGCGTGTTCAAGCGCCTGCACGGAACAGAACACCGCGGGAGCGGACTCGGACTCGCATTCTGCAAGAAGGCCATCGAGCGGCATGGCGGCCGAATTTGGATGGAATCGACTCCGGGGGAGGGGGCGACATTCTGTTTCACTCTGCCTCCGGCCGATTGAGCAGAACCGGCGATCGCCGGATCCAGGTCGGCAAATCCCGCATTACCGGTGCAGCCTTTTCATCCCGGCCCCGGCGCCGGCATCGCGCTGACTCTCTTCATCGTGGTGCTTCCCCAGAAATTTCGGCTGACTTTCGCTGCCGGTGGGCCGGGATTTGTTATGGCCCACAAATTGCTGAACTGCGAGTTCTAAAATCGTAGCGTAAGTACGGTGGTCAGGAGTTGAAAGGGGCGTTTTGTGGACGAAAAGCAAGTGCCCGGCGGTATCCCGCAGGACACGGAATCGGAGGGTCGGCGCAACTTCACCGAAGAAGCGCCTAAACGGGGCCGTGCGGCAGGGGCGGCCGTCCCAGTGGCCGGCATTGGCGCCTCCGCGGGCGGGTTGGAAGTTTTTAGGCTTCTGCTCGCCGATTTGCCCGCCGATACCGGCTTAGCCATCGTATTCATTCAACATCTCGATCCAAAGCACCACAGCATGTTGGCCGAGATTCTTGCGCGAGCCACCACCATGCCGGTCAGCGAGGCGGCCGATAGCATGCCCGTGGAAGCCAACCATGTATACGTCATACCGGCAAACGTCGATCTGACCATCGCATATGGGGCGCTGAAGCTGGCCCCACGTACGCAAACACCGGGATTGCACATGCCCATCGACCGCTTCCTGCGGTCCGCGGCTGACCAGTGCGGAAGCAGGGCAATCGGGGTAATCCTTTCCGGCACGGGCTCGGACGGCTCGGCGGGCGTGGAAGCCATCAAGGCCGCGGGCGGCGTGACGTTTGCGCAGGACGCGGCCACCGCGAAGTTCGCCTCCATGCCGCAAGCCGCCGTGGCCACCGGCTGCGTGGATTTTGTTCTGCCGCCCGAACGCATTGCCTCCGAACTTGTAAGAATTGGCCGGCACCCTTATATTGCGGATGCCCTACGCGCGCAACAGGAGCGAACGCCAGCCGGCGACGAAGAGCGGTTCGGCGCCATCCTGGCCATTCTGCACGGGGCCACCGGCATCGACTTTTCACTTTACCGGGAAAAGATGATCAAACGCCGCATCCTGCGGCGCCTTGCCCTGCGCAATATCGACGGGCTCGCGGAATACGGAAAGCGTCTGGAGAATGATTCCGGTGAGCTGATGGCTCTCCAGCGGGATTTGCTCATCGGCGTG
>DATIFQ010000268.1:0-6101 GCA_035455185.1 Bryobacteraceae bacterium | reverse complement strand
ATCCGCTTTTCGCCTACAAGAGAGACGGATCGGTATACACTACGTTAAGACTCGGGAGTCCAACATAGGAATCCCGGATGGGAGGTGCGGTGTGACCGCCAGAGTCGATGAGATTGCGCCGGACGTGCATCGCATTTGCGTATACGTGCCGGAGTACCAGTTGCAGTTCAACCACTTCCTGATCAAGGACGATGAACCTTTGCTGTTTCATGCGGGCCTTCGCGGTATGTTTCCCCTGGTGCGCGAAGCGGTCGGCCGCGTGTTGGATCCGTCCAAGCTCCGTTGGATCGCCTTCAGCCATTTCGAGTCGGACGAGTGCGGCGCGCTCAATCACTGGCTCGAGATGGCGCCCTCGGCGCAGGCCGCCTGCAGTCTGGTCGGTACCATCGTGGGTGTGGACGACTACGCGATTCGCCCCTCCCGCGGCTTAACCGACGGAGATGTGCTGGCCACCGGGAAATATCGCTTCCGTTTTTGCTCCACCAAACACCTGCCTCACGGTTGGGATGCCGGACTGCTGTTCGAAGAGACGCAGCGGACCCTGCTGTGTTCGGACCTGTTCCACCATGCCGGCGATGGGGAGCCGGTCACCAGCTCTGAGGTCCTCGGACGCAGCAAAGCTACCATTCTCGAGTACCAGAAAGGACCGCTGGCGGATTACGTCCCCTATACGCCGATGACCGCGGAAATCCTCAAAAAGCTGGCGGACCTGAAGCCGAAGACGCTGGCCATCATGCACGGCTCGAGTTTCACCGGGAACGGCGAGCAAGCGTTGCTTGATCTGACCACGGTCTTCCGGGAAGCCTTCGGCGGGTAAGGGGAGATGGGCACGAAAAAATAGGGACAGACAGCCACTTCGCAACAACGGCGAGATGGCAGCCAGCCCCATTTCTTCCGGTATGAGAAGGGGGGGCGCGCGTGATCAGAGTGGCACTGCCGTTTGGAATTGGCACACCGGAGAGCAAGCGCGGGTCGTACCGTGACGCGCTGAATGGCGCGGGGATTCAGCCGGTCGAGAATGTCACCACGCTTGCCGGGCTCGACGGCCTGTTGCTGGCCGGAGGAACCGATATCGATCCCGCCCTGTATGGCGCTTCACGCCAGCCCGAGACGGATGAACCGGACCAGGCGCGCGACCGCCTCGAAAGCGCCCTCTTGCACGAGGCGCTGGACCGCGACCTTCCAGTGCTAGCGATCTGCCGCGGGGTCCAACTGTTCAATGTCGCGCTGGGAGGTACGCTGACGCAGCACCTTGAAGGGCATCGATTTCCGGGGCGGCCGGAGGTTCACCGGATCCAAATCGCATCCGGCAGCAGACTGGAATCGATCCTGGGAGTGGACGACTACGGTGTCAATTCACGCCACCATCAATGCGTGGACAAAGTTGCGAGCGGGCTCGTGGTTACCGCGAGGGCGCCGGACAACGTGGTGGAAGCGCTGGAGTTGCCCGGAAAGCGTTTTGTGCTGGCGGTGCAGTGGCATCCAGAAGCGCGCACGGACGGACCAGACTCGCAAATCTTCGAGGCCTTTCGGGATGCGATGAGACAGGGGCGGGCGGCAGGAAGATAGCCAAGCAAAAAAGGGCGCGCCGCAGGGCGCGCCCTTCGATTTTTCGCGACTTCACTGAGAACTACGGATCGCGATACTGGATATGGACGGTCGCCGTACTGCTCGCGCCCCGCGAATCGGTGACCGTCAATTCGAACGCGTAGTCGCCCCAGCCGTTCATGAACTTCACGACCGGGATCGGCGTGGTGCCATTGCTGATCTCCGCTTGCCGCGGACCCAGATTCCGCCACGAGAACGTGATCGGGTCGCCGTCCGGGTCGTAGGACCTGGAGCCGTCCAGCCGGAGTTGTGGATCGATGGTCACGGCGTTCGGCCCCGCATCCGCCACCGGCGGATGGTTGACACCGCCGGTGGCGACGCGAACGATGACAAGCGCGGTCGCCTGCGTTCGCCGCCCGTAGGCAATCAGCGTGTAACTCACGTCCGAGGTCGGCTTCACCTGAACCGATCCGTTCACCGGGACGGAACCGACTCCGGTAATGATCACTTCGTCGGCGTTTTCGGTCTGCCACCGGAGCGTGGTCGCGTCGCCAGCCTGCCCGATCCTCGGCGGATCAGCGACGAAGTCGAGGATCTTCGCCGGCTTGATCACCGTCACCACCGCGCTGGCGGTGACATCGCCCTGTCCACCCTTGGCGGTCAGCACGTAAGTCGTTGTGTCCGGCGGACTGACCGTAGAGGTCCCGCTGGCGTTCACCTTGCCGAGGCCGCTGATCGTCACCTCCGTGGCGCCCTCGACCTCCCAAACCAACTGGGACTGCTCGGTGGGCAGGATCTCGGTTGGGGTCGCCGTGAAGCGGACGATGCGCGGGCCTGGGGCCACGGTGATCGTGGCCGCGGCCGAAGCTTCGCCGTACGGATTCTTCGCCGTCAGCGTGTAGGTGGTCGTTTGCGTGGGCGAGACCGCCGTGCTGCCGTTCGGCGCCACGGCGCCAACGCCGCTAATGCTCACTTCCGTGGCGTTCTCGGTCTCCCACGTTAGCGTTGCCGCTTCCCCAGCGTTGATGTTGGTTGGAGTCGCCATGAAGCGGAGGACGCGAGCGTCGGCCCGTTGAACCTGTACAGTGAGCGTCTCGCTGACCTCGCTGGTCCCGTTCTTCGCAGTCAGCGTGTACATCGTGGTCTGAGTCGGCGCCACCGTCGATGTGCCGGCCTTCGGATCCACCTTCCCGAGGCCGCTGATGCTCACCTCGTCGGCGTTCTGGACTTCCCACACGATGGTGGTCGTCTCGCCGGCTCGGATCGACTGCGGATTCGCGGTGAACCGGACAATCTTCACCGACGGCGCCGCCGCCGTGGTCACGGTTACCCGCGCTCTGCTCTCGCCGCCCTTGTCGTCCTTCACCATCAGGCGGAACGTGTAGCTCTGGCCGTCAGCCGCGGTGAATGAGGCCTGGGCGGTATTCATGCCCGAGAGCGGCACCTGTGGGCCTGCGGTCTGCGCCCACTCGAACGTAATCGGGTCGCCGTCCGGGTCATACGAATTCGAGCCATCCAGCGTGATCGGGCCCGCGGCCACGCCAATCTGGTCCGCACCCGCGTCGGCCACCGGCGGGTCGTTGCCCGTGCGCACCCGCTTCTTCAGCACTTCGTACCGGACGCGTGGAACGTCCATGGGGACCGGATGATTCAGGCCGACGAAATCCTTCGGCCGCACCCAGTTGCCGAACTGCAGTCCGAACACCACGCGGCCGCTGTTATTCACGCCGACCAGCGTCTCGTTCAGGCCCGCTTCCATCGTGAAAGCCCAGCTCGGATTGATCGGCTGCACGAATCGCACCATGCCGCCAGGCCGGTTGCTGCCGCCCTTGCGGAAGAGCGCGCCGAGGTTGCCCTCGATGTAGGCGTCTTTGTGCAACCCGATCTGTGTGCTGCCGCCGATCTGGTCCACAACGCTCAGGTATGTCTCTTCGAAAATGTTGCGGCTTATGCCGGCGCGATGGATCACCGGGTTATCCAGGAACGCCTTGGTCCCAAACATCCCGATGCGCCCGCGCGAGAAGAGGTAATCCATGGCCACGGCCGCCTGGCCGAGAGTGCCGCCCGAGCTGTACTCCTTCATATCCACACGCTTGAAACTCGAGAACATGCCGGCCTGGAAGTTCTTGTACCGGTTGACCAGACCGACGTCGAACTGCCCTTCCTGGCGATCGAAGTAACGCAGGTATTCGGCCTCCGCTTGCAGCGCGTGGTGCTCGCCGAAAGGCGCGAAGTACCGGCCCTTTCCGGTTACGCTCAGGTTGCCCGTCATGTCCGGACCGGCGTTGAGGCCCAGCAGAGCGAAGCGCTTCGGCCGTGATTCATCGATCGCCTTCTTCGCGGTCGTCTCCATGATCTGCGCCAGCTCCGCCTTCTCCGGCGGCTTCGGAAGCGAGGCTACCTGATCCTTGAGGCCGCTTTGCGCCTGCTTCAAGTTGGCCACGTCCGCCTTCAGACCCTCGTTCTCTTGCTTGAGGTCGCGCAGCATCGCCAGAATTTCATCCAGCTTGTCGAGCTTTTTCAGGATTTCGTTGCAGCAGTCTTCCTGTTTCTTGGCGATTTCCTGGAGGGCCTTGATTGCGTCGCCGACGCCGCCGGCGCTCACGATCTTTCCTTGGCCGTCCCGGACCGTCATTACGACCCGACGGTTGATGAACCGCGCTTCCTTCGTGCGGTTGTCGACCTTCGGCTCACGCTTGCCGCGTCCCGACGTTGTCACTTGGTTCGCCTGTGCGCCGTACTTCAGCAGAAAGCTCTTTACTGTTTCCGAGCGCGCCCGCGCCAGTTTGTCGTTGTAGCGGTCAGATCCGATCGCGTCGGTGTGCCCCTCTACCGTCACCTTGTAGTCGGGGTTCTGACCCAGCAACTCAGCGAGCCGCAACAGGCTGGGGTAGCCGTCGGACAGAATGGATGAATTGAACTCGAAGTTGATCTCTTCCCAATCGTCCTTCGCTGCGGTCGTCGTCAGGCCCTGGCCTGACATGGTCGTCGTGTAGCCCAGGGCTGAGATGATGAGAACCAAAAGCAGCGTGTGCCTGTGCCGCATTTTCAACTCTCCTCCATTAAAATACTCGCTCGGGTTGACCTGCCGGGCCGATTTCTCAAAGCTTCGGGGTTACCCGTAACTAATCGAATATACTACGGATTGGTGGATTTTAAGCCCCGGAATTCTTGCGGCTAATAAATTAAATGCGATAATTATAACCGAGAGGTTCTCCGGACAGGCAGTCGCTCCCGCAAGGGGGAGGAAAGTCCGGTCTCCATAGGGCAGCGTGCCGGCTAACGGCCGGGGGTCCGGAAACGGATCACGGAAAGTGCCACAGAAAATACACCGCCTTCCCGGTTTCGGGGAGGTAAGGGTGAAAAGGTGCGGTAAGAGCGCACCGCGGCTGGAGCGATTCGGCTGGCAGGGTAAACCCCACGCGGAGCAAGACCAAATAGGAGGGGAGGAGCGGCCCGCTCCGTTCGACTCTCGGGTAGGTCGCAAGAGCCCGGCAGTAATGCCGGGCCCAGAGGAATGACTGCCGCCCGCGAGGGTACAGAAACCGGCTTATCGTCCGGCGGGCCTCTCAGCAAGTCACCTGCGATCACCACCCCGGCGGCAGAGCCGCGACAAAGGGGCTCAAGCTAGTCGTCTTTTTTCTTCATGAACATCTGGATCATCTTGTCCTGATCTTGGATCGTGTAACCCGGCGGCGGTTCGAACAGCGGCTGCGGCGGCTCCGCCCGCTGGATATTTGTGAGCCTGTACGTCGTCTCCCCAAACCGCGGGTCGTTCTGTTTGGTGAGAACGATCGTCTGCAATTCCGCCGAGTACCAGCGTTCGGAAACCGTCACGATCGGTCTTTCGTTACCGATCTCGCCGGCTGGGATGGTGGTCGTCGTACGATTTCCTTCCGCTGTTACTCCTTCGATGGATTGTTTGCCCAGTGATTCGGTCTTGTACTCCGCACTACCGCGGGAGAGTGCCGAATGCGTCGAGCCCGCTGCCGCCACAAACATCACGTTGGACGCCTCGCCTTGCGGAGGCGGCGGAACCGGCAGGTGGAACTCGGCTGGGACGGCGGCTTCCGTCAGTCCCTTCTCTTCCGGCAGTCTGGGCGGTCGCGCGATTTTCCGGGCGATTTGATTCTCGGGCTCGAGAATGTAGCCGACGCCGGCCACGGGATCGTTGAGAAATACCCGGGTTTGAGGGCTCTGTGACGCCCACGGACCGATGTGGGTCAGCGTCTGCTCACGCCGTGTGCGGCCGTCACTGTCCCTGTACACGAGAGCGCTGCTCTTGTTCACAATACGGTTGCCGTCGGCGAGTATCTGGGTCGTCTCGGTGACCGCTTCCGCCGAATACGGTGCGTTTTTCACGAGCTTATCGCTCCACGCGAACTCGCTCGAGACGAAACGGAGCACATCCGCCCCCGGCGCACCCGGCGCCGGTTGGACCCCCGCGGCGACATGGCGGATGACCTGGACCCGCCGTTCTTCCGTTTGCGGCTCCGTCTGTCCGGCCGCCACCACGGCCACGGCGAACAGTACCGCCCAAAGCTTCATTTGTT
>DATIFQ010000267.1:0-2070 GCA_035455185.1 Bryobacteraceae bacterium | reverse complement strand
AGTCAAGTCAAAACCGGCGGGGCGGCTTGCGCCGCCCCCGCCCTGGTCTGGCCCCGGAGTCAGCGCTCGGGGTCGCGGTAGGGATGACCATCGCTGACCACCCCCCGCACAGATCCGTACGGGCGGAATTACCGCATACGGCTCCTCCCTTGGATACGAGCGTCGAAGCGTACGTCAGGGTAAGGATGCAGAGTTCGCGGGCGAGGAAGCCACCGGTCGAAGATCGGCCTCAGTTGTTCCCAATCGGGCCTCCGCCGCTGACTGCGACGACGTAAAGTGCGCCGCCAGTAGCGACAGATCCGTTCTCGAAATCTACCGAGTACAGCCAAGTTGCCCGGAACCGCATGGTATCGGTAGTAGCCCTCCACCACGCGTTTCAACCACGCTCCGACCAGCACGATCGACTCATGCATCCTCCGGCGCAACTCCTGCTTGATGGCGAGGAGCTTAGCCCGCAGTCGCTTCGCCGCTGTGCGCCGCCAGACCACAAAGTGGCCCTTCGAGTTCCGGCCACAATAGTGGGTGAACCCGAGGAACGTGAAGGTTTCCGGTTTCCCTTGTCCGCGCTTCCGTCGATCGGACGCCGCGAAGCGTCCGAACTCGATCAGTCGCGTCTTCTCCGGATGGACCTCCAGACCAAACTTTGCCAGCCGTTCCTGGAAGTCTCGCAAGAACCGCTCGGCGTCCGCTCGGTGCTGAAAGCCGGCGACAAGATCGTCGGCGTAGCGGACGATGATGACGTCGCCACACGCGATCTTCTTCCGCCAGACCTCGACCCATAAATCGAGGACGTAGTGCAGGTACACGTTGGCGAGCAGCGGTGAAGCCACTGCCCCTTGCGGCGTACCCACCGTCGTCTCCGACCATTCGCCGTCTTCCGAGACCCCGGCCTTCAGCCATTTCTGAACGAGCCGAAGTATTCGGTTGTCAGCGACCCGATGCGCCAGGAACTTCAATATCCACTCATGACTGACGTGGTCGAAGAAGCCCTTGATGTCGGCATCGAGTACCCAGTTCACGCGCTTCTTTTGCAGCCCCGCGTTGAGCGCGTCGAGCGCCTGGTGCGGGTTTCGTCCTGGCCGGAACCCATACGAAAAGCCCTGAAAGTCCACCTCGTAGATCTCATTGAGGACGGTCACCACGGCCTGTTGAACAATCTTGTCCTCCAGCGCCGCAATGCCCAACGGTCGTTGCCTTCCGTCGGCCTTCGGGATATACACTCTCCGTGAAGGTTGTGCCCGGTACGTGCCACGGTGGACCCGGTTGTGCAGATCGGCGAGCCGACCTTCCAACCCTGTCTCATACTCGCGCCACGTCACGCCATCCACCCCAGGAGCCGCATTCTTCTTCAATGCGTCAAAACTCTCCCGCAGCAGATTGACCGTCACGTGATGCAGCAAAGCCGTGAACCGCTCTTGTCTCCTTTCCCGCGCCGCTCGGCGCACGCCGCTCAATCCTTGGGACACCCGTGTTCCGCGCTGTGTCGGTGGGGTGTTGGATTGCGTGGCGTTCTCCTTGGGCTGCCGCCTTCCCTCCGCCGCCTCCGCCAAGGGTTGCCCCTCTTTGTTCGGCTGCTTCATCGGTACTACGCAGCAGTCCGACTCCTCCAGTGCGTGCATGTCCGCATTGCGGCTCGGCGCCTTCGCGGACCGGTCTACTGTTTCGGTAGACGCTCTGGAGGTCTCCCGGTTCTCGTGCATGTTGTTTCTCGACGTGCCAGGGTCTTCGACCACGCCGCGTCCCACCCAAGGCTCGCGATATATCGCCTCGGACAGATGTTGCCTTCCCACTAAGCAAACAGTGTCGGCACGCAGTTCGTCAGTTATCGGGGCTCAATCGCCCGGCCCACCGATGCCTCTGTCTACGCTTCGCCGTACGCCTCGCGGCGCACTGCGCAAGACTCGAGGTCGAGATGGAGTCGCTGCTCCTTTCCCGTAGGGCTCTTTCATCCCCTACAACATGCCGGTTTATCCCGGCGCACTCGCATCCCTGCGTTGCCCTGTCCTCCGCTCGAGTGCTTCCATTCTATTCCATCCATTCTGGCGCGAAAGCGTTAAATCCCAGGGGTTC
>DATIFQ010000266.1:0-8618 GCA_035455185.1 Bryobacteraceae bacterium | reverse complement strand
CGGCGCGGAAGATGTGGGCGCATCTCATGCGGGACCGCTTTGGCGCGAAGCACGAGCGGAGCCTCAAGCTACGCTTTCATGCGCAGACGGCGGGATGCTCGCTCACCTGGCAGCAGCCGTACAACAATGTGGTGCGGACGGCGCTTCAGGCGCTGGCGGCGGTGCTTGGCGGCGCTCAGTCGCTGCACACCAACTCACTCGACGAGGCGTACGCCCTCCCAAGCGAGCATGCTGTGACGATCGCCCTGCGCACGCAGCAGGTGATCGCCCATGAGAGTGGGGTGGCGGCGGTTCCCGACGCGCTGGGGGGAAGTTACTTTCTCGAGCGGCTGACGATCGACGTCGAACAATCGGCCGCGGAATACATCCGCCGCATCGACCAGATGGGCGGCATGATTCCGGCGATCGAGAGGAACTTCCCGCAAAGTGAGATCGCCGAGGCGAGCTACCGTTACCAGCGCGCGGTCGAAACAGGGGACCGGATCATCGTCGGTGTCAACGCCTTCGAACAGGAGGACGAGAAACCGATCGAGATCCTCGAGATCGACCGTAGCGCCGAGGTTCGACAGCGTGAGAAACTGGCTGAGTTGAGGAAACGGCGGGACGCCGCTCGCGTTGAAGCATCGCTCGATGCGCTGAGGCGTGCGGCCGAGGGAAGGGAGAACACCATGCCTTTCCTCCTCGACGCAGTCCGCTGCTACGCCACCGTGGGCGAGATCTGCGACACGTTCCGGGATGTTTTTGGAACCTGGCGCGAAACCAGCGTGCTGTAATCACGGGGAACGAGGGATGGAGCATCCGATTCGAGTGCTCGTGGCCAAGCCGGGCTTGGACGGCCACGACCGCGGCGCTAAGATCATCGCGCGGACTCTGCGCGACGCCGGTATGGAAGTCATCTACACCGGTCTGCGGCAGACGCCCGAGATGATCGCCAGCGCGGCGCTCCAGGAGGACGTCCAGGTGATCGGGCTCTCCATCCTTTCCGGCGCGCATAACGCCATCGTTCCCAGGGTGATGGAGCTCCTTCACGAGAAGGAGATGGACGATATCATTGTCATCGTCGGCGGAATTATCCCAGACGAGGACGCGGTACAACTTAAGAAGCAGGGCGTGGCGGCGGTATTTCAGCCAGGAGCTTCGCTCGAGGAGATTGTGACATTCATACGCTCCTCGGTGAAGCAGGCAGCCTGACCACGCCTGTACAAAGAGAAACAAGACAACCCAATGCAAGAAAGATTGAACATCGCGGTGTTTGTCGACTATGACAACATCGAGATCGGCGTCAAATCGACGCTGGAACGTGAATTCGACGTATCCGTGGCGCTCAACGCCCTGAAGGAGCGTGGCGATATCGTCGCCAAGTTTGCATATGCGAACTGGGCGCGACAGGAGGGAGCGACCCGCCAGATGGCCGCCAACGCGGTCCAGATGGTACAGCGCATTCCCTCTCCGCGCGGGGACAAGAACGGCGCCGACATCAACCTGGCCCTCGACGCGCTCGAGATGGCCTTTACCCACAACCACGTCAACGCTTTTGCCATCGTCAGCGGCGACAGCGACTTCATTCCGCTTGTAAACAAGCTGAAGGAGTTCGGCAAGACGGTCTTCGTGGTTGGCGGCAAGGCGTTCACCAGCACCATTCTTCAGCAGAACTGCCACGAGTTCGTCAGCTACGAATCGCTGCTGGACGAGCCACAGAAACCGCAGCGCCAGCAGCAGCAACAGCAGCATCAGGGGCCACACCGTCAGCGCCAGCCACGGAACCGCCCCGCCCCGCTCGATCCGGGCCAAGCGGTTCCCCTAGTGGAGCGGGCGCTCCAGGTTGTGGAGCGGCGCGGATTGCGGCCGCAGCTCGGCCTGCTGAAATCGACCATGCTCCAGCTCGATTCCGCATTCACGGAGAAAGCGTATGGCTCAGGCAGTTTCTCCGACTTCGTCGAGAAGCTGAAGAACGCCGGTTACGTCAATGTCGCCGGAGAAGAAGGGCGATACCTGATCGAACGGAAGACGTCCGCCAAGCCCGAAAAGCCGGCGCCGAAGCCTGAGGAGGCCCTCCCCGGACTCCGGGATGTGCTCGAGACGCACCGCCTGGACATCGAAAACGGATGTCTGGCTGGTGATCTAGAGAATTGGATGCAAGCCGAAGTACCGGCCTTCGATCCGGCAGCATTCGGCTTCCAGGAGTTTGCTGAGTTCTTGAACTACGCCCAGGACAAGCTGCTCGTTCGAGTGGAGCCGGACGAGGAGAAAGGACTTCTGGTGTACCTCGGCGCCGAGTTCTATCCGCCGGCGCCTCCGGAGGCGCCAACCGAACCCGAGGTGGAGGTGGAGGTCGAGGAACCTCAGCCATACGTCAAGGGCCAGCCGTCCATGGTTCCGGAACCGGAACCCAAGCCGCACCGCGGCAGGCGGCGGAAGGACGCGGCTTCTGGCGCCGGCGCGGCCCCTTCAAAGCAGCGCAAACCGCGTCAGCCGCGCACGACGCGCGCTCGTCCGCGAAAAACTGGGCCCATGGTGTAACGCGGCGTCCGCTCGACTATCCTCTGAGCCCCGGCAAGCCGCCCAGGCCCGGAGCCAGCCTCGCGGCACGCACAACCGCCTGCGCTGTCGCCTCGTTTGCGGCCACACCCAGCGCGTCCACGTCGGCATCCCAGGCGCCAATCGAGAGGGCGATCACCAGGTCGCCGTCCACCATTGTGTGAGAGGGCGAGATTGCCCGCGCGACGCCGTTCTGCGCGAGTTGCGCGAGTTTCGTCACCTGCACTTTGGTGAGCCTGGCATTCGTGGCCACCACGACCAACGTCGTATTTCCGCCTTGGAACCCGCCGCGGGCCCCGCATTTCATCTCGCGGGCGGTATCGGCCAGCTCCAAACTTTCCGACGACCGCCGGGCTCCCGCCACGAGCTGACCGGTTTCCGGGTTCCTCACGTCTCCGAAGGCGTTCACCACCGCGAGAGCGGAGACGAGCACACCACCGTAAACTCCGCTCAGCGGGACGGTGGCGGACCCCAGCCCGGATTTCATCGCCCGGCTCATGCCGAACAGCTTGCCGACCGACGCGCCAGTCCCCGCGCCCACCGCGCCTTCCTCGACCGGCCCATCGTGCGCCACCGCCGCGGTCGACTCACCCATCTCGCGTGTGGGACGAACATCCGGCCGGCCCAGGGCTAGGTCATAGAGGATCGCGCAGGGAACAATCGGGACCCGAGCCGCCCTCGTTTCGAAACCGACACCTCGCCGTTCCAGGTATCGCCGCACGCCGGCCGCAGCCTCCAAGCCGAACGCGCTCCCGCCAGCCAGCACGACGCCATGCACTGTCTCGGCGACGTGCATCGGATTCATCACCTGGAACTCTTCGGTGCCGGCTGCCGAGCCACGAATGTCAGCACCGGCTACCGCGCCAGCCTCGCAAAGGACCACCGTACAGCCCGTCAGCGCCTCGAAATCGGACGCGTGGCCGACACGAATTCCGGGGATATCAGTCAATCCTTTCACGGGGTTCAGCTCGCAGGTTGTATGGTAGCATCGAAAATTCGGGGAACACACGGTTTGCTGGACCTGCTGAAACAGCCAGTCCTGTCGGTACAGGAATTCCTGGTACTGTCGGGAAAGGCGATCCGGAACGTCATCCGCCGGCCCCATTACGCCGACGACATCTTCCTCCAGATGGACATCATCGGCGTGGGGAGTCTGCCCATTGTCATCCTGACCGGCTTCTTCACCGGCGCTGTCATGGCGTTGCAGATGTCCAAGGCGCTCTCCCAGTATGGCGCTGTCGGAAAGACCGGCGAACTCGTGACAATCAGCATCGTCCGCGAGCTTGGCCCCGTACTCACATCGCTGATGGTCGCGGGACGCAATTCTTCCGGGATGGCCAGCGAACTCGGCTCCATGAAAGTGACCGAGCAGATCGACGCCATGCGCGCGCTCGGCACAGACCCGATCCAGAAGCTCGTCACCCCACGCCTCATTGCCACATGTACTGTCCTGCCGCTACTGACAATCATCGCTGACTTCCTCGGCATGTTCGGCGGCTTTCTGATCGCCCTCGCCCTTCTCAAGATGACTCCCGCGCAGTATTGGAACAGCGCCTGGCAGGCGATTGTCTACAGCGACATTTTCCAGGGCCTTCTCAAGCCGTTCGTGTACGCGTTCATCGTGGCGCTGGTGGGATGCCACTTTGGCATGCAAACGACCGGGGGGACCCAGGGCGTGGGACGTTCGACGACCCGCGCCGTCGTGGTGGCCTCGGTGTGGATCTTCGTGCTTGACTTCTTCATCACGAGGTTTTTTGTCAACCTCTGAACAGACGATGCATCCCGGCGCCGACCAATCCGTCCTCTCCTTCGATCGAGTGTCGCTGTCATTTGAGGACACTCCTGCGCTTGAAAACGTCTCTTTTAACATCACCGTGGGACAGAGCTGTGTCATTCTTGGCGCCGCCGGCAGCGGCAAGACCTTGCTACTGAAGACAGCACTCGGGCTGGTCAAGCCGGACTCGGGACGGGTGATCGTCTTCGGCAAGGATATAACCGGCCTGAAGGAAGCCGAGCTTTTTGACATGCGGGCCCGGGTGGGCGTGCTCTTTCAGGAGGGAGGCCTGTTCGATTCGCTCACCATCGAGGAGAACGTGGCGTATCCTCTTCTCAATCAACGTATTCTGACGTTCCCTCCCGACGAGGTGCGGCCGCGCGTCGAGGAGGCGCTTCGGTTCGTCGAACTCGAGCACACGCTCGATAAGTTTCCCAGTGAGCTCTCGGGTGGCATGCGCCGCCGCGTCGGAATTGCGCGGGCCGTGGTTACCGAACCAGCGCTAATCCTGTACGATTCTCCGACGGCCGGCCTTGATCCGATCACGTCCCACACGATCGTCTCCCTCATCATTAAGGAACGCGATTTGAGAAATGCGACCACGGTGATCGTCACTCACCGGTACCAGGACGGCGCCTGGCTGGCAGATTTCCGTTACAATCCGAAAAGCGGCATGCTGGCGCCCGCCGCGAACAACGGGCGCCGCGTGGACCATCTGACGAAATTCATGGTTCTCCGCGAAGGACAGAAGGTGTTTGAGGGAAGCCGTGCCGAACTCGAGGCTTCTCAGGATCCCTACATAGCCAAGTTCGTGAAGCAACAGTAGACAGGAAAACGATGCCTTCGGCGAAGAAAGTGAAGTGGGCCCAACTGAGGGTCGGCGTGATGGCGATCGCCGCCATGTTCGTGCTGGCGGTGCTGATCTTCCTGCTTACCGGCACGAAGAAACTGTTTGCCCGTAAGGCTATACTTCACACGTACCTGGACGATTCGGCCGCATTGGCGGTCGGCGCCCCAGTCCGGCTGAACGGCATCGTCATTGGCGATGTCGTCAAAGTCGAACTATCTGGCTCGAAGGTCCCGCGCCGTGCCGTCCGCATCGACTTGTCGGTGGATTCCTCAAAGTTGTCAACGATTCCGGTCGACTCCGAGGCGGCCATCAGCGCCGAAAACGTTCTCGGAACGAAGTACATCAATATCAGGATGGGCAGGAGCAACGATGTGGTGAAGGACGGCGGCGAGATTCCGGCCAAAGACGTCAGCGAGTTTGACGAGGTCGTTCAGTCCGGTTACGACGTGATGGTCGCCGCGCGTTCGCTGCTGAAACGAATCGACAGCATGGTCAGCGAGATTGAGAAGGGGAAGGGCACGATCGGCAAGCTGCTCGTGGACGAAGAGTTTTATAACAAGCTGACCGGCACCGTCGCCGAGACCGAGAAAGTGGCCGCGGCGATCAGCAGTGGTCAGGGCACAGTCGGCCGGTTGCTCTACGACGAGAGCCTGTACAACGAAGTCCGCGGGACGGTGCAGCGGCTCGACTCGCTCATGACTGAGGTCCAGGAGGGGCAGGGTACCGCCGGCAAGTTCATCAAAGATCCCGCCCTTTACGATGAAGCCCGGAAGACCGTCGCCGAACTGCGGCGCCTCACCGAAGATCTGAACGCGGGGAAGGGTACGGTCGGAAAGCTGCTCAAGGACGAGAAGCTCCATCAGCAGATCCAGAGCACCATCGCTAAACTCGAGGACACCATGGACAAGATCAACTCCGGCCAAGGTACTCTTGGCCAGCTTATGGTCAATCCCAGCCTGTATGAGTCCCTGGACGGCGTCAGCCGGGAGATGAATGGTCTGCTCAAAGATTTTCGCGCGAACCCGAAGAAATTCCTGCGCATCAAGCTGGCGCTGTTTTGAGATCTCCGCGTTTCCTAATAGTCAACGCCGACGACTTCGGCTTCACGGCCGACGTCAATCGGGGCATCGTGGAAGCCCACCGCAACGGAATCCTGACCGCCACCACGCTCATGGCCAACGGAGCCGCTTTTGACAACGCCCTCCAGCTTGCCCGAGAGAATCCATCTCTGGATATCGGCTGTCATCTCGTGTTGATCGGAGGCGAATCCGTTTCGGACTCGCGCCGGCTGCTCCCCGCAAGCGTGCCGGAGCTAGTTCGCACCGTCGGGCTGGGCCGTCTGTCCGTTCACGAAGAGCTCGCCGCGCAGCTCCGCAAGCTACTCGCCGCCGGCATCCGCCCCACTCACCTGGACACCCATAAGCACACGCACCTGCTACCCGCCGTGATGGCAGCAGTCGCGGGGGTTTCCAGGGAGTTTGGAATTCCATGGGTCCGAAAACCGCTCCCGGTTCCCGTCTTGGGCAGCCTGCTCGAGTGGAAACTCCGCCGCGGCGGCTCTCGCACGACCGATCACTTCGCCGGCTTCTCTTTGACCGGCCGTTTCGGAACGGCGGAACTCGTCCGATGCCTGAAAAGGCTCGGTAGCGGTTCTACCGAGTTCATGTGCCATCCGGGCTTCTGCGAAGACGACCTCCGCCGGGCGCACACGCGCCTCAAGGAGAGCCGAGTGCGTGAACTGGAGGCGCTTACCTCCCCCGAAACCCGCCGTACGATCGAGGAAGAGCAAATCCACCTCGTGAACTACCTAGACCTGTGAGGCCCCGTAAAACAAAAGGGGAGCCCCGAGGTTGCCGCCCCGGAGCCCCCCCTATGTGTTTGAGGAGGAAGAGGTATTAGTTCACAACAACGATCATGTTCGTGCCGCCGATCCGGATTTCCCGAATCCGGTATTTTCCGTTCTCGTTCTCGTATCGGACCAGGGACTTATTGAACGTCTGCTCGGCCTTTTCGACTCGCACCGGGGATTCGGCGACCGCGTTCTTGCCCTGCGTGAACACGACCTTCGAGTTCGTGACGTCGACCTTGTAGTTGCCAGCCTTCAGTTCCGTTTCACCCAGCAATGCAGGCTGCCACAAGCTGACCTTGTAGGTCTCGGCAAATGCCACCGACAAGGCCATCACCACGAAGAGCAGCGCAATCTTCTTCATCATCGTCCGTTTCTCCTTTTGTTAGTTACGAATAATGTCCATAATCATACTAACCCCACTATCATGTGGTGCCAGGAAGAAAAGGGTCGCCGTCGTTCGAGTGGCGAACTTTGGCGCACTTTGGCGAGTTAAGATGGATCTCCCGGCCACTCGTCGGTGGAAACGGGTGGGCACGAGTGACAAACCTGCTGCGAGGAGCCGTCATGAGCCACAGCACTTTTTCGAGACGTGCGTTTCTGACCCGGGCTAGTCTTGCGACCTTCACCGTCGTCACAGCCCGCCGGGCGCCCGCGATGGCCACAACGGAGGAATCCGTCCAGATCCATCCGCATGTGGAGATCGACATGGTCCGTCCCGAGTTGCACGGGCACTTTGCAGAGCACCTCGGCACCTGCATATACGGCGGCCTTTGGGTCGGACACGGCTCTCCAATTCCGAACATCAACGGCTTCCGCAAACAAGCCGTCGAATACCTTCGCGAGCTCGGGATTCCGGTGCTTCGTTGGCCGGGCGGGTGCTTCGCCGACGACTACCACTGGCGGGACGGCATCGGTCCGGTGGCGAAGCGGCCGCGACGCGTGAATATTCACTGGGGGAACTACACCGAGGACAACAGCTTCGGGACCCACGAGTTCATCGCGCTCTGCCGCCTCATCGGCGCTGAGCCGTACCTCGCCGGAAACCTGGGCAGCGGTACGCCACAGGAACTCCGCGACTGGGTTGAGTACTGCAACTACCCCTCCGGCAGCACCCTCTCCGGCGAGCGCGCCGCAAACGGCTCGCCAGAGCCGTTCCGCGTGCGCTATTGGGGAGTCGGCAACGAGAACTGGGGATGTGGCGGAAATATGACCGGCGGTGAATACGCCGCTCACTACCGCCGCTACTCGATGTACATGCGCGAGTTCGGCGGCACGTCACCCTGCCTGATCGCTTGCGGACCGAACGGCAATGATGTCGCGTGGTCGCGCGGCTTTATGGATGGCCTCGGCAGCTACCGCAACGTCTCCGGGTTCGCGATGCACTTCTACTCGGGCGGCCGGGATACACCAACGAAGTTCACCGTCGAGAATATGAACGAGCAGCTTTCTTCATTCGCCCGGATGGAGCAGGCTGTCGTTCAGCAGCGCGCACTTCTCGATGGTTACGATCCCCAACGCAAGATCGGCCTGCTGGTCGATGAATGGGGCGTCTGGGACCGTATGATCCCCGAAGAGGAGAAGAAATACGGTCGGCTCTGGCAGCAGAA
>DATIFQ010000265.1:0-4022 GCA_035455185.1 Bryobacteraceae bacterium | reverse complement strand
AAGAAGATCTTCAACGTTCACTTCCGCAACATCAAGGGGAAGTTCCTCAACTTCCAGGAGACGTTTCCGGACGATGGAGACATCGACATGATCCGGGCGATGCGCGTGTACAAAGAGGTCGGCTACGACGGCATGATCATGCCGGATCACGTGCCCCGTATCGACGGCGACGCAGGCGGGCGGCAGGCTTTCGCGTTCGCGTTCGGATACATACAGGCGTTGATTCAGTTGGTGAACCAGGAAAGCTGAAGAAAAACCGGGGACTGGAAGCTGTGAAGAAAACCGGGGACACTTCGGGGTGGCCTTGTGCAATGAGTCACCTGCAACGGCGCGCAGACGTGTCCCCAGGTTTTTTTCACAGCTGTCTGTCCCCAGTTCTTGGGGAAGGTTGAGCGAATGGCCCTGAATCCTGAGTGGCTCCCCATGCGCTGGCCCGGCTCGTGGGCGGAACCCGCGATGCTCGATCTGTTGAAGGACACGCCCTTCGACTGCCTCGTCGCGAGCGCCCGGCCGGTTGTGGACCGGGCACGCAAGGCGGGGCTGGCCGTCGTCCGGATCGGTGAGCGAGCAGCCGGCGGCGGTGAAGCCGGCCCGGTGATTCCAGTGGCGCCGCGTTCCAGCGTGGCGCACGCGCCGTCCTCGCCGATCGTCGCGTTCACGGAGAACGTCTGGCCGTCAATCAAACTGAGCGCCAAAGAAGATCGTGACGTCGCCGACACAGGCCCGACCGGGATGCCGTGGGTCGAGTCGAACGGCTGGTTCGTGCGTATGGCCCGCGCGCTGGCGCCGGGAAGGACGATCTGGATCGTGGCGGACCCTCCCGAAGAGAAGTCCCTGCGGCGGGCGGAGTTCTATGCGCTCGCGGTCTCGGACGCGGCCGCGTATGGCGGGCGGTGGGTGGTGTCGCTCGACAACGAACTTGCCGCCGGAGTGGCCTCGGGCAACAGAGAAGCACTAGCGGCGTGGAAAAAGATCAGCGCCGCCGCGGCGTTTCACAAGAGACAGGCGGCGTGGGCGGACTTCCGGCCATTCGGCGTGTTGGGCGTGCTCTCCGATTTCGCGGGCGACAACGAGTTCACGGCCACGGAGGCAGTGAACCTGATCAACCGGCGGAACCTCGGCTTTCACATCCTGAACCGGACGCGAGGCGCGGAGTTGTCACTGGAAGGATTGAAGGCGGTACTGTACCTCGACCGCCAGGCTCCGGAAGGCGCCTTGCGCGGGAAGTTACTCGCATTCGTCCGCGGCGGTGGGCTGGTAGTCGGAGCGCCTTCCTGCATGACGCTCACCGAGGGCGCGAAGCCTTCGGATCAGACCCACGTGCGGTTCCGGCTGTGGACCCTCGGGTCCGGACGAATCGCAATCGCGAAAGAGGAGTTCGCCGACCCGTACGTGCTGGCGTCCGACACGCACGTCCTGCTGAGCCGGCGGCACGACCTGCTGCGGGTTTGGAACGGCAGCCCGGCGATCACCTACTATGCCGGATCGCCGGATGGGCGGCGCGCCGTAGTGCACATCCTCAACTACTCGGCGCAGCCGGTGGAGTTCATGTCAGTCCGGGTGATGCAGCCGTACCGCTCGGCTCGACTTTGGACGGCCGGCGGCGAACCCCCTGCACCGCTGAAAGTGATCCCTGCGGATGGGGAGGCCGAGTTTCACCTCCCGCCGGTAGGCCCCTACGCTGCTATAGAATTGGAGGCATAGCTTCGGAGGGCTTGCGGAAAATGCGCAACGATCTTAGCCGAAGAGAACTGCTCGCGTGCGCGGGGGCGGCGGCCCTCTCTCCGCTGGCTGCATTCGGACGCCAGGCACCGGCGGAACCGGTTTCCGTGGCGGAGTGCGCTTCGTACGGCTCGGAGCTTCTGCCGGCCCTGGAGCGGATGTTCGACCAGCTCGGAGGCCTCGGGCGGCTGGTGAAGGGCAAAACCGTCGCCATCAAGCTGAACCTCACCGGCATCCCGAGTTACCGTCTCGGGCACACCCCGGCGGAGGACGCGCACTGGACCCATCCGCGAGTGGTTGCGGCAACCGTTCATTTGCTCGGGAGAGCCGGCGCGCGGCGAATCCGCCTGCTTGAAAGCCCCTGGTCCACGGCAGATCCGCTCGAGGAGTACATGCTGGAGGCAAGTTGGGAGCCCCGTGACATCCTGAGCGCGGCCGATGGCGTCGAGTTCGAGAACACGAACTGGCTCGGCAATGCGAAGAGATACTCCCGGTTTGCGGTCCCTGGAGGCGGCCTGCTGTTCCCTGCGTACGACTTGAACCACTCCTATGAGGACTGCGACGTGTTCGTGTCGATCGCCAAGATGAAGGAGCACGCCACCACGGGCGTGACGCTTTCGATGAAGAATTGCTTCGGCATCACGCCATGCACGATCTATGGTGACGGTGCGGGCGTGGACGAACCGAGTGAGTTCCCGAAGGGCGGAAGGCAGCCTCTTCACAGCGGCTACCGGCAGCCGTCGAAGAGTGCCTTGCCCGAGAAAGACCCAACCTCATCCCGTGAAGGCGGCTATCGTGTGCCGCGCGCGGTAGCCGATCTGGCGGCAGCCCGGCCGATCCACCTGGCGATCATCGAGGGCATCCACTCGATGGCGGGCGGCGAGGGGCCGTGGATTCCGCGCTGCGCTCCGGTGCGTCCAGGCGTCATGGTCGTGGGGCTCAACGCCGTCAACACCGACGCGGTTGCGACCGCAGTAATGGGCTTCGACCCGATGGCGGACCATGGCACGGCTCCGTTTGAAAAGAGCGACAGCACGCTGCGCCTTGCCGAAGAGCTGGGCGTGGGTACGCGCGACCTGAGACGGATCGAAGTGCGAGGAACTTCGATCCGCGACGCACTGTTCGATTTCCGCAAGCAACACCCCGCAAAGCGCATTTGGACTGATTCCCGACTCCATGCTCAAATCTTCCGTGCAGCCTGAGGCATCCGCGCCGCCGGCGAGCGCCGCGTACGCCTATCTCATCGCCGTGGTGGCGGCCCTGTCAGGGTTGCTGTTCGGTTTCGACATCGCGGTGATCAATGGCGCGATCGTCTTCCTGCGCGAGCAGTTCTTGCTGTCGGATTTCCAGACCGAGGTCGCCGCGGGCGCGTTGCTGCTCGGATGCGCGGGCGGTGCTGCCGTCGCCGGAACGCTGAGCGACCGCTTCGGGCGGAAGAAGATCCTGATCCTGTCTGCGATTCTGTTCGCGGTGTCGTCGGTTGCCGCGGGGCTTCCCCGGGGGATGAACGAGTTCATTGCCGCGCGGCTGCTGGGCGGGGTCGCGGTGGGCGTGGCGTCGATGCTGGCGCCGCTGTACATCGCAGAGAACTCCCCGCCGAGGATACGCGGAAGGCTGGTGGCGTTCAACCAGATGGCGATCGTCAGCGGAATCCTGCTGGCATATCTCGTCAACTGGCTGCTCTCTGGAATCGGACCGAACGCGTGGCGATGGATGTTTGCGGTGGCGGCAATACCGGCGATTCTGTTCTGGATCGCAATGCTGTTCGTACCGGAAAGCCCCCGCTGGCTGATCAAGCAGGGCCGGCACGAGGAGTCGATGTCTATCCTGACGCGGCTGGTGGGACCGGCGGAGGCGAAAACCGAGTTCGAAGACATCCGGCAGACAGTGGCGGAAGAGGAGAATTCGCTGCTCGCGCTGCTGCAACCCGGGCTGCGAAGACCGCTCGTGATCGCGGTGGCGCTGGCGATCCTGCAACAGATCACCGGCGTGAACACGGTGCTCTACTACGGCGCGCTGATCTTCCGCGAGCAGGTGGGCGAGCAGAGCCGTACGGCGGCGATCGGCGTGAACGTGATCGTCGGAGCGACCAACTTTCTGGCGACGATCATCGCGATCTGGATCATCGACAAGGTGGGGAGGAAGCCGCTGCTGTTGACGTCGGCTGGCGGCATGGGCGTGTCTCTCGTGCTGCTGGGGCTGACTTTCCAGCAGACGCCTCCGCCGGCGACACTGATCCTCGTGGTGATTCTGTGCTACGTGTTCTGCTTTGCGATCGGCATGGGACCGGGAGTTTGGGT
>DATIFQ010000264.1:0-4303 GCA_035455185.1 Bryobacteraceae bacterium | reverse complement strand
CTCCTATGCAGCCAACGGCCTCAGTTGGACCACGGCGGACAAAGCAGGATACCCGAACAACCTCATGAACGGCGACAAGGGGGATTTCGCCCCTCGCATCGGCGCTGCTTACAAGCTGAACAGTAAGACCGTGGTACGCGGGTCGTACGGAATGTATTACTGGACCGTACCGAACTCGCAGATGCTATCGTCCCAGCTCGGAAGTGTCCCGCTGGCCCTCGAGTACACGATGATGATGGACTGGTGGGAGGTCGAGCCTGGCAAACGGGTCGACTGGTACGACGTGTTCCATATGCCCCTGCCGGGCATCAGGGTTGGCGACCCGAACATGATCGATATCACCAGCCTGCAATCCGTGCCGAAGCCGTTCGGGTTTACGCCGTTCCCCAGGGACATGCGAAATGCGCGTGTGCAGCAATGGAATTTCACGACAGAGCGTGAGATCGCACCACTGACCAGCCTCCGCCTCACCTACACAGGAAATCACGGCAGCAACCTGATGCAGACGGTTCAGACCAATGGCACTGAGCCCAGATATTACTACACGCTGCGGACGGGCCAACTCCCGGAGAGCAGCGACCAGTTGCGCGCGAATCCTTTCTGGCAGGAGTTGCCTTACCGTCAACCGGTGGGCTACTCCAACAACAATCAGCTACAGGTCAATCTCGAGCGCCGATCGTCCAAGGGTCTGCAATACCAGTGGTACTACGTGTTCACGCGAGCCCTGAGCACCTCGGACGCCGACGAAGGCTACGCGTCAAACCCGGGTATGGTCGCTCCCGATTCGGTCGTGTTGCCTGACGGCGTGACCAACCCTGTCCCCCTGTCCGAGCGGCTAAGACTCGTCTACAGCAACGTCGCCGGCATTCCCAAGCACCAGGTCAACTGGAACTTCATCTATGACCTGCCGTTCGGCCGAGGGAAATCGCTTGGTGGTAATGCCTCCGCAGCCCTGAACCACATCATCGGTGGATGGCAGATTGCGAGCATGGGGGGGTTCCACACCGGCCAGTGGCTGACACCCGACTTCAACGAGAGCGACCCGGGGGCCTGGTGGGCTATTAATTACCAGATGCTGCGCGACCCGCGGCTCAGCAAGAGCGAGCAGCAGGTGATTAACTACCAGGAACGGCGCCAGTTGTTGTACTTTGCCGGTTACTTCGATGCCACCGGCACCGGCCTGACAAACTACCGGCCGGCCCTGGCGCCGCCTGGCGCTGATGGAAGCAACAACGTTCCGGTGACCCTCTCCTCCGGTGAGACTGTGGACGTCCCCTATGTGGTCTACAACTCCATGCCGAGGAACTTCATCCAGGGGCCATCGAACTGGAATGCCGATTTCTCGTTGTTCAAGAACTTCCAGATCCGCGAAAACATGCGGCTCCGTGTTACCGCGGATGCGTTCAACCTGTTCAACCACCCCAATAACAAAGACCCGGATCTTACGACTGGGCTGGTTGACTTGGGCGTTTCCGCGAATGCGCCGCGGATCATTCAGTTCTCGGCACGGTTCGATTTCTGACGAGCGTCAGGCGATAGCGGTGACCCCAAGGGGCCGGGCGCAGGACTGCGTACCCGGCCCCTTATCTTTGCGCACTTCCCGGTTCGCGAAAGCTATTGGAATAGAGGAGACTGGGGGGATCGACATGAAACTTGCATCCAAAGACAAGGGGACCTGAAAAATGAGTGGACCAGATCATAGAAATCGGGAGAACCGGAGCGCCAGTGCGGCCGTGATTCTGCTGTTGCTCTTGTCAGGCTCGGCCGCCGCTCAGGAGGAAGAGAAGCCTTCCAAGGACACCATCGTGTGGGCCCTCGACGACACCGACAAGGTCCACCCCGTCACGGGCAATCTGTTGTCCCAGGGTAAGGATCGCTACACCGGGAAACTCACGGGACCCGGCGAACACCAGACCTCGAACTCCGTCTGGAACGCCGCCACGCGGACCGTGAAGCTGTTCGCGGGGCGGAACGAGTTCGTTTCGTTTCAGGTGGTGCTCGAAAAAGAGAAGAACGACCTCCACAAGATCTTCGTCAACGCCACCGACCTGCTGGGAGCGAACGCGCGCATCAGCGCGGACAGCCACATCAAGCTGTTCAAGCAGCTCTACGTTCAGCTCGATGGCGTCTGGTATCCCGACGCGCTGCTGCTGTTCGATATCGCGGGCGCCACGCCCATGGAATTGCCCGATCCCGCGAGCGGCGTCGCCGGGCAACGCGTTCAGTCCGTGTGGATCGACGTCTATGTTCCGCACACGCTGCCGCCGGGGAGCTACACCGGCCAGATCATCGTTCTCCATCGCAATACAAACAAGCAGGCCATCCTGAACGTCGAGCTCGAGGTCGCTCCGTTCACGCTTCCGGATGAGGTCGGCCTCGAAATCGACCTGATGAACTACGGTTTCCTCAACATCGAGCGCGGCTGGCCGGATATGGTCATCGACGGGCCTCGGCACCGGGCGATCGAGCGCGAATTCTTTCGCTCGGCTCACGAGCACCGCATGACGTTCGCCGTGGTCCCCTACAATCACGACGGGAGTATTCCGAAAGGCGTCAAGCCAGAGCTTGCCGAAGCCGGCGCTGACGTCCGTGTGGCTGACTGGAGTTCCTGGGACGCGCGCTTCGGCCCGCTCCTCTCCGGCGAGGCTTTCGCGGACCTTCCGCGCGCGAGGCAGCCCGTGGGTCATTTCTTCCTGCCTTACAACCTGATGTGGCCCTCCGACATGCGCCACTGGAAGAAGGCCGACTATCGCACCGAGCACCTCCGCGTCAGCGAGCAGTTCCGCAAGCACTTCGCCGCGAAAGGATGGACGAAGCCGCAGTACCAGATCTATTACAACCACAAGGAGCACTACCAGTTCTTCCCGTGGAACCTCGACGAGCCGACGCGGCCCGAGGACCTCGACGCCCTCCGCTACCTCGGCGAAATCCTGAAGGAATCCTTCCCGGCGAACGACCCGGTGCGTGTCCTGTACCGGCTCGACATCGGCCACTTTCACTGCGAGAATGTCGAGTCCTGCACTCACAAGCGCGAGACCGGCGCGAAAGCGGTCAGCGTCCTGAATCCCTTCGTCGGCCTCTGGAATGTCAACTCGGCGCACTACTACGGCAACCTCGCCGAGGGACGCAAGCTCAAGGCGCAGGGCAAGACGGTCTACTTCTACACCGGCACGCCGCACGTGGCCGAGCCCCTCGTGCAGTCGGCCTATTGGGGCTGGCGCGGCTACAGATTCGAGGTGGACGGCATCTGCTACTGGAACGCCACCGACTGGGGCGACTGGGACACCGACGCGCCGCCAGCCGACCCGTACACTAACGCTGGCGGCCGTTACAAGGGCTTTTCCATGCTTTTCTATCCCGGTGCGAAATTCGGCTACGATGGGCCGGTCCCCTCCATTCGCCTGAAGACGATGCGGCGCGGTTTCCAGGACTTCGAGTATCTGCGGCTCATTGAGAAAAGCGGCGCAAAGTCGCGGCCTGCGCTCGCCGCGATGGCGGACGAACTTCTGAAAAGCAATGGCGCGAACTATCCCAAGCTCCGCCGCGCTCTCTTTGAACTGCTCTCACGGAGGTGAACCATGGACGACGGAACGAAGCTGACGAAGCGAGCGTTCCTCCAGACCATCGGCGCGGGCGCACCCGCGGTCCGGCTTATGCTCGGTGAAGGCGCGGCGCAGCAGGCCTCCGCCGCGGACGCCGGGAAATTCCTTCCTCTTGACCTCAGCCGCTTCTATACTGCGGCGCCGCGCGACCTCGGTCCCCACGACGCAGCCCGCGGGCTCTCGGATGAATCGGCCGGCGACCGGCTGATCCGCACGCTTCACGGACGCCAACAGCTTCGCGGCGTCCCGTTTGAGCTCGGCCCCGGCGACCCCGCGCAGAAAGCCTGGATCGTTCTCAGCCGCCGTGCTGGTCCGGGCTTGGCCCCGCGCGCCGAACTGGCGGTCGGCGCAACGGCAAAGTATCTGTGTCTCGCGCAGTTCTGCAACTGGGACGCCACCGAACGGCCCGCGCCGGGCGCTGATCCGATCGAGCGCGTCGGCGAGGTGCTGGCCGAGGTGGCCCTGGTCTACGAAGATGGCAGCCGGCATTCCGTCCCCATCCGCCGCCGCTTCGAGGTGAACGCTCTCAACTACGCCTGGGGACACCTCTGCTTCGCCGCCGTGCCGCACCGCGCGCCCGTTCCACGCAAGTTGAGCGACCCGCTTCCGAACGCTTTCTATTGGGGCGACCTGCAGATCGCGGTTTGGGACCCGAACTACCCCAGCGATCCTTCGCTCGACTGGCAGGGTACACTCTGGCT
>DATIFQ010000263.1:0-5866 GCA_035455185.1 Bryobacteraceae bacterium | reverse complement strand
GTGCAGCCTTCGGTTGTGTAAGAAACCAGGTTTCCACCGACGAAAGGACGCACGTCCAAGGCCCAATTGCGCTCCCACGCGGATGCCTTGGTCTGGTGCATCGTGGCGTGCGTCTGGTAGGTGTTCCCCTCATGCGGCGCGTACTTGCCCGCGAACCGGAAACCGCCTGTCGTGTAGTTGTACACCGGGTCGGGGGTATTTAGAATATCCTCCCCCTCAGTTCCAATCGCCAGCAGGTTGAAGCTGTTGATGATCCGGTGGCCTCGCGCGGTCAGATGCCCGATGTAGTGGTTCGTCCAGAGAGTCGTGCCGCTGGTGTCCTTGCCGTAGGGGTCATCCAGGAACTTCCAGACCGTGTGCGTGGCGGTGTTGTACTTATTGCCGGTGTTCGTGTTCGCGCAGAATGCGTCCAGCACGGCCCCGACGGCATACGTCGCCGGAGTCGAGCCAAACTCCCCCCGAGATACCACCCACGAACTCGCTGATGTCTTCGTTGTCACGCGAACGTACTCCGACCCGATCATGAACACGTCACCCACCTTCATGGGCTGCAGGTAGTGATCGTTGTACTGGCTGACCGGCTCCCCATCAGCCGGAGCCGAGCCCCACGCGCCGTTCCAGAGGCTCGCGCTCTCGACCATAATGCTCGTCTGGCTTGTGGCCGTGATCGCCGCCGCGAGCTTGGTCTGATACTTCCCCAGTCCCGTGTTGCCACCCTGAAGGAAGTGCGTCGTGTCGTACCAGAGGTTGATGTGACCGGGATTGTCGTAGGCGTGTTGCCCGCACCACCGGCCCGCCGCGCAGTTGAACTGCGGCATCAGCGCCACAATCGCCTCGGTGGTGAGGTCCATTACCGCGAGCCATCCGTAGCTGTCCTGAATCCAACGTCGGCAGACGAGCATGGCGTAGTTGTTCTGGATTCCCTGCACCCCACATGCGTACTTCGCCGGATCGTAGACAACTTCGTACTCGGCGGAGTGAGCGTTGTAGAAGGCTCGGATGAGGTTCGAAATGGTGTCGGACCCCACCTGTGTCCAGGTCGCCGAAACATCGCTGTTTTGCGCGGCCTCCGCGTCGTTGCCGGTGAGGGTTCCCTTGAACAGCCTGCCGTCGCTGGCGGGCTGGCAGTAGATGATGTTCGGGTCGGTCGCGTGCCAGAGGATGTTATCCTCCACACAGTACTTCATGCCTCCGCTGAAGAACGTCAATGAACCGAGCCAGCGGGTCTCTCCGGTTTCCCCATGAACGGCGTAAATCCCCGAGGATGCTCCCCCCGCTCCTTGTGTTCCGACATGGTAGAAACCGTTGCCGGTGACATTCTCGGTGAACATTGCGAAATCGCCGCCGCTCGACACGGCGAACCGGATCGACAGGTAGACATCCAGTTCCGCGTACTGAATCGAGATTTGGTCGGTGGATGCCGACTTCTTGCGGATGCGGACGCCGAAGTTCGGGTTGTTCGTGATATCAGCGGTGTTGAGGTTCACCCGGCTCAGTGGGCGCCAGGTGTAGATCGGAGTCGAGCTTCCCAGCGTCTTGATGCTCTCAGTCGAATCGAGCGCGATCTCCAGCGTGTCACCGTCACACGTCGTCCCGCCGTCTGATGTCAGACACGCCTGAATCGTCCGGTCGGCCGCAGTCGCCCCTGCGCCGCTGCCCTTGATCTGCACTTGGATGTAATCAACGACGTGTGTCGAATACGGCGAGAGGTTGTTTTTCAGCAGCACCATCCAATCCGATGCGCTGCCGCTGTATGTCGCTGCGCTGGCATCGTCGGCCAGAGCGTTCGAGGAATTCGTCCACGCCGCCCCGGACGCCGAAGTAAAGGTCTGGTTCAGCCTGTCGCTGGACGAGGTGGCGTCCCTCGGGAGGCTCACGTTGCGGACAAGCACCCCGGTCTGCGGGTCGATGTACTTGCCCGTGCGATCCACCCAATTCGGAGTGAGCCACAGATACTCGCCCGCGCTCGATGGATCGGCCAGTAGAGCGTCGGAGCGGGAGTTGCCAAGCGGGATGTTGGCGGTGCGGAAGGTGCCTGCCGCCGTGTCCGCCCCACAAGTTACCCGGAAGTAGTGGACCGTATCGGCTTGCAGAGCGCGACTGTACCGTTTGCCGTCGCTGGCCGTTCCCACCGTGCGCTGCCCGACCACGAACGTCCGGCTTTTGCCGATGTTCACGTTCCCTGCACGGGAGTCCGCATTGGACGAGGCGAACAGGGCAGTGTCTATGTCATGCACGAGCGGCGTGTACGAGGCCGACTCGCTCACTTCGAGGGTGCAGGCCGCACTGGACGGCGCGGTGTAGGCAATCACCGCCTGCGTCGGAGTCACGCCCAGCACGCGGGCATTGTCCACGGCCCCGGCCATGGGAAAAGCCAGGGCCAGAAGCCAGAGTAGTTTCCTCATCGCGTCACCGCAGTCTTCAGCGACCAGAAGTCAATCCCCAGATACTTGTTTACCGTATCGGTGGTGATGACCTGAACTGCCGGTACGGTGCGCGTGCCGGATGTGGGAAGATTCGTTGTCTTGGTCACAGCCGCCCCGCCGTTGACCGACAGGCTAACCTCGGTGCATCGTCCGCCGCTAGACGCGGAGCACCACACCCGGAACTGCGTGAATGCTGTGGATGCCGTCACCGCCGAGTCTGCCGTGGAGCACGTCGACGCGTCGCACGTCGCCAGCCTCCACACTCCCGCAGACGCGGCGCCGACATGCTCGACATAGACCGAGTTCAACTGCGCGTCCGCATCCGGCGAAGCAAGTAGCCCGCAGCGGTGCTTTACCTGGGTCAACGCCCCTTCGGGCTTGACGATGCACTTGTACTCCCACGTCTCGGAGTCCATCACGTCCTGGATGGACAACTGGTTGAATCCGACCCGATACGAAGCACCCCACCCATTTGCGGGTGAACCGGCGAACTCCAGCCGGTATACACCCCAGTGGTTCGCATCCTGAGAGTTGGCATTGTAGCTGGAATTAGCAGTGGCCCCGCCAAAGGCGCCGTTGCCCCACTGCGAAGAAGTGGCCTGATAGAACTCTTCCCGCATCCAGAACACGTCTTCGTCGGTGGGATTGAACGCCATCGTCGCGTTGCCGCCTGCGCCGCCGTCCGTGAGCGTCATGTGCATCCCGGGCGTCAGCACTCGCTCGTTCGTCAACGTGCCATTCACCGCCAGCCCCACATACTGCGCGTCCGTGGGAGCGCCCGAGCCGCCGCCCCCGCCGCACGACCACGCCCCGTTCAGCCGGGTCGCCATCGCGCCCGTTCCGCCAGAGGCGCAAGGGGTCGCCACCGTGCAATCGGAACAGTACGTCGTTGCGCCGTTGGAGACATTGCTCGACGGCAACCTGGAAAAAGGAACTCCAGCCCCGCCGGCAAGGAACGTCGTTTTTCCCCACCGGGTTCCAACATCAATGAACGTGGACAACCACATAGCTTGCCCGCTGATGTCGTTTATGGTGAGGTCGTAATCTGTGTGGACTCCGGTAATGTATGCCTGTTCGTTCAGGAAGAATCCGCCTCCGCCAACCCACACGGAATGGAACGCAGCCCCCGAAGCGGGACTCCAGTCGTCGAGATGGGCGAAGTCGTTGCCGACGATATAGGTGCCAAACCCCCCACGAACGAACAGAAGGTTGTCGGCCCCTCCTTGAATCCACACGTCCGACCCGAAACCAGAAGCACCACCAGTACGGTCATCCAGGGCGGAATCAATCGTGAATGTCGTGTTTCCGCCGGAGTACTGGACGTTGGAAATCGTCCTGATCGCGTGGAACAGAGTGTTGTTGGTTCCCCCGGTAAGCAGAGCGAATACCTGTTCCGTTCCGTTGAGAAGATACGGAGTGTAGTCCACCCCGGCGATGGTGACAGTGGTCCCAGACACCGTGAAGTTGTATCCGATACCGTAGGCGTAGGTGTCCTCAATGTAACTGTTTGTGAACGCGCCCAAGGGTGATGTGCGAGCCGTCCAGACCACGGACCCATCGTTGACCGTGTTACCTGCAACCAACGGCCAAGTCGGTTCAGATACGCCTGTCGTTCCACCCGTTGTGGCTTCGTACCAAAAAACCCAATGAGCCGTTGTTGGTCCTACGACGGTGCCCGTTGGTACATACTTGCTCGCTTGCCATTTGTGCTGGCCGAAAAGCATCCCCTGGTTGCAGGACGTAGCCGTTACCTTGTTGAACTTATTATGAGCGCCTGAAACGGTGTTGACTGCATAACTCTTCGTGAACGTGATGGCTACGTTGTCGAACACACAGTTCGTGCAATATCTCAGATGCAAGCCATAGTAAGCCCCGTAGCTAGCGTCATTACCACCGTCAATGGCGAGGTCCCTCACTCCCGCACTAACCGTTTCGGTAGCGAGGCCCTGGTCCTGAATCAATGCGGTGATGTTATCCCACGTGTGAATGACCGAGGACCATGCGCGGCTCGAAACCCCTTGCAGCGTAACGCCGCCTTTCAGGGTCAATGGAGCGGTAATCCTGTAGGTCCCAGTAGGAAAGAACACAATCGCTCCACCATTGGCCCAGGCGGGAGCAGCGGGAGCCGTCGCAGCGGCGTCGATAGCGGCCTGGATCGCCGCCGTGTCGTCAGTGTCGTAGTCGCCCACGGCCCCGTATGCCTTTACGTTGTAAACCTGTCCCCCTTTGTCGCGGAGGAGAACGGTAAGATGCTTGTTCGTGTTGTCCCAGGCGAAGTTGGTTGCGTCACCGCCGAAGCCGGCGCCGTCATGGAACTGCACGGCCCCGGTAGTCCCGCCAGGACTCCCGGTTCCGCCCGCAGCGTCAATCTGTTCCCAGGTGTTTGTATTGGTGCAGTAATAGGCGTTGTGATTCGTCGTGTCGAGGTAGAAGGACTGTCCGGCGGTGCACGAGCCGGAAGGAGCGCCCGCGCCAGTGGAGTACTGCGGAACAACCGCCGTGTCCACCGCCACCGCCGCTATCCCGCTCGCCTCAGTCACGACCACTCCCGTGCCGGCTGTCACCTGCTTCGCCGAAAGGAATGAGCGGAAGTCGGCGCCGGTGTCATCCCACGATCCCGCAGTTGCGCTCCAGATGAATAGCGGAAGTGAATCGGTGGGAAACTGTGTAATACCGTTCTGACTTACGCAGCCCGCGCAGGAAATCGTCAGACCGCTGTGGCCGATCACGATCGTCCCCGACGGATCGAGATACAAGAAAGCCTGTCCGCTGCCGAAGGTGATCGCCACAGTGGCGCTGGTGGTAAAAGCGTAACTCTTGTTCCCGAATCGCGCGACGCAGGGCTTCACCGCCGAGCACCCGGCGTTAACCGTCAGAAGCGAGCCGCTCGCTTTCACGACTTTGAAGTCGTTGAGGTCGGCTGCGCTCGATGCGCCACCGCTTCCACTGACCGTCCCCGGTTGCCATTGATTGCCGGCCGCACTCCAGACCAGGCTCTGACCGTCTGCGGGAGAAGTGGATGCCACCGGACGCCCCTGAATCCGGCCCACGACTGTCGCCGCTTGTCCCCCGGACACGTCTCCGCCGAGCGATCCCGTAAAGCTCCCAGCGCTTCCGCTGATGTCGCCGATGATTTTCGAACCGGCGAGAGCGGTGATCCACGACGGGTCTGAGTAGCCGGCGCCTGATACGATGCACGTTGGGCAGGAGAACGTGAGCCTGTTCGAGGATTCTGATACCGAGATCGGAGAAGAAACGTCGAACGACTTGAACTGCAGGTCCACGCCGAGTTTCTGCGCGAACCAGTGGAACGTTCCTCCGCCTATAGTCGATGCAGTGTTCGCTTCGCCGCTTGATGTACCGGAGGACTGGAGCGTCCACGTGTTCGGAGCAGTGCAGCCGTACAGGTTTTGCCCGGCTGGGGCGTCAGACTTGAAGAA
>DATIFQ010000262.1:0-3138 GCA_035455185.1 Bryobacteraceae bacterium | reverse complement strand
TTGTCGATCTCTTGATCTGAATCTGGCTGCCAACGGCTTTGATGGTATTGATGAAGGCACCAGTCCGGTCGAAGACCCCTTTACACATCGTGCAGTGTGATAAATGCGTGTAAATGCGTGCGGAAGTCTTCAGCCGCCTGTGGGGCCGATCGTCGCAGGTACAGCAATTCCGACATTTCATCGGGGTCCTGCGGACACCTCGGCGGTCACCCAAATCCGGCCATTGATGGTCACCTGAAAACCGGCCAACGGAGGAAGCACTCAGGACATTGAGTTCGGCGGAGCGATAGGCTCCGTCAACGTGAGCAATGTCTTGAGCGAAGAGAAGCAGAAGCAGGTGATTGCGCTCGGCCAGCTCGGCTGGACCTTGCGCCGAATCGAGAAGGAGACAGGCGTTCGGCGGGAGACTGCCGCCGGATACCTGAGAGCCGCCGGTGTTCCGGTGCGCCCGCCTGGCCGTTGGGGCCGGGCTCCGGCTGCAAAACCGGCCAAAGAGGTGACCACCGACTTTGGCGGGCCTTCCACGCCAAAACCGGCCAATGAAGCGGGGGCGCCCACCGACCCCGAGCAGACAAATCCGGCCAACGAGAGCGGCGAGGTGACCGCCGACTCCGGACCGCCCACACCGTCGCGCAGCCCCTCGGCGAGCGCCTGCCTTCCGTTTCACGAGTTGATCGAGGCCGAGCTCGCTAAAGGCCGCAACGCCGTGGGGATCTGGCAGGATCTGGTGGACCGCAGCGCCTTCGACGGCGCGTACGAGAGCGTCAAACGGTACGTTCGCAAACTCCGCGGCGCCCGCGTGCCGGAGCCCTGCGCCGTCATCCTGACGCCCGCTGGCGAGGAAGCCCAAGTTGATTACGGCTCCGGCCCCATGGTCCGCGATCCGCACACCGGCAAATACCGGCGCACCCGCCTCTTCGTCATGACGCTCGGCTACAGCCGGAAGTCGGTCCGGCTGTTAGTCTTCGAGTCCAGCGCGCAAACCTGGGCGCGCCTGCACGAGCAGGCGTTCCGCCGAATTGGCGGCAGTTCACGCGTGGTCGTGCTCGACAACCTCGCCGAAGGCGTGCTCAAGCCGGACATCTACGATCCGTCGCTGAACCCGCTGTACCGGGACGTGCTCGCTCACTACGGCGCAATCGCGCTGCCTTGCCGCGTCGGCGATCCAGATCGAAAAGGCAAAGTCGAATCCGGCGTCGGACACGCCAAGAAGACGCCGCTGAAGGGCCAGCGCTTCGAGAGCCTGGCAGAAGCACAGGCGTACCTGGACCATTGGGAGCAGAGGTGGGCCGACACCCGCATCCACGGCACGACCAAGCGGCAGGTGTCCGCGATGTTCGCCGAAGAGAAGCCCACGCTGCTGCCGCTGCCGCTGGAGCCGTTTCGCTATTACCAGTACGGCGAGAGAACCGTCCATCTGGACGGCTGCGTGGAGGTGGAAGCGGCCTACTATAGCGCCCCGCCGCGGTGGATCGGCCGTCACGTCCAGGTGCAGTGGAATCTGCAATGGGTCCGTCTGATCGATCCAGCCAATGGGCAGCTCCTGCGCGAGCATCTTCGCGAGCAGCGCGGCCGTCATCGGATTCACGCCGAAGACCGCCCGCGGCGCACGCCGCTCGGAACGCTGCAGGTCCTCGCCCGCGCCGACAAGGCCGGCGAACACATCGGCACATTTGCCAAAGCCATGCATCGTGAGCAGGGCCAGACCGCCGTGCGCCGCATCCAGGGGCTGCTGTCGTTCCAGAAGAAGTACGGCGCGGCGCGGGTGGATCAGGCCTGCGCCATGGCCCTGGAAATGGAGATCTCCGATTTCCGCTTCGTGCGCCGCTACCTGGAGCGGAATCTACAACCCGCCTTGAGCTTGCGCCAGGTCGATCCGCTGATTCGCCAGCTCTCGCTCTATCGTGACCTCATCGATGAACGAACCGACTCATCCCACAACCAGGAGACCAAGGAATGAACCTCGCTGAACTACAACGCTCCCTTCGTCAGCTTCGCCTCGGCGGCATGGCCGCCGTGCTGGAAACGCGCTTACACCAGGCGCAGGCCGAGCCGATGGCTCCGATCGATTTGCTCTCGTGCCTCGTGTCCGATGAACTGACGCGACGCGGTGACCGTCTGCTGGAGCGCCGGCGCAAACAGGCCGGCTTTCGCGACGCCAACAGAACGCTCGATACTTTCGATTTCAGCTTCAACCCAAAAATGAACCGCAGTCTCGTTTTCGAACTGGCGACCTGTGGCTTCATTGCCAAGCGAGATGATGCGCTATTTCTCGGGCCCGGCGGGACGGGCAAGAGCCACCTGGCCCAGGCGATCGGTCAGGCGGCGATCGTGCAAGGCTATCGGGTGCTCTACCGCGAGACACACGTGCTGCTCGAGGAACTCGCCGAAGCCGTCGCCGAGGGCACACGGAAGCAATACATGGACACGCTCGCGACCGTTCAACTGCTCATCATCGA
Source organism: Bryobacteraceae bacterium (assembly GCA_035455185.1). GTDB lineage: Bacteria > Acidobacteriota > Terriglobia > Bryobacterales > Bryobacteraceae > JAEHDI01. The sequence goes on along the minus strand of DATIFQ010000262.1, from coordinate 679 downwards.
CGATTTCGGAATGCGGAAACTGCCGCTGACCGCGGCCGAGGATTTGCTGGAGATCGTCATGCGCCGCTACGAACGCGCCAGCACGTTGTTGACGTCAAACCGCCCCGTAGATGACTGGGGCAAGCTGCTCGGCGACACCGCATCGGTCGGCTCCATGCTGGATCGCCTGCTGCATCACGGTCACGTGCTGAAGTGCGGCCCGCGTAGCTGGCGCACCAAAACCGCCGGCGGTGAGGACCGGGCATGATCAACATGTCGGCAGTCCGGGGGCTTTGCCCCTGCGACCCCAGGATTTATCGCTTTCCTGCCTCCCCTGGCTATAGTCTCCGCTTCGCTTCGACTCCGGAGGCGAGCGGCGCCCGCCTCCGCAGGGTTAGGCCCCGGAATCGGCGCTCGGGTCGCATCCCTGCGTTGCCCTATCCTCCGTCCGGTCTCGATCAGTTTATGCCAAGCGCGGCGATGCCGAAGCGAAAAAGTGTTGCGGGAATGTGCGGCTGTCCGCTAAAAAGGATCTGTCCCTGAGTGTCTCCGTTGGCCGGTTTTGAAGTGACCGCGTATGGCCGGATTTGGGGTGACCGCCGAGGTCATTCATAGCTGGCACGATCGGAAGATCAGTGCTGGCAGCGAGGTTGATCAAGGCATTGACGCCCAACTCGAAAAAGCAGACCTCATCTTGCTT
>DATIFQ010000261.1:0-2100 GCA_035455185.1 Bryobacteraceae bacterium | reverse complement strand
CCAATGCCGCGGCGAACGTTGCTGCCAGATAAAATGCAAGCTGAAGAAATGTACCATCCATGGCTCGCTCCCCGCGGGTTGCGGCGAACAGCGCTTGGATGGCGATCCATCTGAAGGGGAGGCTGCCTGTTCCCCGCTCGCGAGCATAGCGGGTGCGTGGCCGCGCGCAATCCCGGCAGAGCTGCACGTTGCAATTCGCCGCTCGCCTCGCGCGCCAGCCTTGGCTAGTCGGTCGCTTCCCTTAAGATGAGTGGTTTGCGCCCGTTGGTCGTGAGCTTGTCCTCTCCGCCCGTCGTCCCCGCGAAGGCGCTAGGGCATGCACACATCTCTCAGGCTCCATCCTATGGCAACGGCATGAAAGTATTCGAGGCCATGTTTGATGGTGATGGGTCCCGGCGGCTTGGAGGAGGAATAGCCGTCCCAGCCCCCGAGGCGGCCAATGATCCAGGCGGCCCAGGCCAGGCTGTCTGGTGGATGCGGATTCCTCAGCCTTCTGCTCTTTCTTTCGAGATCGTGATTGAGGGCAGCAAGGGCAGCAACCTCGTTAGCATTGAACGCAAGCTGCGCCGGCTGCTGGCCGTGACCATCGCGCGCCTGCAGCAACTGGATGGTGATGACCGCCGCCTTGGCGGCGATGGCGACGAGCTTAAGCAGGCGGTCAGCCGTGGTGATCTGGCTGTCTTCGAGCTTGAACCCCTGGGTCTTGAGCACGCGGAAGAACTGCTCGATCAGCCAGCGTCGTTTGTACCATTCGACGATGCGCCAGGCCTTTTGCACACTCTCAACCGCATGGGTGGTCAAAAGCCGCCAATGCAACGGCTCGGTGCCGGCCTGCGGATTTGGCTCGCGCACGTCGACCAGGGTCAACGACACGCTTTTGGGCAGATGATGCAAGAGTTTTGTTTGCGGCCGGGCAAGGCTGATGGTTCCAAAGCGCAGTTCGAGATGCGCGATGCGCTCCTGCCGCTGCGCGCGCGCCGGCAGCACGATCCAGTCCTCGTCCACCACCGCCATGCGCTCGCTCGCCGCATACAAACCGCTGCCGCAGGCGAGCTTGCGATCATGCATGCTGCGGGCAATCACATGGAAGCGCGGCTCGGGCACAGTGGTATAGGCGGCGAAGATGTCGCTCTCGCGGTCGCCGATCGACGTCACCGTGGCGGCGCCAGCGAGCAGCGGCTTGGCCGCATGAGCGGTCGCAATCCAGCGCCGCGATTCCTTGTCCGACAGGTCGCGCCGGTCGTGCGGCACGGTGCGACGACCGCAGCGCGTCCACACTTGCCCGCTCAGCAGACCAAGGCAGGTACCGTCCTCGGCGTCCACCGCCAGCATCGGGTGCAGCAGCACGCCACGGCCGTTGCCCTTGCCGATTTCCCCGAGCCCGCGCCGACGCGCGGCTGTGGTGGCGAAGTTGATCTCGCTGGTGTCCTGGATCGCCAGCACGTGGCGGCTTTCCACCGCCGCCGTGCCCTCGCTCCACCCTTCGATCAGGCGTGCCACCGTCACCTTGCTGTTGCCGAGGAAGCGGTTGAACCGGACCTCCTGCGCCCGGTTGCCCTTGGCCAGCCGCCGCAGGCACACATCCTTGCCCGCGACCATACGTTCGAGCAGCGCCGCCCCCCTAAATCGAGACGGCGATCCCCGAACCGACCCAGTGACCAGTCGCTCTCCCGCAGCATGCCAGCACCTCGCCCTAGCCGAAGTGCCGCAATAAACATCATACAAATTCCCGATTCTGGAATCCCCTCAATCCCACCCGAGTCAATCCGTCGCACCAGATGTGTGCATGCCCTAGCGCGCAGGCGGGGACCCATAATCCCTGTCCTCTCGATGGCATGGTGGTCATGGGTCCCGGGCCTCGCGTTCGCTCGCCCGGGACGACAGCATGAGCGGAAGCGGAATGCAGGTTATACTAACCGTCGTCGATCGTGACCTTTCCACATCGTCATGGCCGGGCTTGTCCCGGCCATCCACGCTGATACCGTTCAACAAGCAAGGCGTGGATGCCCGCGACAAGCGCGGGCATGACGAGTCAGAGTTTACCGCCGTCGGTATTACTTGCCGCCTGCGGCGAGCTTCGCCTTCAACGCATAGAGCGCC